>NZ_FNLB01000001.1:0-346615 GCF_900104145.1 Pseudovibrio sp. Tun.PSC04-5.I4 | reverse complement strand
CCGGTGATGTTGAGCCGGCGACTGGTGGGGTTTCTGGCTCATTTGATCAAGGCCGCGCAAATAGCGTTCTGGAGGGCTACCAATGAACCAGATTGAACGCCTTCAGGAACAGATTGTGGAGCGGCTCAAGCTCAATCTGCCCTCCATTGCTTATGTGGGCGGGTTCCCCTCCAAGCCAGAAGAATTTGATCTGGCGAACTTTCAAATGGCGGCGCTGGTACACTACGGCGGGGCACGTTACGCCAGTGATAATGCGCTCAACCATGCCTCCCAATCGCGCTCTATGCGTTTTGTGATCGCCTTGAACTTAACCACGCTTGAAGGTGAACATGGGGCCTATGCGGTTTTAGAGCGCTGCCGGTCCGCCTTGCAAAACTTCCCGCTTGCCGGGGCAAGTCCGCTGATGATGGAACGTGAAGACCTTGCTGACCAGTCACCGGGTCAATGGCGCTGGCAAATGGAAGTCAGTTGCCAGGCGCGCAGTATTTCCGACCACCAGGGACCGCGACGACCAGTTCCCCCAATTTTACGTCACCCACCTTTAAAACAGGAGGACTAGAGCCATGAGTGCACCAAGCACGGCTCCCACTGAGTTCTGCGATTATAACTACACCGGTCCGGTGCAGTCGGTCGCGCTCAAAGCCAAGGATACGGAAGGCAAGCTCACCGTGTTCTTTGAAGGCACGTTTCATCCCGGTAAGACCTACACATTGCCCTGCAATCACCCAACAGTGCAGGCGTGGGTGTGCGGTCAAATCCTAACTCAGAAGGAAGCAACCCATGGCTGAGCGCATTTTCGGGCCTGAGATCGTTGATGCCAATGAAGATGGTGTGCTGGTTCGTGAGCTAAAAGCTGCGACAGCGTTTTTAATTGGCACAGCTCCAATTCATGAGGTTCATAAGACCTCACAGGAGCAAGTCAAATACATCAACAAACCCATTCTTATTCGCCGCGAAGCGGATATCACAAAACACTTCGGCCCCGCACGCGATGGCTATACCTTGCCGCAAAAACTGCGGGCGATGTTTAAGCAGGCCAAAACACGCGGCCTTGGGACCATTTGCGTGGTCAATGTGTTTGATCCGGCAACGCACAAAGATGACGCTGACAAACCGGATCCAAGCAAAGTCACCGGGCTTGATATCATCGGAGCGTTTGACGCTATGGGCCGCCCCAGTGGCTTGAAGCTGGCTTATTCCTGTTATCAGCGCTTTGGCTGGTTTCCAAAGAACATTCTGGCTCCAGGCTATGATGGGTTGGCCGGGGTTCGCTCAGAAATGGAAGCCATTTGTGGCCGCATTCGCGCTCGCTGCTATTGGGATGCCCCGTTTGGTGTCACCCTGCAGCAGCTTCAGGAGGCACGCGGGCCGGAAGGATCGTTTGATTTCCAGACCAATGACACACGGGTTAATCTGTGCTGGCCTATGATGGAAACGGTTAATCTGGATGAGATGTCGGATACTGCTGGTGAGGTAGTTGCAGATCACTATTCAGCTTATCTGGTGGGTGTCGTGCTTATGAGCGTGATGGAATACGGCTATCATCACAGCCCCTCCAATCGGCCTATCAAGGGCATTGAGGGTGCAGCTCAAGATGTGCTTTATGTGCCGGGCGATGGGTCCAGTGATACGCAAGTGACCCGATCCAACGGGATTATCTCGTGCGAGGAACGCTTTGGCAAAGGGCCGCATACCTCGGGCAACCGCAATGCGGGCTATCCCACCAAAACCACTATGCTGACCTTCTTCCACGCTCAATACACGCAGGATGTGCTGGATGAAGCAATCTTGCACTTTCTCGATGAGAAGAAGGATCGCAATGACTCGCTGGCCCGCATTGAGCAGATCGAAGATGCCATTAATGCATGGGGAATCGGCAAGACCAAAGGCAATGATCCAGAACTCTCCGGTTTCCGCTTTGCCTTTGATCGGGAAATGATGAGCGCCGCCTTTGCCGCTGATGGCTGGTATCACTACACGTTGGAATTTGCACCGGTTGGCATCATGGAAACCATTAGTGTGCGCCGCTCCCTTAACATCAACCTTCTGGCCGATGCTCTGGGACTGTCCCAGTCTGAAGCGGCTTAAGTAAACAACGCAGGGATAATCTATGACTGATTTCCGCCGCTTTGGTCAGATCACCAATTCTGATATCTATCTGGGCGACAACACGCTTGTGGGGCTCGCCAAATCTTTCAAGATGCCCAAAATTGAGTGGAAGACCGTCGACATTGAAACACTGGGTCAGGTTGCTGTTTACAAAGCACCCACCCGGACGCTGGAAGCGCTCACTGGCGAAATCACCATGAGCAGTGTGGACCCGCAGATCCAGGAGGATTTCCTCAACCCCACCAAGACCCACACACTCCAGCTGCATAAGTATGTGGATGTGAACGGTCCTGACGGTCTGGACCTGGAGCGCTCATATACCTTGATCACGGTTTTGCAGGCTCGTTTCTTTGGTCATGATTTTGGCGAAAGCAAAAATGGAGATCCAGAAGAGATAACCCATGAGATGACGATCTCTCGTTTGGTGCAGCGGGTTCATGACAGCAACAAACCACTGTTTGAGGTGGATGTATTTGCAAGCTCGGTGCGGAACTCTTCCGGCGAGATGTGGCGCGGATAAGCGCATAACGGTCCTATCAGACCGCGAATTGGCTCCCATGCTTTCCGGCGTGGGGGCTTTTTTATTGCGCGGATCCAAGTGACACGTTTCCAACCCAAGCTGAAAGGGATGCCATGACCCGCCCGGATGAGAATACGAATATGCCAGAAGGTGACCTGAACACGCCGGTTGAGGCCGGTGTCATTGCCAAACTGAAAGCGCACCGCGCCGCTAAACAGGGCTCCGCACACTTCACCCTGCCAGAAACCGGTGTGTTTGTGGTCTATCCAGAGTTCCGCCGTCATGGGGATTGGACGCGGTCCTTGCGTATAGCCAAGAACAAAATTGGCAAAGCCCAGATCCTTTACCTTTGTAAGATCGCAACGTTTGACGGTGAGAAGCTCACCGAGGCCGACTTTGCAGCTTATATCCCGATGAACGATGCCAACGAGCTGCTTGGCGAGGTTTTTGGCGGCGGCGATGATCTGGATGAGGACGATGAGGGAAACGGGAAGACGACGACCGCGTAACGCTGTCGTCGCTTGAGTGTCACACCTACCTGGTCAACCGGGGCTGGAACCCCGGTTATCTGGATGATCTGTCTGAGCCTGAATTCCTGACCACGCTTGATCAGCAGATCGCCTTTGATGAAGCCAAAGCAGAGGCAGAACGCAAGGCTTCTGAGCGAGCTAACAAGCGGTCATAACGGAGCTTTCCATGCGTCTTGGTATTACCGCAGAATTTAAGGACCGCGCATCTAAGGGACTGAAGAAACTCCTTAAGTTCAACGAGCGCATGGAAAAGCAGCTCAAAACACAGGAAAAGCTGGCTAAAGGGCAGAGTAAAGCCACGCTCAAACAAGTTAAAGCCACTGAGAAAACCGCCAAGGCTACGGGTAAAGCAGCCAAAGCGGCGACGAGCGTGGCAAGGGCCAACAAGAACGCAGCAAGCGGGGCTGCAAGCCTTGCAGGCCACACCGGGAAAGTTGCCAGTCAGATTGATAGGGCTCGCAGTTCCATGGCGCAGTTCATTGGTAGAACTGACGCGGCAGTGCGCAAAGCCGGTCTTTTGAAGCGCGCGCTTAACAAAGTCAAAGGAGCAACCGCGGGCCTTCAAAAGGGCGGCGCGCTGATCAAAGGTGGTGGCGGAAAGATTGCGCGTGGGGTTGCGATTGGCACAGGCGTGGTTGCCGGAGCATCAGCTATTGCAGGGATTGCTGCCAATACGATCATTGGCCCGGCCGCGCAAATGGAAAACTACATGGTCCAGCTGGAGGCGCTAGAAGGCTCCAAGGCCAAAGCAGAGCAGGCTATGAGCTGGATTACAGATTTTGCAACCAGAACGCCGCTAGAATTGCCTGATGTCGTTGTTGCCTACAATCAGCTTAAGAACGCTGGGATTGACCCCACAAATGGATCACTCGAAGCTATGACCGATGCAATGGCCATGAGTGGTGGTGGGGCAGAACAATTGCACGGCATTATCTTAGCTGTCGGCCAGGCATGGCAAAAAGGGAAGCTACAAGGCGAAGAGGCCATGCAGCTTCTGGAGCGCGGCATTCCGGTCTGGGATATGCTGGCTAAAGCCACGGGCAAAAGCGCTGCCGCCCTTATAGAGATGGGTTCAAAGGGCGAGCTGGGCCGTGAAGTCATATCCAAACTTGTGGAACTGATGGGTACTCGTGCGATTGGCGCTTCTGAGAAGCTTTCTAAAACATGGGATGGCATGGTCTCCAATATGTTGGATCACTGGTTCCAGTTCCAGCTCATGATTGCCGATGCCGGGGTGTTTGATTGGGCCAAGGAGAAGCTGCAAGGGTTCTTAGATAAGCTCAATACCATGAAAGCTGATGGCTCGTTGCAGGAGTGGGCCGAAGAAATCAGCGCGAGCATCATCACCGGTCTTAAGGACTTCTGGCTCTTCGCTCAAGAGGTGATCGTTGCACTGAGAGCCACCGGCAGGGCGCTGTCCGAGGTTGCCGAGACGGTGGGCGGTTGGAATGTTCTCGTCCGCTTGATGATCAAGCTTCCGCTTTTGGCGGCCCTGATCAGCATTGTCACCGGAGTGGTGCAACTTGGCGCGGGCCTTGCCACGCTTGCTGGAGGTCTTGCTGCGCTAAGTCCGCCCATTTTAATCGCCATTGCAGTGATTGCAGCCCTAGCTGTCGCGGCATGGCTTATCTATGACAACTGGGATGTGGTCAGCGTCTGGCTTGTAGGTGCCTGGGAGTGGATCTCCGATATGGCCAGTGTTGCCTGGGAGAAGCTGAAGGTTCTGTTTGGCTGGACGCCGCTTGGCATGATCATCAACAGCTGGGGTGAGATTACAGCTTGGCTCTCGAACTTTTGGGAAGACATTAAGTCGACGGCGAGCGCTGCATGGGAGGGGATTAAAACTCTGTTTGGCTGGATGCCGCTCGGCATGATCGTCAACAACTGGAGCGAGATTACAACCTGGCTTGATATGTTCTGGACCGACCTTAAAACCAATGCCTCCCTGCAGTGGACTGAGATCAAGGCCATCTTCTCAAACTGGGAATGGCCAGATCTTCCAGACCTTAAACTGCCAAGCTTTGAAGACATTAAACAGGGCTTTACGAACTTTTTCAGTGGTTCGTGGTTGCCGACGATGGACACGTTCTCCAGCTTTTGGGACGAGCTCACGAGCTTTGCTGATGCTGCCTGGCAGAAGCTCTCCGGGATATTTGAGGCCATTGGCAGCGCCGGGGAAACCCTTGCAACCACCGTTGGAGAAACTCTTAAATCACTTGCTGATATGGCGGGTAAAGTATGGTCTGCTGTGACTGGCCCGGAAGGGGCTGACCGCTTTATTGATCAACTCACTGAAGTTGCTGAAAACGGTTGGTCCTCTGATTTTGTAGAGGGGCTGGCACTCACCGAGGCTTTGCAAGCGGGGCAAATGAACCTTGACGCCTACCAGCAAAAGCTTAGTGCCATTGTCTCTGGCGGCGGCGAGTTCGCCTCTCATGCCCAAAAGATGATGGACCTGTCCCACCAGCTTGTAGGTCACGCTGGTTTTAGCCAGCCCGAGCAAGCGCCTGTCAGCCTTGCGCAGGTTGAAAGGGCCAATGCTGCGGTGGAAGCGCTTCAGATCTCAAGCAAAGCGGCGATTGCAGGCGTGGATAATTTGCTCGGTGGTGTAGACTTTGCCTATCACGGCCAGCGCATGATGGAGACCATTGCAGCTGGCATGCGCTCGCGTGCTCATCTGCTGGTGGAGGAAATGCGCCGGGTAACACAGATCTTGCGTGATCATTTGCCGTCCTCACCAGCCAAGCTTGGCCCACTCTCTGATATTCACCGTCTTAAGTTTGGCGAGACCATCGCCCAGTCGATAAAACCCGCGCCGATGGTCAGAGCCATGCGCAAAGCGGCGGCGGCAACTATTGCCGCTGCCACGCTGAGCACGGCAGTTGTATCGCCGTCTCTGGCCGCATCCGCTCCACTTGCTATTGCCCCGCCCGCGCAAGCTCTTCAGACGGCGGGTGGCTCGGATGGTTCAGCTCAGGGCGGAACTATATCCGTCACCTTCAGCCCCACCATCACTGTAGGTTCGGGAGCATCAATTACGAAAGACGAGCTTGCCGATTTGCTTGAAGACCAGGCAGAGGATTTGGTGGCTCTGCTGCTTCGCAAAATGGATGAGAAAAAGAGGCTGGAGTTTTAAATGACATTTGCCAGCCTCGGGAGCTTCCAGCTCGGCACCACCAGCGTCATGACCGGTCCCACAGCTGCTGATGAAACCCTTGCTAATGATTTTCACGAACACAAGGTGGTGCGCGGTAAGCCCGTGCCCCAGCGCGGCGGTGAAGCGTTAGACCGGCGCTCTTTCTCGTTCTTCTTTGATGAAAGCTTTTGCAGCCCAGAGGGCGAATATGCCCGTCTTGTTGCCGCCAAGATCTCCGGGGCAGTCATGCCGTTTATTCCCGGTGGTGGCGGGTTTTTCGGCAAACACTATCTTATTAAGCAGCTCAAAGGCACCACCCACAAAACCACTGAAGGTGGGCGCATCGTGCGTATTTCCGTCAGCATAGAGCTGGTGGAAGTGCCGGGCAGTGCTTTGAGTGTTGGTGGACTTGGCATTGCCGGGGCCGCTGTTGCTCTCCTCAATCCGCTCCTGAAAAGGCTTAAGTGATGGGCGTTAAGACCGGTGATTATCTGGAACATGAGAGCCAGCCCGGTGAACGCTGGGACACCATTGCATGGGCCTATTACCGTGATGCTCAGATGATGGATCTGCTCATTGAAGAGAACCGGCATCTGTTCCCGCAAGAGATTGCCCGTATACCCGCTCTTCTCCCGCCGCGCCTTCTTCTTCGCATCCCGGTTGTTGAGCAGGATCCGCTGGACACGAACCTGCTGCCGCCATGGAAACGCGGCACGGTGGAGGGTTAGTCCATGGACCTGCGCGAGCCATTCCTTTCCCTCAAGATCAACGGCAAGGAAGTGGCAGACAGCCTTGCCCCGCATCTGATTGATTTTGCCTGGACGGATAATCTGCATGGCACAGCCGATGAGGTTTCCGTTACCCTTCGCGATGATAGCGGGTTGTGGCGCGGCCCATGGCGACCGGAAAAAGGCGATAAGGTTATAGCCAGCATTGGCTATCGCGGCTTTGCGCCTATGCCATGCGGTGAGTTCGAGGTGGATATTCCTGAAGCGCAAGGCTCACGGCTGAACGACCGGCTCAGCTTCAAGGCGGTTTCTGCGGCCAACTCTACCGAGCAACGGACAAAGAAATCCAAGTCGTTTGAAGAGACAAATCTGAAAAAGGTGATTGATGAGGTTGCCAAGGCTCTGGGGTATACCGTCTCCGGCAAGATTGAAGAGATACCGTTTAAGTTCAAACGCCAGCGCCGGGAACGGGACCTCCAGTTCCTCAAACGCCTTGCTGAAGACTATGGCTATTTCTTTGCCATCAAAGACAAGCAACTGGTGTTTTATAAACGTGAGGATCTGGATAAACGCGATCCCACACTCACCTTCGATCTGGTGGATGGCACGACCATTCTCAATTGGAAGGCCACAGACAAAACTCACCAGACCTATGGCAAAGCCAAGGTTGCCTATGCCCACGGTCAATCAAAGAAGCTGATCACCGGCGAAGTACAAGACCTTTCCATAAAATCCGGCGATACGCTGACCATTGATGAGCGGGTTGAAGATGAGGCGGAAGCCAAAACCATCGCCAAATCCCGCCTTGCCAAAGCCAATGAAGACGGACTGACCGCCTCTCTGACATTGGTGGGTGACCCGTTGTTGATTGCCGGACAGGTGGTGGCTCTGGGCGCGACATTTGGCAAATATTCAACAAGCTATCTGGTACACAAAGCCCTGCACAAAATCGCACGCGGTACCTACACCACACAACTGGAACTGAAGGCGATCCGCCAGGACGGAAAGGTTCGCAAAGCATCAGCCAAAGGCAGCAAGGCGACCAGCAAAGCGGGTGGAACGGACGGCCTGTTTGATGGGCCGGTGCAGGATCTTTCCAAGCCCAGGGGCGAGACGTTTTAGGGAGACACATACATGAGCCGAATTACAGATGGTGAAAGCTCCAGTCCATTCAAACGCGGTACTATAACCAAGCACAGCAATGGCGGACGGGCACAGGTTGAGTTTTTGGATGAGGACGGCAACGCCTCTGCGTGGCTCTCTGTCAGCCAACGCAACACCAAAGGCCAGAAAAGCTACGATATGCCCGCAGTGGGTACACAAGTGTGGTGCCTGCTGGATGCTTATGGTGAGGATGGGGTAATCGGCGGGGCGGTCTGGTCAGATGAGGACGCGCCGCCTTCCAATGATCCCAATATCGTCCATGAAGTGTTCGGGCCGCTGGAGATTTTCTATAACAAAACCACGGGGGAGATGAAGGTCAAAGGCGCACCCAAGATCACCTTTGAGGCGGACGTGATTGAGCTGAAAGGCAAGATAAAGATGGAGGGTGATAGCGTCACCCACAACGGTAAAGAAGTGGGTGAAACACATGCGCATAAGGATGTTACACCGGGGCCTGCACAGACAGGTGTGGTGGTTTAATAATCACCTATTTCTGAGTAAAGCATACGATCCTGCTCTTCTTGCAGATCTGCCATAGCCCGCTTGATAGGTTTTAGATCAAATCCATAAAGCGGTTGAGGCCAATCCCAACACATAGTGTTCGCGTCATCTTGTTCAGCATCTTCTGAAATTAGATTATCTGTTTGCAAATGCTGGAACAACTCCCTCGCGAGTAATTCAGATTTGTTATCAGTATCTTTGCTCGAAAACTCTACCTTACTCCATACTTCGGCTACCCGTTTTAGGCCTGAGTGAGAGAAAATGCCGAGCTTCGACAAGGCATCTATAAGAATTAATATTCGAGGTTTAGAGCTAATAAAGAGATTTTCGTGATCGGTGGGGTCATTCCAAAATGGTTTTCCCTCATCGTAATCAACTACATCAGCATATAAAATGCGTTCTCTTTGGTAGAGAGCCGCATTCGGCATGATATACTCGCCAAAGTTTCCTTCGACATAATAATCTTGCCGATAAAAATTCAGATTTTCCTGTCGTTCAATTGCAGATACATTTCGACCTGCAACGGCCTCTACATATAGCAATCTTTTCTGGTGCGAGAGGAACCAACCAGATAAATCTTTGGTTTTTGTCGCAACTAGCTTCTTTGGGCAGCGTACGACATCCATCAATATCAGAATTTTGGCTGCTTCTTCTTTGGCGAGGCCGATGAGGATATCAGCCTCTCTGGGGGCATCGTTTAAACGTTGAGATGCGTGCCACAACGATTGGGCGCTCTTCAACATAATTGGCAGCCCTTCCGCAATGAACTTTATACGATCATCATATGACATATTGCAGAGCAGCTTAATGTTTTTTAGGCCGATTTTAATTTCCTTCGTCATTACTGAAATCCCTTTATGATGTTTTGATGCCCGCCAATCAAAGCTCCACCCCAAGTAATTCTTTAGCTTTTATCTTCAAGAAGGCTTTCGCGATACCAGTGAGCATTTCAACCGTAAACCCACCGATTTTCGTTGCACCTTCCTTTGTCTTCTTCCATATTTCTTCATCTCTAACGCTATCAAGAAAATCATGACCAGCCCACGAAATACGTTCTATGTATACATGTCCGCCACCAGCTATGCTTAGACCAACTATTAGGCCCGCATCATCAAGAAGCCTCAGATGGTATTCCAACTTATGAGCCTCTTCCTGACTCATACCGATGGGATCACACCCAAGAATTGCGCTCTCTTCGTCTGAAGTTATTTCAAAAACTTTTTCACCGCTCTCAATTTTTAGAAGCAGATCACGTACCAAATCCATGTCGCGCTTGTTAGCTAATTTCTGCATGAAATATCTTTCC
The DNA here is from genome assembly GCF_900104145.1 of Pseudovibrio sp. Tun.PSC04-5.I4. Taxonomy (NCBI): domain Bacteria; kingdom Pseudomonadati; phylum Pseudomonadota; class Alphaproteobacteria; order Hyphomicrobiales; family Stappiaceae; genus Pseudovibrio; species Pseudovibrio sp. Tun.PSC04-5.I4. The sequence continues at coordinate 336,621 of NZ_FNLB01000001.1, read as the reverse complement.
TGTTGAGTGCCTGAGGGGAATTAAAGCTCACCTTACCGGAACACTTCCGTAACCTGATTGCCCGCCCGCGCGATACCTTGCCTACAACTGGTAGTTTTAGCAAGGACGTTTGCAGGCGATGGTTTTAGACCCCCTCCATTGGCAGATTAAGCTGGCACACGAGAGCGATGCGCCTTGGAATGAGGCGGTCATTGGTCTTGATGATCTGGCCCAATCCATCCGCATTATCTGCCTGACGCCCAAGCTGTCTGTTCCCACTGAACCTGAGCAGTTTTGCGATGCGCTTTCCTATATCGACCGCGTACCCGTTGAGGCCATTCCCGGTATCTCCAAGGAGATCTGGGAGGGGTTAGAGCGTTGGGAGCCGCGCATTCTGCTTGACCGCGTTGATGTGGAGCAAGCAGGCTTTGCATACTTCACCGCCGCTATTCATTGGCGACCACGCTCTGATGTGCTTTCCGATATTCAGCGCACCGATGTTGATTTGATGAGGGTTGAATGATGGTGAACCTGATCAAAGCCCTGAGCGTGGATGAATTGATCCGTCGTGGCCCGCCGCAACACTTTACGACCTCCTCAAAGGCATGGAAAGAAAAGTTGGTGGCGTGGTGGGAAGCCCACCCGGACGGACCACAGCGCAAGCTCTACCCGGCGCACTATGAGATGTTATTTATCAACCTGCTGGCCTATTGTTTGTCATTGCTTGGCAAGGAAGGTCAGGACGCTGCCGACAAGCGCTGGCTGCTGTTTGCCAAAGGGCCTTCTTTGGATGTTGCAGCCGCCAACAACGGCACGTTCCGGCTTAAGGCCAAGGCCGCTATTGTACAGCTGACCTTCACGTTGGATGACGCACGCAGCACCGATCTTGTTTTGCCACGCGGCCTTGAGGTCAGCGCCGGGGCGGTTTCATTTGCACTCGATGAACAGCAGATTTTGAAGGCAGGCGAGCTGTCATTGACTGCTCGCGCTACCTCCACAAAATCAGGGCTGGGTGCCAATGGATTGTTGGCCGGTCAACTCACGCAAATGCCTGCGGGCTACCCCGATGTGAATGTCACCAACATCACGGCCAGTGAAGGCGGAACAACTGCGGAAGATGATAGCTCGCTGCTCTACCGTGCCGCTAAAGCTCATGATCGCATCTCCAAAGCCGGACCAAAAGAAAGCTACCGCCAGCAAGCCCGTGCCTTTTCTCCTGATATTGCCGATGTGGAAGTGATCCGGCCTGAACCGGGCCGCATTGCACTTTATGTGCTGCTGAACTCCGGTGTGCCAAGCGCTCAGTTCTGCGAGGATCTGAAAACCTATCTGGACCCAGACAGCAAGCGCCCGCAAGGCGATGATTTGAGCGTTCATCCCGGTGAGCGTCTGGTGCTGGAGATCACCGGTAAATTGAAAGCCACCGGTGATTTTGAGGCGGCACGTACGGCTGCAGAGCAAGCAATTAGGGAGGCCGGAACCATCTGGTCGCGGCGTCTGGGTGAGTATCTGGCTCTGTCCGCCTTAACGCCTGCGGTGCACCGCGTGGAAGGTGTGGTGGATGTAGAGCTGGATGTGTCCGGTCTTGCCTCCCGCCAGCTCGAGAAGACCCAGTTTGCCGTGATTGGCACTGTGGTTCTGGAAGCGGTGGCTGGCAATGGCTGACCGGCGCTTTCCCTATACGCTTATTCCGCCCAGTATCAACGAGCCACGCACACGGGCTTTGCTGGATGCTTTTGAGGCCATGGCAGCTGAGTTTGATTTCGCCACGCTAATGCAGCGCTATGCCGAGGAAACCTCAACAGCGGCTTTACCGTTAGCGGTACATGACCGGTCGCTGGATGAGTTCATCGGAGAAGATGGCCTGCCGGATACGCTTGTGCGCAAGCTGATAGATCAGGCGTGGGATCTTCACGAGAAGAAAGGCCGCGATGAAGGTGTGAAACTGGCCCAGAGCCTGCTCGGCATTGCCGCCGATATTGAACACTGGTGGCAACAAGAGCCTGAAGGCCCGCATGATACCTACCAGATTACACTGCGCCTTGGTGATCTAGATGACCCGCCAGACGAGCCCTTGAGCCTTGAAGTGCAAAAAACCGCGTTGAAGGCTATTGCGGCTACCAAACGCTATTCGCAAGACACCTCAACCCGCTGGCTTTCAGTTGTCCGCGCTCCAGTTCGTTTCCGTGGGTTTGTTTCTGATCTGCACAAGAACCGCATCTTCCCGCCGATTATCACCGAGTTGAACAACACCATGGCTCTGGGATTTGGTGCGGCTGCATCCACCGGCGAAGTGATGCGGATACGCCCATGGCGGCCGGAAGCCATCCAAAGTCAAGGCTTAGCAGGAGCGGTAGCTCATCTGCGGCCCCGTTACGTTTCCACTACAATCTATCCGAGGCCTGCATGACCAATCCAACCTATTATACACGCCTAACAGACCAAGGCTCTGCTGCTCTCAATGATGCTATTACTGGTGGAGGCGGAATCAAAATAAGTGAGCTTGCACTTGGAGATGCCAATGGGGCTGCTTATGATCCAGACGGTTCTGAGAATGCCTTGCGAAATGAGATGCACCGCATTGCCATTACGTCGATAACACAGGACGTACAGAACCCGGCCTGGTTGGTCATTGAAGCGATAGTCCCGCCAGACGTGGGTGGGTGGTGGATCCGCGAGGCCGGGGTGTTTGATGAAGATGGCAATATGTTTGCTATCGCCAAATATCCCGAGACTTACAAAGCGCAGCTTTCCGATGGAACAGCCTCTACGCTGACCATTCAGATCGTTTTACAGATCACCAACTCTGATGCCATTCAGCTGGTCGTCAATCCACTGGACGGATACGCAACACAAGGCTGGGTGGTCTCTGCCTATCCGTGGGCCAGTGGAGTGGAGGCGAAAGACGCCAGTGTTGAAAAGAAGGTCATTGACCCGAAACGCCTGCATGAAACGCTTGCAGAAGTAGCGGCTCCCAAGGTGCACAATCATCAGATTGAGGATGTGAATGGGCTGACAACAGCACTGGCTACCAAGTCTGGCGGTGAGCATACTCACGCTTATGGCGAGCTGGAAGATAAGCCTACGACCATGGCCGAGTTGGGTCTTGTGGATGCTTACACCAAGGTGGAGGTAGATCAGCGCATTGCCAACCTTGTGGCATCTGCTCCGGGCGCACTTAATACACTGGATGAGCTGGCTTCAGCTCTGGGTGACAATCCCAACTTTGCGACTGAGATCCTCAATGCGGTTGGTAGCAAGCTGGATGCGTCCAAGATCAGCGCGTTTTCGCTAACGGTGTTGGCTCTGACCACGTCAAGTGCTTGGCGTGAAAAGCTGGGGCTGGGGTCTGCAGCTACCAAATCAACCGACTACTTTGCCCATGCGGGTAACATAGCGGCGCTATCTGCAGCTGCTGGGGTTGGTCAAGGGTTGGGCGAAGGACAAGCCTGGTACGACGTTTCTTCTTCGCGATCCCGAAATGTAAAATACCAAAACACCTCAGGGAGGCTGATGCTTGTACAAATATTAACGTCCAACTGTTCGGTTCAATGGTCCAAGGATGGGATCACTTGGGTGACTGTATCAAGACCCCCAAGTGGCCATTACGTCTGTGTAGTAGTGGTTGTAGCGCATGGGCATTTTTACAGAAATACGGAGGGGTATAGGCACTGCTCTGAATTCCGCTAACAACGTTCAATATAGATTAAGGGTCATACGCAATGAGTTCTGAAAAGGGTTATTTCCATCCTGACGAAGGGTACTGGCAAACCACTGGGGAACCGGGTGAGGATATTTTAAATTCTTACCCTGATGGCACTGTTGAAGTGCCTGTCAAACCAATCAGTGATTGTTCCTGGGACGGTACTGATTGGGTGCTTGAAGGAAAAAAACATCTTCCGGCTCAAGTTTCTGAGGAAGCGGAGCAACGCATCGTTTTAGGTACGAAGATCAACGGCATCCAGTTTAAGTGCGATACGGACAGTATCAGCCGTCTGGAAGGTTTGTTGCGTGGGTTTGAGCGCGGCATAATTGGGCCTGAAGGCAAAGCCTACAAAACCTCCGCTGGGGTGGATTTGACGTTCACCACGCAAGAACACGTCCAGGCCGTTCTTGATGCTGCAGATGATCACCGTGACTGGATTTTGGAACGCTCTGCTCAGATCCAGAACATGGAACCGATCCCAGATCCAACAGATGGTGACCTTTGGGAAAAACCAGCGCCATAAGCCGGAACACATCCGGCGAAGGTTCGAGCCTCCTGACATAATATGAAGCGGAAGGCCCGGAGAAATCTCCGGGCACCGGGCATCAAGTACCACCCAGAAGCCCAGCCAGTGAGACTAAACATATCACTGCTCCCGCTGCATTAACTCACCAAATAATGAGCTGCGGGACTGTCTTATGCGAGATATAAAGTGGAGTCTATCAAGTGCTGCAAATGTGCAGCTCTCCTCCTCAAAAAAGAACAGAATGCCCTTCAGGGGCGTGTAGAAATCAAGTGCCGTCGCTGTGGCACATATAATGATCTGAGGCCAGATGAGCCCTTAGAAAACAACAATAAGAAATGAAACTTACTCCCATTAAGCCTGTGAAACCTGTAGCCGCATATATCGGAGGGAAAATGCAACTTGCCAAGCACGTCTCCGCCCGAATTAGCGCGGTCACTCACCAAACCTATGTGGAGCCATTTGTCGGCATGGGCGGGATCTTTTTCCGCCGAGCTGATCAACCCAGGTGTGAAGTCATCAATGACATCTCCGGGGACGTGGTGACCTTATTTCGCATCCTGCAACGTCACTACCCGCAGTTCCTTGAGGTGCTCAAGTTCCAGCTGACAAGCCGCTCTGAGTTTGAGCGTTTGGCAAAAGTAGATCCTGACACGCTGACTGATCTGGAGCGGGCTGCCCGCTTTATCTACCTGCAGCGCACAGCCTTTGGAGGCAAGGTTGACGGCCGCACCTTTGGCGTCTCCTTACGCGGGGCACGATTTGATCTGAGTAAGATCGTGCCTTTGTTGGAGGATGTTCACGAGCGGTTATCAGGCGTTATCATAGAGCGTCTATCATACGCTGATTGCATCCAACGATATGACCGCACTGAGACACTCTTCTATCTGGACCCGCCATATTGGGCTTGCGAGGATTATTATGGGAAGGGCGTTTTCACAGCTGATGATTTTCAGAAGCTGGCAGACCAACTCAAAAGCCTAAAGGGGCGCTTCCTTCTGTCCATCAATGACACCCCGCAGATTAGAGAGATCTTCGCGGACTTTGATCTGGAAGAGGTGAGCCTCAATTATACCGTAAACACCAAGAGCCAGAAGAAAGCTCAGGAGTTGGTGATTAGCAACTAAAATAAGAACCCAATATGGGCGTTAGAAAGGCGTGGTTTGAAGCTCTTCTAACGCTTGGAATTCGGTAAGGAATGCAAAAGAGCGGGCTGCACATCAAAACGCCCACCTATGCAGAAAATCGAGCCGCGCCACACTTACGCGGCCCCACTGGGGCCGCAGTCCCTTCGAAGTCCGGAAAAATTATTTTCCAAAGCTAGCTCCCCAATTTTGGCGTGCAGCCGTTTGATGTCGACTTCAGGTTCCTGCTTAGCCTGTTTATCAGCACCAAACACATCTGGTATCGCCGCAAAGGCCTGCTCTTTCCATTGCTTGATCTGGTTCGCGTGCACATCAAAGTCCTGAGCTAATTCATTCAAGGTTTTCTCTTCGCGAATAGCAGCAAGCGCCACTTTCGCTTTAGAGGCCGGACTATGGGACCAATGGGGACGTCTGCTCATGCTGGTCTCCTGTTCTTGGCATCATGCCAGTTTCAGGAACTAAATCCACTTAGACCACCTGTCCAAGAAACTTGAGCCAGCTCTATATTCTACGCCAAAAATCTTTGCGACAGAACCTTGAATATTGCAATGACGCCAATATGGCTGATCCGACGACGATCATAAGTTTTTATTTTTCAATAGCTTCCAGAACCGCATTCACGTGCTGGTTCATGATTGTTTCTGCTTTTTTATTGGCGCCGGAATCAATTGCAGCGATTAGCGCAATATGTTCATTGTACGCGCGCTCCAACCTGCTTTTGTTCTTGCTCATCAAGGACAAACGGGCACGGTCCGCATGCCCCTTTACTGAAAGGGCCAGTCTCCAGGCGGCTGGAATTCCCGAGGCATAGGCCAGCGTTTTGTGAAACTCTTCATCGAACTTAAAATAGCTGATGTAATCGCGCTTGCGCACAGCAATTTCTTGCATCGCGAGAATAGGCTCAAGCATACTCAGGTCAGTTTTATTGCTGCATAAAACCTGAACCACCTCCCTCTCCAATGCACGGCGAATAACAATACCTTCTTTGATTAAGGCCTGGTCAATGGGCGCAACGATAGACCCCACTTGTGGGCGACTGATAATCAGCCCTTCTCCTGCAAGTTTTTGATAGGCCTGACGAAGAGGCGTGCGGCTTACTCCAAGAACTCGGGCAAGTTCATGCTCGTTGATTTGCGATTCCGGTGGCAACTCCATAAGTACAATTTTCAGCCGCAGCAATTCATAGATTTGTGGTCCAATGGGAATAGACCTGTCGATCATAGTCTCATCAAACGTATCCAGAAGCACTTTGCTTACTTCTTCACTTCTCGTTCGGGGCATTCAAAGATCCCTTTATTCTAATTCTTGAGAAGCAAACATTTGTTTTGCTTAGGGTTTTCCACCAGTTTGCCTTCAGTTTTCCTAGTTGGTCTTGGGCCGCCACGCAAGTGCGAATAGACGACACACCGCCGGAATTCCCATGAGAACCGTCAGGAGTGTGATCACCATGAGCACAGCACTGATTGGGCGGGTCATAAACGGCTCTAAAGACCCATCAGAAAGAACCAGCCCACGACGCATATTCTGATCCAACAAGCTTCCCAACACCAGACCCAGAACGATTGGTGCCATGGGATACTTCATCTGCCGAAGCACAAATCCCAGCAAGCCAAACACAACCATGATCAGAATATCAAAAGGACGACTTGCCAGCGCAAAGGAGCCAACCGTACACAGCACGAAAATAACCGGATGCAGCCGGGTTGCAGGCACTTGTAACACTTTAAGCATCGGCTTTGTCAGGAGGAGGCCGAATACCAGAATGGCAATAGCTGCAAATAGCAGGGCAACACCAACTTCATAGATCACCATAGGGCTTTCGATCATGATCATCGGTCCGGGGCGGATACCGTGGATGATCATAGCCGCCATCAGCACCGCTGCTGGAGCTGAACCGGGCACACCGAGGGTGAGAACCGGGATAATTGCGCCAGGAACTGCGGCGGAATTTCCAGTTTCCGCTGACAAAAGTCCCTCTTGGGAGCCTTTGCCGTATTTCTCTTTTTCCTTACTTGAACGCTTCGCCAATGCATAAGAAACCCATGCGCCGATGTCTTCACCCACTCCGGGAACGATCCCTACGAGGGTTCCGGCGAGTCCTGATCTTGGGATTGTGGCCCAGTATTTTTTGAAGGTGGAAAGCGGTGGCAGCATTTTGCCCGAAACTGAGCTTACTTTCTCTTTGTTCCGCGAGGCCATAACCGTGAGAATTTCAGCAAATCCAAATGTCCCGACCATGGCCGGAATGAGGTTGATCCCGCCACTTAACTCAGTGCTTCCAAACGAGAAACGCGGATAGGCGTGGAGTGTTTCTTGCCCAACCATGGCGAACAACAGTCCCAAAATACCTGCGATCCACCCCTTCAACGGATCGTCAAACGCAGTCAGACGTCCGGAAATAACAATCCCAAAAACGGCTAACCAGAAGAACTCAAAAGCGCCGAATTGCAACGCATAATCTGCAAGGATTGGGGCAAGGACTGCAAGGATTATGACGCTAATCAAGGTTCCAAGGAAGGAGCCGACCGTCGCCATCCCCAGTGCTTCCCGTGCCTGACCAGCTTTGGCGAGAGGGAAGCCATCCAGCGTGGAGGCTGCACTAGCGGGTGTGCCGGGCATGTTGAGAAGAATGGCGCTGCGACTGCCACCAAAAATCGTTCCAACATACATGCTCAACAGCACCACAATCGCGGTTTGCGCATCCATATGGAAGGTTAGCGTTGTGAGCAGCGCGACGCCCATTGTGGCGGTGAGGCCGGGCAACATTCCAACAAAGATTCCCAGCAAGGTTGCCCAGGAAACATGGAATATCTGGGTCAGTGTAAAACCAGCAACCAATGCCTCCATGAGGCTGTTCAAACCATCCATCTCAATTCCTCACGGCAATCTGACTAAAAACAATTCTTGAAACAGAAGCGTTACTGCTGCGGAGGCGGTGAGGCCCAGAAGCAACGCAATCACCAGTTTCCGAAGAACGCGGCTGCGGTCCGGGTCAGCGAAGTATTCAAAGCTGAAGGTGAACACAAAAATAAACAGGGCGGTCGCAAGCCAGAATGGGATTAACCCAATTAATATGCTCGCATAAAAGACGCATAAACCTGCGGTGGCAAAAATACGACGCCTTGAAATGGGATCCTTTATCAGGTCCAGCATATCGTCGTTCGCACCGTTCTCAGGCTGAGGGCTCTGCGTTCGTGTTGCCAGCAAAATGCCAGAAACAGTCAACGCCAAGCCCAAAATTCCGGGCGTTAGGCCGGGGGCCTCGTACCACGAGGCCCCCAGATTTGAAAAGTCCGGCATCGCTGCACTGCCAATGACCACCAATAATCCCAATGCAACAAATACATAGCCAGAAATTCGATCGGCCTTGGTATTCAGTGATGCCGTTTTTTTCATTTCGTTACACCTGTCTCAAGCCGTTACGGACGCGTAATACCAATGGTTTCAGGGCTTACGTTGCCTTGACCGCTGTCGAAAAGCTGCCAAGCATTGATCTGGATGGACGGTGCAACAGCTGCCTGTGCTTCTTCACCGGACATGACTGTGAGTGCAGCACCCTTTGAGTCCGCGTAGGATTTCAGGGCTTCTGAGTTTGCAATGTCGCTCGCCCAAATTTTCTCAAGGGTTTCAATCACGTCCGCAGGCACGCCTTTTGGAACGAAGATACCGAAGTGAATTGGAGACGGTTTGAAATTTGGCAACCAGTTGGTGATTGGCGGAACCACGCCAACACCGGGAAGCTCAACAGGTTCGGTTGTCAGAGCTGCAAGTGGCACAAGGCGCTTACCGCGAACCATTTCAAGCTGCTCGGAAATGAGCTGACTGCTGACCTGCGTTTCACCGGAGACTGTGGAGAGCACTGCTTTTGCGCCGCCTTCATAGCTCACATGTTTATACGCACCACCAGCTGCTCCAATGATGCCTTCCATTGCAGAATGGCCGGCTGAATTCACGCCGGATGTTCCAACAGCAATACGTTTTTCGCCCTTCAATGCTTCCAGAAACTGGCCCATATCCTCAAATCCGGAATTAGGGTTCACGCTGATCATGTTCACATTTGCAACGCTCAGGAACAGGTTCCAATCCTGAATTTTGGTATCAAGACGGCCCGTAATAGCATAGGTGCCAAGGTCCTTCGCAGCACCAGCGGTCCATGTATATCCATCCGGCTCAGCATCCATTGCTGCCTTAGACCCAATCGCGCCGGACGCACCCGGCTGATTGATGACAACAACTTTCTGACCTAAAGGTCCTTCAAGAGCGCCTGCAACAATACGCGTAACCAGATCTGTCGCACCACCTGCACCCCATGGCACAATCAGGTTGATTGGTTTTTCAGGTTTCCACTCAGCTGCACCTGCCATACTTGTGGTTGCAAGGGCTGCCAGCGAAAAGACGATTGCTTTTTTTACGATAGACATTTGTATTCTCCCGAGGTGAATGCATGTTGGCTCTCCTCCCAGAAAGCCAAACTAAGGGTTATTTCTCCAAGTATCCGCGCCGTTCCGCTATTAGCTGGGCAGTGAGCGCAAGTTCTGTAACCGTGAAAGTGTGTTGTTGGGGGCATGCAGTGTAAGTTCGATTGCGCACGTCCTCTGCAAGGTTTTTGAAATACGGCAGCTCCGCATCGCTGCACTCGATATACTCACAGGTCTGACCATTGACGAGGAACAGGTGGTCCTGACCGGGCCTGCCGCAAACATCGACGTATTTGCGCAGCTCGATGTAACCCTCGGTGCCCAGAATAAAGAGACGTCCGTCGCCCCAGTTTGGCAATCCATCTGGTGTGAACCAATCCAACCGGATGTAAGCCTGCGTTCTGCCACTCACTAGGTTCAACTCGCCAAAATCTTGGAACTCAGGATGATCCGGGTTGCCAAAGTTGCCGACAGCGGAATGAACGACACGGGCACTCTCAGCACCTGTCAGATAGAGGAACTGGTCAATCTGATGCGTCGCAATATCGCTCAGAATGCCGCCGTAGCGCTTTTCCTCAAAGAACCAGTCCGGGCGCATCTGTTTGTTAAGCCGGTGCGGTCCCATGCCCACTGTTTGCAACACCTCACCAATCCGGCCAGAATGAACCAGCTCTGCTGCTTTGGTGACGGCGCGCACTTCAAAGCGCTCCGAAAAATCAATGGACCAGATCCGGCCCGTTTGCTCAACCGCAGCGCGGATCTGGCTAAATTCTTCAAGAGTGACGCAGCCGGGCTTATCCAGCATAACGTCCTTGCCGTGTTGCATGGCTTCAATCGCAAGAGCGGCACGTTGGTCTGGCGGGGCTGCGATGAGAATGAGAGCAACACTATCATCCTCCAGAATTTCCTGGTGGTCTTGTACGCGCGGCACATCAGGAAAGCGCTTGGTAAAGCCTTCCATGGGCTGCGGATCGCCTTCGGTCCAGAAGGATTTGAACGTGCAGCCTTGCGCAATCATGCCTTCAGCCATTCCGTAGATATGGCGGTGGTCTACTCCGATCACGGCAAAGGAGAGGGAACCTGTCATAGCTCTGCACCTTCTTGTTCAAGGGATACGGTCGCACCTTCGCGGGAAGAGCGCACCAGAGCATCAATCAACCGGTGGACCTTCAATCCTTCTCGTCCCGAAACACGAGGCTGCCGGTCTTCACTGATTGAAGCGGCAAAATCCGCGATCAAATCACGGTGCCAATCACACGGGAAAGCCATGGGATCTGCGCCGCCGCCTGTCGCGGAAAGCTCACCAACTTCTTCAGTGCGCCCATCGCGCCAGAAAACGTTTAATTGTCCGGCGATGAGAGAGGCCGTTCCAAGAGTTCCATCAATCACGAGGCTCTCAGCGGTACCTGGGAAAGTCGCTGTTGTCGCAACCACAGACCCTACCGTTCCTGATGCGAACCGGAGCCCTGCGGCTGCAAAATCTTCAGCTTCAAGCTCATGCGCTTTTGTTGCTGCGCAAAAGGCCTGAACAGTTTCAACCGGCTCAGTCAGACTGAGCATCAAATCCAAGACATGGATTGCCTGACTGATTAGCACGCCGCCGCCGTCACGGGCATATGTTCCACGACCCGGTGCGTCGTAGTATGATTGCTCTCTCCACCAAGGGACTTCAGCCCGTACCAGTGAGAGGTCTCCAAGTTCACTTGCCTCCACTAGTTCCCGCAGACGCCGGGCGCCTGCGCGGAAACGATGCTGAAACACCACACCAAATTTAACTTTAGCCGCTTCGCAGATCTCCACCAGTTCAGTTGCCGCTTCCGTATTCCGCTCAATGGGTTTTTCGCTGAGAATGTGCTTTCCAGCTGTGCTGAACAGTTTCACGAACTGTTTGCGTTGATCAGCAGGCGTAATCAGGATGACGCCATCCACGTTGGGATCTGCCGCGATGTCCTGCGCATTCTCATAAATGGGCCAACCATAAAGTTCGTGAACCTGCTCAGCCTTTTCACGGCTCCGGTTGAATACACCCGCAACCTTCACAACTTCCTGTAGTTGAGACAGAGCTTCCAGATGCGGCTTTGCCGCCATTCCAAGCCCAACGACAGCGATTCGAACAGTATTCATAATTTGTCCTCATTGAGATCCATGGATACTGGTATACCAAAATAAAAGCAACTAGTGAGAACTCGTAGATAGCGGTGGCTCGCAAACAACTTGGCAACACCGATGAGGCCAAAACATCGCTTAGTTTGATCAGTTACGACGTCGACTTTGCCACCAGACAGGGCAAAGTCGACTAATTTAAACGCCACTAAAGCCCCATCAAATTGGGCAAAAACAACGAAATCGCCGGTATATAAGTTGTCAGTAGTAAAGCAACGAGGATAGCTAGGTAAAACGGCCATATTGTTTTGACGACGTGCTCGATTCGAACCTTTGCAATGGAGCAACCCACGAAAAGACAACCACCGACTGGAGGTGTCGTTAAACCCAGCCCAAGATTCATCATCAAAATCATGCCGAATTGGATAGGGCTCATGCCAAGCGACAGAGCCATGGGCAGGAATATCGGCGTTGCAATTAGTATCAATGCACCCATATCCATGAACATTCCGAGCACGAGCAACGACAAATTGATCAGAAGCAGGATAACAATCTTACTGTCAGACACTCCCTGCATTAGCTCTAGGATCCTGGCTGGGACTTCATAAAGAGCGATGAAGTAGGAGAACGCTTGTGCGGTTCCAACAAGAATCATGACCATAGCAGTCGTGCGGATGGCTTGGGTTACACTAATCCAGAACAGCTCGAAAGTCAGAGTTCTGTAATACAGAATTGTAACTACTAGCGCATAGATCGCACCAATCGCCGCGGACTCTGTGACGGTGAATATGCCAGTCAGAACACCACCGATAATCACAACAGCTGTCAGAAATCCGGGTAGTGCTGCGGCGGCAGCAACGGCTACGGCATACCAGCCTGGAAACCTGCCCACCGGATAATCGCGCTGGACTGCAATGGCGTAAGCTGCAACGGACAGGCACAAGCACATAATGACACCGGGTATAACGCCTGCCATGAACAGCGAAGTGATTGATATGCCACCACCTGCTGCAAGGGCGTACAGGATCATATTGTGGCTTGGGGGGATCATTACCCCGGCAATGGATGAGGTAACAGTTACGTTAACGGTATAGTCATCGTCATAGCCTCGTTCACGCATCATCGGGATCATGACTGAACCCAAGGCAGATGTGTCGGCGACAGCAGAACCGGAGATCCCTCCAAAGAGCATAGAGGTAAGGACGTTAACCACACCCAGTCCACCGCGAACCTGACCAACCATTGATTCAGCGAAGCGGACCAGCCGGACAGCAATGCCGCCGTGCATCATCAACTCGCCAGCAAAAATGAAAAATGGAATGGCCAGGAGGGAGAATACGTTAATCCCAGCGACCATCCGTTGGAAAACAATAAGTGCCGGGATGCCTTCATACACAGCAGTCAGAAGCGCAGATATGCCGAGTGCAAAAGCAATTGGAATACCCATAGCCGTGAATAGGAAAAAGGCGAGAACCAGAATAGCGACGCCCATTATACGGTCTCCGTTTCAGAGGCAGCTTCTAAGAGTTCGGTTTGCGGCACTACTATTAGAAAATAGAGGCGCTCAACCATGAATGCGATGATGAGACCACCGCATATTATCAGCGGTAAATATTGAATGCCCTGCGGAATGCCCAGGAGAGGAATATTGCGGCCCCAGGTTCCTTTAACCAGCGTCCAGGAAAAGACAATCATGCTGCCGCCAAACAGAGCTAGAATGAATGCATTGATTATTTCAACCCAGCGCTGGTAGCGCATGGGAAGTAATTCCGAGATGAAGGTTATCCCTAGGTGGAAATTTTCACGCAGCCCAACGGCGGCCATTGGCAGGGACACAATGAGAATGAGCAGGAGAGCCATTTTCTCGGTCCATGTTGGCGTGTCGTTAAGGATATAACGCCCGTAAACCTGCCATCCGGTGAAGACGACAAGCAAAATCAATGCAATTGAACCTAGAAACACAACTGCTTGAGAGAGGTAATCAAAGAGCTTCCAGCGCATTGCTCGACCTTATTTTTCAGAGAGTTCTGCCGCACCAAAAGGTGCGACAGGAAAAGTGAGATGTGCTGTTAGTCGACCGCTTGAATGCGCATCAGAAGATCCTTGATCACAGGATCAGACGCAAATTTTTCGTAGACTGGAGCCATGGCCTTGATGAATGGAGTTTTATCGTCAAGTTCGACGATTATGCTGCCTGCATCACGTACGATCTGTTCTGATTTTTTCTCACGAACGGCCCACAGTTCACGCTGGTAAATTGCGGCTTCTTGGGCAGCTGTTTTGATGATCGCCTGGTCTTCTGCGGAGAAAGCATCCCATGTGGATTTTGAGAAGATAATGCCCTCTGGAACGATGGTATGCTGATCAAGGATGTAGTATTTGGCAACCTCAAAATGGTTTGTTGACTCATAAGAAGGCCAGTTGTTTTCAGCCCCGTCCACGACACCTGACTGCAATGCAGTATATACTTCACCAAATGGAAGCGGCGTCGCATTTGCACCGAGTGCTTCAACCATCGCAACGTTGATTTCCGAGTTCTGGACGCGGAATTTCAAGCCCTTAACATCTTCAAGAGAGTTGAGAGGGGTATTTGCATAAAAGGAACGGGAACCACCTGAGAACCAGGAAAGCGGAACCATGTTAAACTCTTCCATGGCTTTGCCGATTTCTGCACCGATCTCACCTTCGAGAACACGGAAGCTGTGCTCTACTGATTTGAAAGCATAGGGCAGGGAGGTTACCGCAGTTTCTTTAACCGTATTGTTCATCGGCGCCAGGCTGAAAATCCCAAAATCTAAAGCACCAAATTGCAACTGTTCCGTTGCGAACTCACCTTCACCTAATTGAGCCGAATGATAGGTTTTTAGTATGATGCGGTCATTGGTGCGTTCTGCGACTAAGTCGCCAAAATGATCCATTGCAACGGAGACAGGATATTCTGGTGAATGTGTGTTCCAGCCACGGTAATTTTCGGCAACCGCGACGGTTGCGACACCTGTAAGGGCCAAGCCCAGAACAACAGATTTTAGTGATGAATTATTTAACATATTGACGTCCTCCCATGTATGCTGGTGTCTCCAGCACTCCCGTATTTAAATTCCTAGTAGATGTGTCTCGGTATAAATCTGAAAATTGAACAGTGGTTTTGATCGATATCTACTTGTGAGTATGCATTCTTGCGCTCCGCCCAAAGGTATATCTACAGTATATTTCAAGTAAAATTATGGATATTCCTCAAGTAGTGTGCTTTAATCGACTCAATATCCTCATATTGAACGTGTTATCATAGTAATAATCATTGATAGTATTATGGTTATTAATGAAAATATTCACACAACCAGCCAGAATACAAAATTGTAAGTTTATAATCATTTTGTAGTTAAGGTTTCAAAATTACCTTCCGATTCACAAGAGGTAATCAGAGAAATTATTTACTATCTAGAATCGTGAGGTTATCGTTGAAAGCCACCTTTGTAAATATATTTGTATACTGGTATACAGGTTAGTGAGGATGGTTGTTTAAAGCGAGCTAATTGATATCGCTCGACGAGCATGGTTCTGTCGCGAAGATTTCAGAGGGTCCTATGGTAAAGACATTCTACGTTAATTGGGTTCCAGATTTCATTACACAAAGGTCGTAAATTGAGGCCTTAATGAGCCAGATGCCGCCTAGATGTGAACGATTTGGAGTTACTGAGCCGTGTAATTATTGACGATCTGAAATGGTTTTCTAAGTTTTGAGCTCAAGTAAAAATTTGTGACTGAGCCATTGAAACCGCGCGGCCCAAGAAGACTTGCCGGATGTTCCGCGACACCGCAATTGCACTTTGTCTGGTCTCCAGAACTTGATCATAGAGCCTAGCGGGAAGATCAGCAGCTTGGCGATACGCGTCATTGCGATCTGAGAGAATGGTGTTGAGGGCGTGAATCTGAAGATAAAGGAACAGAATCGCGCCGGTATGCTTCCGCTGAAGCTGAAACCGGAGGACTGGACGTCTGGTTCCGTCAGAACCGTTTCGAATGCTTAATGTTCTGGATGACTTCAACCGGGAAGGGTTGGCTATTGAAGTGGATTTTTCACTCCCAGCTTTACGGGTGGTATGCACCTTAAAACAGGTCATAGAATTGCGCGGGAAACCAGAGATGATACGTGTAGAGCTGGCTCGGAAAGCCAGCGCAGAATGCATATATTGAGCGTTACACAGGACCGTTCGGCAGGAGTGGCTGGTTCAGAATAACTTTGAGACAATCATCCGAGTCCAGGCTGAGGTTACAAAATGACTCTGGACATACAATAATGAGCGACCCAACATGGCCATCGGCGGCATGACCCCATAGGCGCTAACTTAAGGAGTAACTGATTGAATTTATATGGTTTTCATTGATATCATTGATTGTGATGCAGCTTTGGGGATTACTTCGCTTCCAGCGCACACGTGATCTGGTCTTGGATGAGCTTGATGAAATAGGAGAGCATTGTGCATTCGCCGGTTTGGATGAAACCTTCGATGGCACATCAATCACAAGAAGCCGATCGTTTAGCTTTTGGACTACCATCCTGTGAGGGTATTCTGTGAGGTGGGTTCAACAGGTGAGAGCAACACTTTAATCTTTGAATAAAGATGGAGTGTTCAACATGAAGTACCGCCGTCGTATCTATTATTCCGCAAAGCAACGAGCCGAAATTTGGGGTTGATGGCAGCTGGGAGAGTTCATGAGTACGATTGGCCGGGTGTTTGACCTCCAGTCCTCATCTGTGCTTTCCGTCATTTCTCCCACTGGAGGCATCCGTCCTTCGGATCGACGCCGTGGCAAGCAAGTGCGGAACTTGAAAGAACGCGAGGAGATATCGCGGGGCCTCAGCATCAACACATCTTTACATCCATTGCACGCCAATTGGGCCGTGCTCCCTCCACAATCAGTCGCGAGGTCCGACGAAATGGGGGACGTATTGCTTATCGAGCGTCGGCATCTGATTAGGTCGCATGGGATCGCGCTCTGCGGCCCAAGATATGCAAACTGGCTTGCCATCCTCATTTAAGCCACGCAGTATCAGTGAAGCTGTGCTGCAACCATTTCCAGCACATAACTCAAGCTGCGGCCTAATCGGAGCGGTTTCACTTATAAACGACGCTAACCTGTCCAAACAAACCGAACCACCTCTGTTTTCCGGAATTCTCTGGCGGATCTCACATCCAGATATCAGCAGGAGACACTGGCATCCGGCACTATTCACTTATCCCCTCAACGAATAGACTGAGAGCAAAAATTGCATTTAAGCTATCGCCACAAAGTAAAGGTGGGTCTGCCTGGATCCACGAGATAGTCAAAGTGGATGATACTGTAAAAATTTCTCCACCTCGCAATTACTTTGGTCTTGCTAGGGAAGCGAAGAACCACAATTTCTATTGCAGGATGGATCGGAATTGCGCCTTTTCTATCCATGATTGAAGAGGCTGAAGAACGCGGAGATGGATGGCATCTCCATACTTGCTTCATGACTAACAAAGATGCTCCTTTTGTAGCGCAGCTTCTTGCATCTCACCCGAATAATGTTTGTGCCTACTTTGCAAACGGAGAGGAAAACAGAAGGTTAAATATTCCGTGCTTCATGTCTCAGTTGGAACATGACGCTCATATTTACACCTGCGGCCCCACTCCAATGATGCGGGCAGTAAGGGGTACAGGTGCAGAATTACCTTCTGAGGTGCTTCATTTTGAATGCTTTGGGAGCACTAAGGACAGCAACGAAACTGCTTTTGAGGTTCAGCTTAACTCATCTGGAAAAGTTATTCCAATTGCTGCGAATAAGACCATATTGCAGGCGCTTCAGGATGCTGATATTCAAATTTCATCAGAATCCGGCATATGCGGCACATGTCGGACCGGTTATATCGCCGGCGATGTTGATCACAGAGATTACGTCCTTAATTTAGATCAAAGAGAAAAGTGTCTAATGGCATGCGTCGCTCGCAGCAAAGGAAGAATTGTCCTGGATCTCTAAGAAATCGATTAGGGTAAGAGAAAATTTACGGGAATACAGATTAGTTGCGCGCACCAACAGTATACAGTTCACTTCTTGTAGTGAAATTTACCATCTCCGAATTTTCAGATTGCTGATTACAAAAAGCCTTAAACTAAATGCGTTCATTGTAATAGTCCAGTTCATGCGAGCAATACTGCATATACAAATTCGGTCTTTTTGATGGATCTTGTTGGAAAAACGGCATTGTCAAACGTGGACGGCGAAATGCAAAAGAACTCCAACTTTGCTCATTCTTATAAATATCTAGAGGGCTTTTCAATTCTGATGAAACAGCCTGTTAAATAGCGGGGGCACAAAAAAATAACTGAAATTCTAACTGGATAGATATTATCCGTTTGCAGAAGTGCAAAACACACCTTCACAAAGCTGATTGTGGAAACCATCAATCTCGTAAAGGGGCTTGGTGTTACCGGTGATGCTTATGCTGGTAAGCGAGTGAAACACCGGTTTCTTGCACGCCAGGATGCAAAACAGCCCAATCTCAAACAGGTGCATCTGATACACTCAGAGTTTCATGAACTGCTGCACTCTTGAGGGTCCGATGTAAGTCCAGGAATCTTAGGAGAAAACATCACACCACGTGGTGTCGACCTACTGGCCTTGCCTCGAGGAACTCAGATAAGCTTCCCAAACGGGCCCCCAATTGAGATCACCTGCGTGAGAAACCCATGCATTCAATTGACTGGTATCAAGACGGACTGACAAAAGAATGTATTGATTGGGAAGGTGACAAAATGATCCGCAAAGCAGGTGCGATGTCAGTCATACTGTCAGCCGGAGTTGTCTCCACTGGTGATAATTTTATGTGCAATTTGCCTAGATCTCCACACCTGCCACTTCAAGTTGTTTGATGCTTTAATGGTTCCATCAAGTTGGCAATGTTACTTGATTGTGTCGCAAAGTTGATACAAAAAGCCACCTCCGTGGAATTGGACAGTTTCCGCCGCAACACTTTTCGCGAATGCTAGTCGATGATCACAGCCATATGGATAAATCCCTTAGCTATGGGAATAAGGGAGATGGGGTCGATTTCGGTAGCGGCCGAAACCCTACGCTGAACTTTTTGAGGGACCGTTTTCACCAAAATGCATATTCATATGTCGTTTGGTGATCATATCTACCGTTTGTCTTGGCTCAGAACAAGCCTAACCAGAGCGAAGTTTTAACTTCAGGGCGATCTCATTCAGGTTGCCGGTATTAAAGGATAAGCATCTGACTTCTAGCCCTAATCAATAATTACAAGGGGTTTAATGCAGGCTTGAACTAATTTCTGAAAGGGTTGGTAATACAGCGACTGCGGAGGAAATGCATGTGTGGCAACCAACATTTCACCATCGCTTCATGCATGTGCGCACATGTTTCGTGAGCACTTTATTGGCTGGCACACTTGGTGTTTGGTCGGTTGCATCTCAGGCAGCTGAAGACGTTGTGAACTGGGACTTGAATTCCAACCCTTGGACTACGTTGGACTTTGGGACCACAGGTACGTTTCTCACTGGTATTCGCGGAGATAATATTGTTGGCAATTACGTCATCTCAGGTGGTACAGCGGGGCTTTTGTACAGTCAGGACACGATGGTGTGGACGCAATTTCCAATTGATGCGTCCTCCGAGGGCAATTATCCGGGCGCTCTCAGTTCCTCGCCGTACGGTCCCAGTTTTGGCTCTCAATTAGGCATTTTGCGCGTGGTTGGCAGCTATAAAACTACGGCGTCATCGCCCGTTGATCTTGGGTATCTTTATGACGGAGCAGCAACACCGGGCGAGGAACTGACCACGCTGAGCGATCCGACCGATGATACAAAGTTCACTATCGCTCACAGCAATTTCGGCAGCTACGCCGTTGGGAACTATGATGAGCACCTCTCCACGGGCAGCGCTTTCATATACAACATGAGTACCGGTAATTACGATACGCTGAATATCAACGGCAGCGGCAATGCTTCGCCAATAAGCACGACTGCCTATGGCGTTTATGGCGATAAAATCGCTGGCGGGTACGCCGATGTTGACCTGGGGCCAGGTGAAGATTCTGGTTTCGAACACGGTTATATCTACGATATGAGCATCGGCACCTATGAAACCTACAATCACCCAAGCGCAGCATTTACGCATTTTGAGGGTATCACCGGTGCCGGAAAAGCAGGCGAATACAACCTTGTTGCGGACTGGTTTGAAGCGGATGGAACACCCCACTCAACCGTCCTACATATTGCTGCGAATGGCGATTTGACTTGGTATGATTTTGATATCCCCGGCTCTGACGTGACATCTTCCAACTCCGCTTACCAAGGTCAGATCATTGGCGTCTACACGGATGCAGATGGAACACATGGCTATAGCTTCGAGATCCCGGCAATCTACACGCCGTTCTATACCAACGTTACATCTCTTGTAATTGGCACGGACTCTGGCGTGGCGATAGAGGCCATGCAGGGCGACGATGTATTAAACACCGCCGACGGCAGCATTGTTGTGAGCGGCGAAAACAGCATCGCCATCAGCGCGAACATCTCTAGCGTGATTACCAACGAGGGGATGGTCTCAGCCAACGGTGACGGCAGTGCTGCCGTGAAGTTTGTTGGGAGTTCTCGTGTTGGAACATACGGCACGCTCGGAACCGTAGGGACACTTCTCAATGATGGCGTACTGAACGCAGCGTCCAGCGCTTTTGCCATTCTTGCGGATGGGACAAGTGGCACCACCGTTGTTAATACCGGTCGTATCGACGGGCGTGTTGTGGTCTTGAATGATGCAGAAGCTCGTTTCGAGAACAGTGGTTGGTTTGGCGTCACTGGCAGCGGGGCGAAGACCGACCATGAGATCAGCGGGTTATTCGCCCAAACTGCGATTGGAACACTGGCTTTGCGCATTGGCGGCGGCAACGATGAATTACACATCGGCGATGCTGCGCGGCTCGCTGGAACGCTCAGCCCAATTTTCCAACAGGGCAGCTTGGCCAGAACCTATACGCTGTTGACCGCCACCGAACTGACGGGCACGTTCACACTCGCCCCCATCGACATGCCGAGTTATGTTACAGCATCACTCGCCTACACCGATACCAGTGCTGCACTTGAGCTTGAGGCAGATATGGGCAGTGTTTCTGGCCTTACTGGCGATCAAGGTGCGGTTGGCAATGCACTCGACATGGCGTTCAATACCGGCGGTGGTATTCCAGACAGCCTCAACGCCGCGCTGTTTGCATTGTCAGAAAATCAACTTCCGGCGTCTTTAAACGCGCTTTCGGGTGAACTTTACGCAAGCGAGCAATCAGTTCTGATCAAGGAGGCCTTGCTAGGACGCGAGGCACTGCTTGAGCGCTTACGACAGATATCCTACTCCAGTTTCAACGTTTCTGATGTAGACCTCACGCTCAACTACGGTGATGCGCCGGTGGTCGCCTCCGCGTCATCTGCGCCGGGACTAACTATCTGGGCAAAAGGGATTGCCTCTTGGGGCAGTATTGATGGCAATGGCAATTCGTCAGATGTGAGTGGAGGCTTGGGCGGACTTATCGTTGGCACTGACATTGCGACCGCAGAGGACTGGAATTTTGGCTTGGCCTTCGGGTATACCTACTCCGACACCGACAGTAACGGCCTATCAAGTTCGGCACAGGTCCAAACAGGACTGATTGGCGGTTATGCCAGCAAGGACATTGGAGCCGTAATATTGCGTGCAGGTGGTCTTTATAGCTTGAATTATGTCGATACCGACCGTTCGGCAAGCTTTCCCGGCTACGTTGATACTGTCGAAGCTGACTACCGGGCTGGTACTGGTCAGCTATTTGGTGAGGTTGCATACGGCGCAGCGTACCAAGGCGTTGCTCTGGAGCCTTTCGCAGGTCTCGCTTGGGTCCATCTCAACACACAGGATTTCAACGAAAGCGGCGGGGACGCAGCGCTCATGGGGTCGTCAAGCAATTCGGACGTGGGATATTCGTCGCTTGGTTTCAGGATAGCAACCAGCCGTAAGGTTATGACTAACAAGACATTGAAACTGCATGTTTCGCTCGCTTGGCAATATGCTTTTGGCGATCTCAGACCAGAAGCAGCGCTGGCCTTTGCCGGGACAACAGGTGCAGAATTTACCGCCTCAGGGGCGCCGCTTGCCAGAAATGCAGCCCTGATTGATGTGGGCACCAACTTGGAAATCAGCCCCAACGTGACGGTGGGCCTCTCCTATTTCGGAGAGCTTGCCCAGAATACTCATGTCTCCGCAGGTCAGGCCAGCTTAACTTGGGGGTTCTAATTTCGATATTTTCCGCCAAAATGCTCTCTATGATCAACGCTACCATTTACTCTGGAATAAGAGCACCTCAGCCGAAGTTTTTTTCAATTGCTGATTGTTCTCGTGTTAAACTGACACCGGGATGGGAAACGGAAATTCTCTTCAGCGTGGACCATTTACAAGGTGCGGAAGAATCAGCCCTTCACTGTGATGTGAAAATCAATTTGCGTAACTAGTCGCTTCTAACGTGAAGAGCCGAGGCTGTGTGGAAACGCATTTGTCTGAGTGCTTAGAGGCTCTACTTTGGCGTTTTTCTATTCCAAGAGCGTAATTTGTGTCATCTGGCCTCTGTTTGATCGAGCAGGAGCTTTGATAGCGGGTTCCAGGTGATGAATAACGTTATCCGGTCCAATTATGCCTTCAACGCGACCATCAAAAAGGGCGATCCCGATGATGTTGAGGACCCATCTGAAGTTATAGGCCAGGACATGGAGGCTCATCTCAGCGGCGACCTTTTCTCGTGTTCGGGTCAGGAAGTGGGTGTATCCCATCCAAGCTTTCAATGTTCCAAAGGGATGTTCAACCGTTGTTCTGCGGATCCGCATGGCGTCAGGTTTTCCTTCCAACCTGCGCTCGATTTCATCCAGCACACCTTCTTGATCCCAACGTGGGATGCGGCGCAATTTCTCGCTCGTGCAGCGTGGCTTAAGGTGGCAGTTTGAACAGGCTGGCAGATGCCGGTAGAAGTTGATGTAGCCTTGACGATCTGACCGATGGGCACCCTTGGTCAGGCTCTGACCTGCCGGGCAGATATAAACATCGTTCCTGGTGTCGTTGATAAAATCTTGCTTGATGAAAAACCCGCGTTTGATACCGCTTGATGTAAGCGGCTTAGGCACATGGGTGGTAATGCCATTGTTGGCGCACTCAAGCAGTTGTTCGCCGCTATAGTATCCTCGATCTGCGACAACCGTGATCTCTTCGCCACCAATTGCCCTCGATCACTGCCCGATGAGGTCACTTCGTGCGCCACAATCAAGTGATGCTCAACATCAACGGCTGTCTGTACGTTATAACCGACAATGCCGCCACCTGGATGCCTCATAGAGCGTGCGTCAGGGTGGCTCAACGATATTTGGGCATCCGGTGCTTTTTGCACTTGGGCATTGATGACTTTCAATTCCTCCATCTGTTCTTTGAGTTTAATGATACGGTCCTGCAAACGAACAACTTTGGCTGCAGGCAAAGCAGGCTCATTGCGGTCAGCCGCATCCAGTTTAGAAAGATAGCGCTCAATGCTGGTTTCAACGTCTGCCACTCGTCGCTTCACCTTGGCATACGTGAAGTTCTTATCCCGGTTGTTCACCGCTTTGAACTTGCTGCCATCAATCGCAACAGTGTCACCGTTCAAAAGACCGACCTGACGGCAGAGCCTCACAAACTGGCTGCATACCTTGCGGATCGTTTTGCTATTATCGCGCCGGAAATCCGCAATTGTTTTGAAATCTGGTGCAAGGCGACCGGACAGCCACATCATCTCAACGTTGCGACCTGCCTCCAGTTCTAACCGACGGCTCGAATGAATGCGATTGAGATAACCGTAAACATAAATCTTCCGTAAAACCGCCGGATGATAACCGGGCCTTCCTGTCGCAGTTGCGGCGCTGAAACCGATATTCCAGATGAAGTTCATCCAGCCGGCGCATGAAGGCAAGCGTTTCCAGTGAGGCCGGACGGGGCCGGTAGTAAACACCGCTTCTGGATAGGCTTAGGGCTTTGGCCTGACGGCAAACCGAGAGTTTGTGCTTATGGTCGATCATCTTTTGGTGCTCAGCAAGCTTGCTTTTGTGAGCGCCTTCTTACGAACTTACGCGGCCCCATTGGGGCCATGGTCCCTTCGAAGTCCGAAAAAATCGGTTTCCAAAGCCAGCTCCCCAATTTTGGCGTGCAGCCGTTTGATGTCGACTTCAGGTTTCTGCATAGCCTGTTTATCAGCCCCAAACACATCTGGCATCGCCGCAAGGGCCTGCTCTTTCCACTGTTTGATCTGGTTGCGTGCACGTCAAAGTCCTGAGCTAGTTCACTTAAGGTCTTCTCTCCGCGAATAGCAGTAAGCGCCACTTTCGCTTTAAAAGCCGGGCTATGGGACCAGTGGGGACCTCTGCTTATACAGGTCTCCTGCTTTAGGCGTCACGCCAGTTTCAGGAGCAAAATCCACTTATACAACCTGTCGAAAATCCCTGAGCCAGCTATCTTTGTCAATTCTGGTTTTACCACACATATTCCATCGCTTTCTGATGATGAAAGTAACGCAATACTGAATATGTTGTTTAGGTTTGTAGAACGTGAACAGGCGCTTAATTGCCGTATCCGCTGGGAACCCGGAACCCTTGTTTTTTGGGATAACTGTTGCACGTAGTACAGAGCAGTTTGGGACTGCTGCTCTTATTCCCGTTTCGGGGAACGCGTCACCGTTCTTGGAACCAAACCAGAGGGTGTTGTGGCGTTCAGCATAGCTGAGGAAATGGCCTGATATCAGGTCTCATGAGACCGGATGACGGATTGTGAAGCCAGTCTTTCCTGCTTTGTTGCCCGGTTGCTAGATTGTCTAATCCGCAGGGCCTCCGTCATTGTAGTTAATAAGGGTACGGATGTGATCTCATCGGCCGACTGCGGTTAGTTAAGTAAAATACAAAATAATGATATGTAAACTCACAATAAATAGATTTTTTCTTAAAAGTAGTCACAATAAATTTAGCTAAAATACTAATATATCCTAAAACCTATCCAGTAAATATCGTATATTAATAAACCCTATTATCTCAATAGCTAGAAGCAAAATTTATCTAGCAATTAAAATAGTCGGAGGAAGTTCTATGCCAACATTACTGACTATACATGTCAAAAATCTAACACCAACTCCCCGAAAATTCTTTATTTTTCAAAAACCTGCGATTTATGTCGGGGGACAAAAAGTATATACGAACAGTGCGTACTCTCAGGAATTAGCGCCCAGCACCCCTGATAATGAAAAGCTATTAACATTTCAGGTTAATATGCAATTTCACGCTGGTCTTCAGCAAGCACATAGTACCCCTGTTGTTGGCGAATCTTCTGGGTATGAAACATCCTCTGTAAAGATTGATATTGCCCCAATAAAGGGGACCGCCGCCGATAGTACAAAAGCAACCTTAGATCCATTAGGGCTATCCAATGCCGTTTTTGATAAGGATGTTCAAAAAGGAGCATTCCGGATTTACGTTCCTCCTTTTGCTCCGAACAAACATTATAATGTTGGGTCTGCGGTTGAGACTGGAGATGGCTCTAATGTGCTCTCCAATTTTATCCCAGCAGAAGCGAGTGTTGCGGTAGATTGTGAACCAATATTGCAATTCTACGTAGCAACAGGCGACTACACACCGGGAACGGTGATGGACTTCACTGAAAAAGGAGAAAATGCCGCCCTCTGTGACTTTACTGGTGGATATGATGTCATCAACATCACCATGAAAGATAATGGGACATGGGCTGCCCCGGAGAGGCTATCGGAGAAGGCGTCTGCCTAAGAGAAGCCTTTATTACTCTTAGGGAATAGAATCCTAAGTGCATGACGGGTACCAATCGGCAGTTTTTGCAGCATGACGAGGGTTAGAGTGCGCCGCCTTTTATCAGGATCATACGCGCACTCTAATCTGTTTTATCGTGCATACCTCTTGAAGCTGTCCTGATGGAATGGATGCCCCACGCCGGTGCTTCAAATACCTGCCATACTGGTAGGCGTTAATTTGAATCTCAGGAGAGCATCTACGACTAAACTAGCAATAGTTAAAGTTGATTTGGCGAGGAACGGTTTTCAAATTTATGGCGCAAGTAGCGATGGAACCGTTATATTTTCGTGAAAAATTTCTCGGTCCAAAATTCTTTCCACATTAAACAAGCACCCAACTTGTCTGGTTGCGATGGAGAGGTGTGCTACATCGCATTATTGGGGCCGTGAAATTACTAAGCTGGGATACTAGGTGCGGTTGATGCCACCAATTTATGTAAAACCGTTTGTTAAACTTTCGAGATTTGATTGTGGCCCGATCACCTTCTTGCCGCAACCTATCAAGGTTTCCTCTCGGGACCGGTGGTCATAGCCTGTTCGCTGCTGCCAAGCCATGCGATCATTTGCTTGAATGGAAAGAATATTCTTGTCAGTTCGTGTCGGATTGGTCTCAGTCTGCGTGCTGGGGGTAGCTGCTTTGGGCGGCGGAATAATGATTTCCACGTCCTCAAAGCGGCTTGCTAGGGATATTCGGCATTGTTCGCCATCATAGGCCCCATCACCAAGAAACTGGGCAACCGGATCCTCAACCTGATCCAGTAAATCCGGTAGGGCTGTCAGATCGCCAATGTGCTCGTCAGTCAGCTCCGCACACTGGATCTCGCGACTTTCCAGATACAGGCCAAGATGCAATTTTCGCCAGGTTCGGCGCTTAGTTTTCTGTCATTCTCCGGCCCCGAAAACCTCCGCCCGCGTGCTGTCGACCGCCAGTTGGCTTGGCCCTGGTTGGGCTTTTTGCTAGCGGCTCGAAAGCTTAAAGCCACTGGCGCGACAGGAAAGGATTGAAAAGTCTGGCCGGCAGATTAAGTCCCATCAATCCAAGCTAGGAGCGCACGGATCCTTGTGTCTGCCGCAGCGCAAGGCTAAACACGACCCTCAACTGCAAGCAGGTTTCGATGGCAATATCTGAGAACTTCTGAGGGCGACCACGATGTTTGGCAGGCGAAGCAAACCAGCTCGTTGTGACGCTGACATCGATCCAGATTTCTATGTCACCGTGCCGGCGCAGGCTTTCGTTATATTCCGTCCATTCCTAGGCAAATTTACGCCGGGCGTCCGCAGCTAAGCCTAGGCCGACGGCACCAAAAACGTCACCTTCTACGATGGTTGCATTTGGCAATAATTCTTGAAAATGGCGACGCAATAAGGGGATGCGTGTTGTTCCACCGGTTAGGAACATGCTGTTGATCTGGTCGCCCGTTACACCTGCGTTGCTCAATGCTTCGTTGATGGTTTGCTCGATCTTGCAAATTGATGCATCTATTGCTGCACGGAACTCAGTGGTTGACATTTCCAGCAGTACATCTTCCTCTTCCAGCTCAATTTTTACTGTGGCGATGTCAGCGGAGGATAGGTCAATTTTGGCTTGCTCTACCCGTGTTGCGAGAGCATGGCCGTCTTTGGCGCGAATAACCTCACGAAGGCGCTCCACCAGATGGGGCTGCGCGGCTTCCCGGCGAACTTCACTCAATTCCCGCAGGATGTTAGGAGCGTAGAGCTGGTTGATAAATTGCCAGGTTGCCAGATCAAAATAGTACTTCGATGGCAGGGCGCGCTTCCCGCATTTAGTCAGAGTCTTATAACCAAGCTGAGGCATAACCTGTGCCATCGACAAAAGCCTGTCGAAATCTGTACCGCCAATATGTACGCCGGTATTGGCTAGGATATCATTGCTACGGTCAGGTGCGTTTCTCCGATCTGGTGATACGCGGATAATGGAGAAATCGGCAGTACCGCCGCCGATATCAAGCACGAGAATAAGTTCCTCTTGAGCGACCGTTTGTTCATATGCAAGTGCCGCAGCAATTGGCTCATATTGGAAGGCAATATCTTTGAAGCCTTCCTGGCGGGCAATGCTTTCTAGCGTATCCTGCGCTGCTTTATCAGCGGTTTCATTGCCGTCAATAAAGTGAACCGGGCGGCCTAGAACGACCTTTGTCACGTCTTCGTTCAAGTGAGCGTCAAGCTTGTGCTTCAACTGGCGCAGATACAAGGCAATGATGTCTCTAAATGCCATACGACCGCCCATAACAGCCGTCTTCTCTTGAATGAGCGAAGTACCCAGTATGCTCTTCAGCGCTTGCATAAGGCGCCCCTCGTCGCCTCTGATGTATTCTTGCTTCGCTTGTCGACCATACACGATCTGTTCATCTTCGAAATTGAAGAAAATAGCGGATGGCATTTCGGGGTTACCCTGATCTAAATTTATCAGTTCTGGCAGGGCCCCAGAGAAGACGCCCACAGTTGAGTTGGAGGTTCCAAAATCAATACCAGCATATGCAATGCTCATTCTCGGTCTCTCCAAGTGTCATCCGGCAAGCAAAACGAACCCGCTGTAAATCAGAATTTCTGACTATACGGATAGGTAAATATCAGGGGTACACCTCCAAGTTTTTAAGGAGGGCCGAGCTAGATACACGCTGTTCTATGGGATTACCAGTGAAAATTTTGAGGATTTGGATATCCCTGTGGGTGGTGGGAGAAAACTGGCTTAAAAGCAAACTAGTGGAGAGTGACCATTAAATATAATGGGGAAATTCTGAGGATTGCGACAAGAACCAATAGGACACTAGGTTCTTGTTCTGTTGTTCATTAATTTCAGAGCCACTATTTCCATGTATTGGCTAGAATCTGCTGGAATATTCCGGGAATGCCAACGAACTATTTTTGATTTTCTGTTTTGGAAATAGCTGTTTGTGCTGGGGGGCATGATTGATGCGTTTGTTGTCGAGTTTGCTGCGATCTTTTGTCAAACGTGGTCAGATGCGTGTATTTGATGTAGCCGGGATGTTGCATACGTTTGGATCAGGTGACGACGGTCCTACGGTGACAATCCGGTTGCACGACAAGAAGTTGTATCGATCCTTGTTCCTGAATCCTGAACTTGCCGCCGGTGAGGCGTATATGGACGGCACACTGACCATGGAAGAGGGATCATCCTGCTATGATTTCATGTTCCTGTTCTCGATCAACCGCGCACCGCTTGGCGCGCACCCGGTCCAAAGCCTGCTGCGCAAGGGGTGGAAGGCAATCCGGCGTCATCAACAGAAGAACAACGTGGAACGCGCCAAAGCACAGGCGCGCCATCACTATGACCTGTCTACGGACCTCTACCGGATGTTTCTGGATGATGGGCTGAATTACAGCTGCGGATACTATCGCATGCCTGATGACAGTCTGGAACAGGCTCAGGATGCCAAACTCACGCATCTGGTGGCGAAACTCGACTTGAAGGCGGGTATGAGAGTTCTCGAGATTGGGGGCGGCTGGGGTTCACTCGCGATTCGCATGGCGCAGGCCGGTGCCAAAGTAACCTCGCTTAATGTCTCACCGGAGCAGGTGACGATCGCCAAGCAGAGGGTTGCCGAGGCTGGTGTTGAAGACAGTGTTGAGTTCGTGCTGAAGGATTACCGCGAATTTGAAGGCAGATTCGACCGGGTGATTTCCGTTGGTATGATGGAGCACGTCGGGATTGGTCATCTGGATGCATACTTTGGCAAGATTCGTGAGTGTTTGACCGATGAGGGGTTTGCGGTGATCCATTCGGTTGGGCGGATGACCCCTCCTGGCACCACAGGGCCCTTTATTCGCAAGTATATTTTCCCGGGTGGATATGTTCCGGCCTTGTCAGAGGTCTTTGCCTCAACGGAACGGCTTGGCCTTTGGGTGTGTGACACCGAGATTTTACGGTTGCATTATTATTACACCATCCGCGATTGGCGAGCGCGGTTCGAAGCACGCCGTGAGGAAGCTAAGGACCTATACGAAGAGGCATTTTGCCGGATGTGGGAGTTTTATCTTTGCGCGGTGGAACTGGGCTTCCTTCACGGTTCCAACATGGTATTTCAGCTGCTGTTGTCGAAGGAACGCGATGCAGTGTCGATCCTTCGTGACTTTATCGTCGACAACGAACGGACCATGAATGGTGTAGCAGAGGGACAGTGTTCCACAATTCAAAATTAACTTACAGCTCGCCCTTACTCATTAAACTCATGTCGTGATTACGCACTCGAACACGGGACGGACAAGCGCGGCCATTTTATGCCACACGACCCATTTAATGCGTATTTTTACGTTAAAATTATTTCATTTTTTCCGAAAGATTCTGCTGCTCATACTGCAATAAAAAGTTGTTATTATTTTTGGAATATTTGTCGCTAGCGCAAATTAACAATAAGTAGTACTGAGCGCGAGAATAAATACATCTAACAAGCAATATAAAAATGAAATGAACATTAAGTATATGTCAATATCTAAGAAACTATCTGCAGTTATTACCGTGTTTACACTTAGTTTATTTGGGATTGTATTGCTTTCTCTAATAAACCTTCAAGATAATCTTGAAGTAACAAAACGCGTGGAGTTAAACAGCGTCGTTGAAATTGCTATTGCGCAAATAAACCAAAAATATAAAGATGCTAAAGCAGGTCTTATTTCCGTGGAGGAGGCAAAGAAGCTTTCCATCGAGCAACTGCGGAAAGTTCGATATCAGGGGAATAATTACTTCTTCATAACCGACAAAAACCACAACAGAGTTTTGTCGATGCTTAACCCGGAAAAAGAGGGTCAAAGTTCCTATAACACTCAGGACACAAACGGCGACTACTACGTACGTGACTTGATAATTAAGGGCACGAATGGCGGTGGCTTCACCAGCTATACAATCGCAACCAACAATGGGGAGATTAAGCCAAAACTCGCGTATTCCCAAATGTTTGCGTCTTGGGGCTGGGTGATTAGCTCTGGTGTTCTGTTGGAAGATATTGATGCTGCTTTCTATTCCGCAGCTTGGAAAGCTTTGACCAGCTCCAGCATACTCGCTCTGTTTGCAATCGCCCTTGCAGTCGTCGTAATCCGTTCGGTTGTCAAACCGCTCCTGGCGCTTAATTCTCAAACCAAAGCTTTGGCGCAGGGTGATCTCAGTGCAGAAATCACTGGCCTTGAGCGAAAGGATGAGCTTGGCGAGTTGAGCCGCTCCCTGAACCAGTTCAAACAGTTTTCTATCGAGCGTGAGCAGCTTCAGGAACAAGCCAACGTCACCGCAGAAGAACGTGCAGGGCGCGAACAAAAGACAGTCCAATTAATCGCCGCTTTCTCTGAAAGTATGGCCGCGCTTAACGTCGATATTGGGAAGAATTTTGAAATACTGATTTCAACAGCTGATGGCCTGACAGAAATAGCAGAGCATTCGTCAGCTCAAACAACGTCAGCAGCAGCAGCGGCTGAAGAAGCCTCAACGAATGTTCAAACTGTTGCATCAGCTTCTGAAGAGCTTTCCGCTTCCATCGAAGAGATAACCCGACAAGTTAGCAAAACAACACAGGCGATCTCCAATGCCTCTGAAGCTGCTATCGCGACAAACGATAAGGTGGCTAGTCTGGATGTCGCCGCACAAAAAATTGGAAACGTTGTTACTCTCATCAAGGACATCGCTGAGCAGACAAATCTGCTTGCATTGAATGCCACGATTGAGGCTGCCAGAGCTGGTGAATCCGGTAAAGGCTTTGCTGTTGTGGCCTCAGAAGTGAAAGAGCTCGCAAGTCAGACGTCAAAGGCGACAGAGGAAATTTCTCAGCAGATCTTGAGTATCCAGGGTTCTTCCAAGGACGCTGTTCAGGCCATTGCAGAAATCACGGGTACAATTAACGAGATCAACGAGTTTTCTCAGTCAATTGCGGCGGCGATGGAGCAGCAAGGCGCTGCCACAAATGAAATCAGCGGCAATGTTCAGCAAGCGGCCTGCGGCACACAAGGAGTTGCAGAGAATATGAGTAAAATCAACGCAACGGCTGATGAAACCAACAATTCGGCTCAACACGTACACCACGCCTGTAATCAGTTAAACAAGAATGCACAGGAGCAAGTGCAAATTGTTGATACTCTTCTGGAAGGTGTCCGAAACACATAGCATCAACTAACTGCTTGATATGGTAAACTTGGAGTTGGCATAATGCAGCAGGTGTTGTGCCAACTTATTTTAATGATATGCGATGCCAGAGATGGGTGCTGCCAGGCCGTGTTGCCCAATTCGTCTTTGACGGGTATTTGGCCTTGATGTTGTTGTGTAATTCGAAATTAGCTTACAGGTAGCCTTTAACCGTAAAATTAAGACATATAAATGCGCTCGAATGCCGGACGTCTCATGACTGTCATCCTATTAAGAACGAAGACACCAACTTTCGCATCTATCCTCTGAATGCCAATTTTTCGGGAACTGAGGGTAGGTCGGCCACTTGTTTAAAGCGCCTCACTATGGTTTCACCCCGCACCCGCGGACTGTATTCGGTCTGCTGTTGCCAAGCCATTCTGCCACCTTCTTGAATAGTAAGTCTATCCAGGCCACACTCGGTGGGAATGGTTTCAGCCTGAGGTCTAGGCACGGTGATTTAACTTAACTTTCACATTAGCAATGATCGTTAAGCTTAGCACGCGACCTCAGCTCCGACTAGCTATAAGCGTCACCGTTTCCCTCTCAAATTATCGCCCACGTTGTTTGCCTTTTCCATCGTTTCACATCAGCCGGCGAGAAGTGGGGGAAATGCTTCTTGAACGCGGTATTGAAGTCTTTTATGAAGCCATTCGCCGCTGGTGCATCAAGCTTGTGTTAGCTTATATCCGGTAGCTGCGGCGAAAGAAAGCCAGCGCTACCGATGTCTGGCTTTTGGATGAAATGGTGATCATGATCCAAAGCGAGGACTATAATTTGGGGCGCACCATTGATCAGGACGGCCATGTGCTCGGTGAAATTTTTCAAAAATAACGCAATACCAAGGCCGCGAAGCGTTTGCTTATCGATCTTTTGAGGAAGCAAGGCGCCGTGCCCAAACGGATGGTCACTGACAAACTGAGATCTTACGGTGCTGCGAAATGCGCGGTCATGCCAGATGTTGAACACTGGTCACACAAAGGTTTAAACAACCGGGCCGCGAACTCGCATTTGCCTTACAAAAACGGGAGCGAAGGCTGTAAAGGTTCAAATCTATAGGCCAATAGCAAAGGTTTCTGACCAGTTTTAATCGAGCGGGGTTGAGTACATGGTGCTCTCGACCAAGCGGAAGTATTGACGCGAGATCGTGTCTGTTAAACGGTTTTCGCTCCGAAATTACGATGAACACTATTAGGATCATCACGAAGAGCGGTACTGCCTGAATTATTATTAGCCAAAAATTCATGGCATCCCTAAGTTCAATTGATTGTGTTTACTCTATAAATAGTAACTATTTACAGTCGTTTCTATTGCGCCGCGGATTTCTTATAATATTACTTAACTTCATATTCTATTTGAACATTTAATATTACGCCACTTCAAGATACCTGTCGCTTAGATTATCCGCCAGTGTGTCTCTCGCTTCTCTGATCTTCGCCTCCGCAGCGCTGAGTGCCGGGGAGCCGCTGCATTCGATTGTTATGTGAAACGTGTATATTTTTACTCCGTTGCCACGGGTTGGTAAACATTGGGACATATAAAGCAGATAATTCCGGTCGTTCCTGTGCGCGTGCTATTAGCCCGGATGGGGTGATTATTGCCGGTGAGGCAGAAGCGGAGACAGGCAATTCTCAGGCATTCAAATACACCGATGCCGCTGGTATGATTGACCTTGGAACCCTAGCTACGAATAATGCTGGAAAACCCTATGCAAATGCTGTGAGCGGCGATAGCTCTGTCATCATTGGTACTGCCTCAAATAATGCCGGAACAGACCGTCCCTTCATATACGCTACTCAGATGCAGGATCTGCTAAATGTGCAGGTCTCCAAACAGCAAATAGCCGTTGATCTTGCTAGTCTCGTTCAGCAATCTGGCACACAGACAAAAGCTTTGCGCGCACAGTATACCCCTGTTGCTGCTGGCAAAACCTACAGCCTTGGTGTGCAGGGGCTTGCCAGTTTGCAAGGTCCAGATGCCCAGAGCGGCAACGGCTATGCACTTCTGGCCAGCGGCGCACTGCGCCTGAGCGATAACCTCCAGTTTGGTGGCAACGCGAGTGTGCAACGTATCGATACTGTAAAGCAGGCCAGCAAATTTGGTGTTGGTGGCGGCACTGGTGTGTTTGCTCAATACAGCTTTGCTGAAGGCCGGATGAATGGCCTCAGCTTGCGGGCAGATGCAGCTTTTACCAGGGCAACTTATACGCTCATTCGTGGTAACGGACTGGATAATGTGCAACAGGATCAGGGCGATGCAGATGTAAGCTCTATCAGTGCAGGCGTCCAGGCGCGTTATGATTATCAGCTGGGTTCAGACCTGACAGTCTCTCCGTTTGCAGGTGGTTACTTCATCCGCAGCGAACGCGGCAGCTATGTTGAGAGTGCCGCACTGGATGCACCTGCAGCATTTGCAGGTGTTACACAAAAAGAATTTGTAGCTGAGTTTGGTTTAAGCAGCGCTTTCGCGGTTACAAGTAAGCTGAGTGTTTCCGGTACCGTTTCAGCGGAGGCTGACCTTTACGCGGATGCCTCTGAGATCTTGTATTCCGGCGGGTCATCGGCTAATGTTACAGCTGCATTTGCAAAGCGCAATGCGTTTCGCCCATCTGCTGGTGCAGAGCTCACCT
Organism: Pseudovibrio sp. Tun.PSC04-5.I4; assembly: GCF_900104145.1. NCBI lineage: Bacteria > Pseudomonadati > Pseudomonadota > Alphaproteobacteria > Hyphomicrobiales > Stappiaceae > Pseudovibrio > Pseudovibrio sp. Tun.PSC04-5.I4. The sequence continues at coordinate 302,087 of NZ_FNLB01000001.1, read as the reverse complement.
ATCAGTTTAAGGCAGGGCCGGTGGTACGTGTTGGAGGCACAGTGTCACGGGCAACCTACGGCCAAAACCTGGCAGGAATCCTAAGCGCAAAGCTGTCCATGTTGTTTTAATCCCCTCGGGATCTGTAGCTATGCCCTGTTCGCTGCTGCTAAGCTAGGCGACCAGTTTGTTTGAATGGAAAGAGTATCCCTATCAGTCCGTGTTGGATTGGTCTCAGGCTGCGGGCTGGGGGCAACTGTTTGGGCGACGGTATAATGATCTCCACGCCCTAAGAAACTGAGCAACGCGACTTACTCACATCATCCGCTCGTAAAGATCGAACATAATCCAGAGTGTTCCGCCGACCATCAGGAAAATCAGAACACCTGCAAAACTCATGGCGAGAATGTTCTCGATGGGTGTTCTGCTGTCGATGCCCAGAAAGTAATGCAGGTGAACGCCGACCTGAATAAGCGCTGTGGCTGCGATGATGCCGAAGGTCAGTTCTACCGGAAGGGCCATGGTCCACACGGCTGCAAACGCTATAAACGTCAGCAGTAAAGCGAGGATAAACCCGGTGATGAGCCTCTTTGCACTGTGAGTTTGGGGGTGCATCTTTTTCTCCTAAATAAGCCAGCCGGGCATGTAGACGATTGAGAAGATGCCGATCCAGACGATATCCAGAAAGTGCCAGAACAGGCCGAGGCGGTGGAGCCGGGATTTTACCGGTGAAGTAAGCCCTTTGAGGATAATCTGGCCGATCATGGCCATGATGCCGATCATACCAAGGCTCACGTGAGCCCCATGTGTCCCCACCAGCGTGAAGAACGAGGTCAGGAAGCCACTGGTCTGCGGGCTCGCACCGGAGTTGATCATGCCAATGAATTCAGCCAGTTCCAGCGCGATAAAGCCAGAGCCGAACACAAGTGTCACGATCAGCCAGAAAATCACCCGGCCTTTATGCTCGGTGATAGAGGCGAGGGACGCAAAACCAAACGTGACGCTTGAAAGGAGGAGAAGCATGGTTTCTGCAAAGACATGTTTGATGTCGAATATGTCGATGGGTACTGGCCCTGCGGCGGTGTTCTGGAACATCACAACATAAGTTGCAAACAGAAGCGAGAAGATGATCGCATCCGTCATCAGATAGAGCCAGAAGCCGAAGTCTCTGATATCTAACGTGTCTTCCGTTGGTCCGGGGGATCGTGTGGTCTTGGGACTGTAGGTGGTCATGACCAGAAATCCCCCTCTGATGGCTTGTGGCCTTTAAGTGCTGTAAGGCGGGTATTTTCTATGGCGGCGACCTCGGCAGCGGGGATAAGGAAATATGTATGATCTTGCGAGGCGCGCACTATCAAACACGCCAGCACACCAACGAAGGAAAGGGCGACCAGCCACCAGATGTACCAGGTGACCGCAAAGCCGATGAGGAAACCGAACCCGCCAAGGAACACGCCGATGCCACTGTTGCGGGGCAGGTGAATGTCCTCGTAGTCCCGCGCAGGGGCATAAGCGATGCCGCGCTGTTTCATATCCCAGAAGGCGTCAAGGTCCTGAACCTCCGGCACTTTAGCAAAGTTATACTCGGCAGGCGGAGAGGATGTTGCCCATTCCAGCGTGCGTGCGTTGTAGGGATCGCCAGTGACATCCATGTTCTGCGCCCTGTCACGAATACTCACATAGAGCTGCATACCCTGACAAAAAATCCCGGCCAGAACGAAGAGTGCGCCAATGCCTGCGACGATGAGGTAGGGCTGCCATTCTGGCATGTCGTAACGTTCCATACGGCGGGACATGCCCATGAAACCAAGGGCATAGAGCGGCATGAAGGCGAGGTAAAAGCCGATGAGCCAGAACCAGAATGTGCGCACACCCCATTTCTCATTGAGCATAAAACCGGTTGCTTTGGGGAACCAATACTGGAAGCCCGCGAAGTACCCAAACACGGCTCCGGGAATAATGACGTTGTGGAAGTGTGCCACAAGGAAGGTGGAGTTATGCATCAGATAATCTGCGGGAGGGATTGCCAAGAGCACCCCGGAAACACCGCCAATCACAAAGGTAATGATGAAGCCAATGGTGAATAACATGGAGGGGTGAAAAATGATCCGCCCCTTGTACATGGTGAACACCCAGTCAAAAATCTTTACACCCGTTGGGACGGCGATAATCATGGTGGCAATGCCGAAAATCGCATTCACATTGGCGCTGGAGCCCATGGTGAAGAAGTGGTGCAGCCAGACCGAGAAGGACAAAATGGTAATAACTGCAGTTGCGTAAACCAGTGAGGTGTAACCAAAAAGCTTTTTCTGACAGAAGGTTGCAGTCACTTCAGAGTAGATGCCAAAAGCGGGCAACACGAGGATATAAACCTCAGGATGACCCCAGATCCAGATCAGGTTGGCGTAATTCATCATATTTCCACCAGAACCATTGGTGAAAAAATGAAACCCGAGAACGCGGTCCAAACCAAGCATGGCGGCAACAACTGTTAGGGCGGGAAAAGCAAATGCCATCAGGATGCTGGTGCATAACGTGGTCCAGGTGAACAATGGCATCTGCATCAGGCGCATGGTAGGGGCACGGCACTTTATGATCGTAACGATGAAATTAACCCCCGTCATGGTGCTGCCCACACCACTCACCAGCAGCGCCCAGATCCAATAATCGACGCCAACACCGGGGCTGTATTCTGCACCGGAATAGGGCGGATACCCTGTCCAGCCCGCTGTCGAGAATTTGCCAACCACGAGGGATGCCATCACCAGTGCAGCGCCTGCAGCTGTCAGCCATAGGCTGATGGAGTTCATGAACGGAAAGGCCACATCCCGCGCGCCAATTTGCTGCGGTACGATGATGTTGATGAGTCCGGTCAGGAACGGCATGGCCATGAAGAAAATCATGATGGTGCCGTGGGAGGTGAACACCTGATCGAAATGTTCGGGCGCAAGATATCCATCATTGTTAAGGGCGATGGCCTGCTGTGAGCGCATCATCAATGCGTCCACAAACCCGCGTACAAGCATGACGAGTGCCAGTGCAATGTACATGATGCCAATGCGCTTATGGTCCAGGCTTGTCAGCCATTCCTCCCAGAAATACCGCCACTTACCGAAATAGGTGACAAGGAGGAAGATGGCCAGTCCGCCCAGAACGGTAACGGCGGCACCGCCCGCGGCGATGGCGCTGTAAAACGGCAGGGAGTCAAACCCTAGTCTTCCTAGCATGGTTTATCCCCCTCGCATGATGGTAGAGCAGGCGCGGGTGTGTGCCTCCGAAGCGGGGGAGGCGTGCGCTTGGCGTATTTGCGTAAAATATCGTCAAAGAGATCTTGTTTGACCCACGAGAAGTATTCGACGGCATGCCCAATAGTTGGCTTGGCCAACTGTTCATAGGCAGCAGTCGTGAGCGGCTTTTGATGCATTTTGGCTTTCGCAACCCACGCCGCAAATTCTTCTGGCGTCATGGCCACGGCTTGGAAAAATTGCATCGCAAAGCCGTCTCCGCTGTACTGGGTGTTGCGCCCACGGAAGGAGCCTGTCTCACTTGCCATCAGATTGAGCTGACTGGTCATTCCCGCCATGGCATAGATTTGTCCCCCCAGTGCGGGCACGAGGAACGAGTTCATGACCGTATCCGAAGTTAGCCTCATGCTGACGGCCTTATCAACGGGGAAGGCCAGTTCATTAACGGAGGCAATGCCGAGTTCTGGGTAGATGAAAAGCCATTTCCAGTCCTGCGCAACGACCTGCACATTTATGGTGTTTTCCGGCGTGGCGATCTTCTTATACGGGTCTAGTTTGTAGGAATAAGTCCAGACCAGGTATCCCAGCGTGATGATGATCAAAGCTGGAATAGACCAGACGAACACCTCAATAATGACGGATTTGTTCCAGTCTGGCTTGTATTCGCCGGTTCCCCCTTTGGCGCGATACCGCCAGATGAACCAGAAAACCATCAGGTACACGGGAATAACAACGATCAGCATTATGAAAAATGCAGTGTAGAGGAGATCGCGTTCAATCAGTGCGATAGGACCCTTGGGGTCCGCCACAGGGGAAGTCTGCAATCCGCAACCTGCCAGGAGAAGCAGAACGATCAGCGGAGTTATTCCCCATTTGAAAATGTTTAGAAATGAACGTTTCATCGGTGTCCTGCGCAGGATTGGTGACCTTACGGGGATCATTCAAGAGCGCGGGGATTACAGAAGCTTTAAACCTAGGCTCAGACGAGCTGAGACCCCCTATATTTCGGGAGAAGGGAGCCCCGGAGATATCGCGATACAGTTAAATCTGTTCCCGCAATCCCCTCAAACTGGTCCTATGTTTTTGCTGGTGCTTTAAGAGCTTCCAGCATTTCACCCATTTTTTGGTGCACCATGTTCACCGCTTTCAAGGGCCGCAACATGACCTTGAAGTCGTCAATCAGACCCTCGTCGTTCCAATGGATCATATCGACCCCGTTGATGAGAATGCCGTCCACTTCTGTCTCAAATTCCAGCACCGCGTTTTCGCCGCAATCTAAAATACGGGTGTATTTAAAGGAGTTGTTGACGCCAAGCACCTGCGCAGCGCCGTAAAGGTACATGACGGTGATCTGTTGTCCACGCTGCGGAGTGTGCACCACAGGGCTGTAAAACACGCAGTCCTTAGCAATCAGGCCCGTTAGTTTTTGCAGGTCTTTGCCGCTTTCCATTAGTGCCAGCCACTGTTGCAAGCCAGCCGAATACTCAGTGCTCATATATTTGTCCTCCCTCATCTCACCCTTTATTCCCGCTCGACAACCGGAAATTGTAGGGCACTAACCAGTCAAACTCATATTGACGTAATGGTCAACTAAGCGATGGTCGCAAAATATTTTGGGGGACTAACTGGCAAGGTGCTTGCGGATTGATGAACGCGGGTCAACGGTTTTATGGGGTTTCATTATGTCGATGTTAGAGGGCTAAGTGGTAGAAAAATAATAGGAAAAATTGTGTTTGCGTGGATTTTGAAAGGTTTTCGGTTTTTTTGCGTTTTCGTAAGTTCTTTTGCGTTTCAAAAGTCAGCGCATAAAACACAAAATCAGCGCGAGCCATGCAAGTAAAACAAACAGCAAAGAGGCAGCAGCCCATGCCTGTTTCGGCTCTCTATAAACCGCCTGCACCAACGCCTTGCAAGCCGCTGCGAGGCTTGCGCTTGCTCCGTCTTTTCTGGTCTCGGAACGTTCTTGATCTGATCCCCGAGGATTTCTTTAACAGTCCTATGGAGCGGATCTGCTTTACGCGGCGACCTTGTTACCTTGTTAACTGTCCGAAACTGGTGAATGAGGTGCTGGTCGAAAAGCGCCTGTTTTTTCCAAAATCAGATGTGATGGTGGATACGCTCAGGCCGGTGATTGGGGACAGTACGATTATCGCCAGTGGGCCGAAATGGGAGGAACAGCGCGAGATGATTGCGCCGGTGTTTTCTCACATTGGCGTGCGAAGTTCATACAAACATATTCAGGATGCCTGTACGGAGTTTCTGGCGCATCTGGATCAGGTCGCCAAGTTTGACAAAGTGTTTTCTCTGCAGGAGGAAATGAGCCGATTAACGGCCGATATTCTTTTTCGGACAATTTTTACTCATCCCATTGATAGCATCAGGGCCCGTAAAGTGTTTTCGCTGGCCATGCATTATCAGTCCATCACCACCACATGGGCGCGGAAAATGATCCTGCGCGGTGCACCGGGTGAAACGAAACGGGCCATGCCGAAGCAAGCCATTGCTTTGCGAGATCAGATCCGTCTGTCCCTGAGGGAGTTGGTGGATGAACACACGGCAGATCGCCATGGCCAGCATGACGATATGTGCCAAAGATTGATGGATGCACGCCATCCGCAAACCGGTATGCCTTTTAGCAAGGAGCAGCTGGTTGACCATATTGCTACGTTTTTTCTCGCGGGACATGAAACCACCTCAGCGGTTTTGAACTGGGCGTTCTTTATCCTCTCCGAACGGCCTGATTATACGGAACGCATTCGCCGGGAAACGGACAACGTGACCAGCGGTGAGGTGATCGAATACAAGCACCTGCCAAGGCTGAAGTTCACGCGAAATGTTTTCCGCGAAACCACGCGGCTTTATCCACCTATCGCGTTTCTCACCCGTATGGCGTCAGAGGAAACGCAAGTAGGAGACCATAAGGTGGCGCAGGGGAGCCTTATTATTATCTCTCCGTGGGTTGCGCATCGGCATCGCACCTATTGGAATAATCCTGATTATTTTGACCCAGACAGGTTTGAACGCAATGATGACCCTATGACCAGAGCCTTTATGCCGTTTGGCATTGGGCCGCGGGTGTGTGCCGGTGCCAGTTTTGCGACCGTTGAAGCCACGTTGTTGTTGGCACGGCTGACCCGTTATTACAGCTTTAAAACCATCAATTCGGAGGAGGTTTATCCGGAAACCGGAATTTCTCTCAGATCTGCATCTGAGATTAAATGTAAGCTGATCAAGCGTGGCCATGTTTCGGAATACCAAGCCCAATAATCGGCATAGGAAGTCTCGGGTGGTATCTCCCGCGAGAATGTGCATCATTCCCTAAAGGTAAGTGGAGGGGTCGTATGCGCTGGATTGCTGGGTTGGTTGTCGTCGTTATAGGTGTTGCTGCAGGCTACTATTGGTACGCTCTGCCGCAAACCTATCCGGAAAAATATATCCTAACCGCAGACAGAGTGCTGACCATGGATCCCGAGCACCCGAAAGTGCAGGCGGTTCTGGTAGATGGCAATGAAATCATGGCTGTGGGAGACCTTCGCTCGCTGGAAAGTCTCGCCAATGTTGAGGTGGTGCAACTCAAAGGCACGTTGATACCTGGCTTGATTGAACCGCACACCCACCCCATTGCCTCTGCCCTGCTTGGGGCAGCTATCGATATCAGCAGCTTCAAATACGACAACCGTATGCAGGTGATGGAGGCTTTACAAGATTCGGCCAACAGCTTCAGCCTCACACCGTGGGTGCTGGCTTATGGCTGGGATCCGATCGCAATCCCGGACCTGTCTCCACCTACATTGGCAGAGCTGGACGCAATTTCTCCGGATAAACCTTTGCTCATCCTCACCCAGATGCTTCATGAGGGGTACGCCAACACGGCTGCTTTGAAAGAGGCCGGTATTGATCCAAACCGAGGGCCAATGTTGCGGGAGTTGGAGGAGGTTAATCGCGTTGTCTCTGCTATTCCAGCGCCGTCTGATGAGGCCGTTGAGCTGCTGGTACGCAAGCAATATGCGGATTACGCCAAAGCAGGCTACACCACCATTGGTGTGACGGGGGCTGTGGGTCGCCACCCAAATCCGGTTGGTCTGTTGCAAAGGATTGGGCTGGAGGACAACCCACCAATTCGCACCTATGTGTACTTATTGGAGGATCAGTTACCCAATTGGCGGTTTGGTGGGGATGACCGATTTTCCATTCTTGGAGCGAAATTCTGGTTGGATGGCTCTCCGTTTACTGGAGGTGCAGCAACCAATGACCCCTATGAGGCCTCCGAATTGGTGCAGGAACGCCTCGGTCTTGCTGTTGGACACACCGGTTCACTCAACATGAGCAATGAAGATTTGCTGGTGAAACTGCGTATGGTTCATAAAAACAGCGGACAAGTTGCGTTCCATGCGCAAGGAGAGCGGGCCATTGAACAAGCTTTGACAGCGATTGAAGTCGTACAAGCTGAAGATCCGCGTGACGATATTCAACACCGCTTGGAACACAATGCACTCATTACCAAGCAACAGATCAACAAAGCGGTCGATCTTGGTGTGTCTCTTGGCTTCTTTGTGGATCATATCAGTCATTATGGAGACCAACTGGTAAACCTGTTTGGCGTAGAGCGATTGGAGCGGTATTTGCCCGTTCGCCATGCGCAAGATGCTGGTGCTGTTGTAACCTTCCACGGAGATCACCCCGCAACCCCGCTGGACCCGCTTGGTACGCTGGAAACCGCGATGTCCCGCACCTCCAGAAGCGGCAAAACGGTGGTGGGTGCTGATCATGCTGTCACCTTGAACGAAGCGCTTAAGGCGATGACCATCAACGCGGCTGTGCAACTTGGGCAGGACGATATTCTGGGCAGTGTAGCGGTTGGCAAACGCGCGGATTTCACGCTCCTCAGCGGCAACCCACTAGTCATGAGACCAGAGGGGTTACGCCTCATCCACCCGACCCTGACCATCCGCAATGGTCAGCCGATTGATACCCGCTTTGTTAGTTGGTTTAAGATTGAACTGGCGCTGAAATCCATCTGGAAATTGATCACTGGTAGTGAGGCACCGCAAACTACTGGTTAGAAAGGCACCGATTTACACGTCAACCTTATGCGTTTCTTAGAGGTTGGCACTTTAGGTTTTCATAGTGCAGATGGCCAATATCGGGCTGGCCACCTGCGCGTCATTTTCTCACGGTCTGGCAACAGTCCTGGGAATTCCGGGGGGGAGGATTTTATTAGGATTCCACTTTCGGAAGGACGGAAGATGACGAAAAAAATTGGCCTTGTTATGCAAGGTGGTGGAGCTTTGGGTGCTTATGAAGCAGGTGCCCTGACACGGATCTACGAGTTGGGTTACGAGCCGGAAGTTATTACCGGCACGTCCATTGGCGCGTTGAACGCCGCAGTGCTGGCCGCGCCAAAGCTGGGTGACCCAATAGAAACGCTTCATGCCCTCTGGGATCACCTTGGTCATTCCCCCGGGTTTATGTGGCATTCCAGCCATAAACTCCTCCATGCCAGCCTTGGGCATCCCCGCTTTTTTAAGCTCCACCCCCCATCATTCAGTGGTCAGAAAAACGCCAGCATCTATGACATTACACCTGCGTTGGAGACAATGGAGAAGTTCATCGACTTCGACCGTCTCAACCAGCCCGATACAACGCGTGTTATCATCACCGCGACCAACGTGGCGACGGGGCAGATCGAACGATTTTCAAATCGCGATGATGTCCTGACAGCTAAACATATTATGGCAAGCGGAAGCCTGCCACCGGGCTTTCCTCCAATGGAAGTGGATGGTAAATACTATTGGGATGGGGGTCTTTATGACAACACTCCAATTCGCTCGTTGTTACGGACATTGGACGAACATCAGATTGCCCATATGCCGATCTTTGTGATTGAACTGTTCTGCGAAGAAGGGATTATTCCAACCACTGTTGACGAGGCGGTCGACCGTATGACCGAGCTGGTCTATGAGGATAAATTCTGGCAAATGATGGACGGTCATGAAAACGCACAGCATTTTTCCAAAATGTTGTGGGATCTGGATCACATGGTCCCAGATAACGCAGAACTCAGAGATTGCATACATTATCAATCGCTTATGAGGATGCGGGCCATCTCTCATGTGGTGACCATTTCTGCTCAGCATAATGCGCTTAGTGGTGTTGTTGACTTTGATCCTGCAAGCATCAAAGCCCGTATGGAAGCTGGATATATTGCTGCGGAAACGTCGCTTAGCACTTTCGAGGAACGGATCTCCACCATCATTGAAGATCCTAATCCCGGTCATTTGACCGAGGCTATTCACTCAAAACACAGACCACACCCGGAAGAAAGACGGAAAGCCTCATGAGTGAAGTTGATGAGAGTAAATACGACAGCGGTAACTATGAGAACCAGTGGTTCGAAACCTCCGACGGCATCAAACTCAACTACCGCGTTTATGGCAAAGGAAAAGCAGACAGCCCTGCTATTATTGCGGTGCCGGGCCTCACCCGGTGTGCCCGTGATATTGACGCCATGGCGTCTTTACTCGGGTTAACGCACAGGATCTACGCCATCAATCTGCGGGGACGTGACCTCTCGGGCTACGACCCCAATTACAGCAACTACAACACGTTGGTTTACATTCGCGATATCTACGAGTTCTGGAAGCACACAGGCGAAAAACCTGTGGTTCTGCTCGGGTCATCCTTAGGGGCACTGCTTGCAATGTTGATGGTGGAGGACCACCCGGACATGCTGGCAGGGACTGTATTGAATGATCTGGGCGCGACGATTGAGATGGCCGGCATGTCACGTATCTTTGGCTATGCGGGACATCTTTCCGATGAAGAGGAGCTCAGCGATGTGGTCAAAACCGTTAAGTCTCACGTTTGCAATCAATTTGTAGATTTGCCCGAGGAGAAGTGGGAGCGCATGGCGCTGTCCATGTATGGCCGCAAAAATGGCAAGTGGCATCACCGTTACGATGACAATCTAGGGAAAGCACTTGCAGAAAACGTGGAGGCGCCGCGGGATTTATGGATCGCTCATAAATGCGCTGCTGATTTGAACCTTCCTGTCCTTTCTATACGGGGTGAACTGTCGGATGTGACATCACCTGTAACGATTCAGGCTATGAAAGAGATGGCTCCGAACATGCAGTCTGTGGAGGTTCCCAAGCGTGGTCATTGCCCTATTTTAGATGAGCCCAGAAGCCTTGATGCGATTTGCCGCTTTATGGAGCAGTTTGCCCATCACACTTAGGGGGCACTGGAGACGAGGTTGGAATGACCCGTAAATATCTGATCCTGCTCAATATGATTGGGGCAATTGCCATGATCATGATTGACCAGACGGTCCTTGGTATTGTTCTGCCTTCGCTGCAGCGCGCCTATGGTTTTGGTCCGGTTCATCTGCAATGGGCTGTCAACGCCTATCTGCTGGCGCTGGCGTCCACGTTGATGTGTGGCGGCTGGATGGGAGATCGGTTCGGCTTCTTCACCTCCTTCAGGATTGGAGTTGGTCTGTTCACCACTGCTTCACTGGTGTGTGCGTTTGCACCAAACGGAGACGTTTTCATTGCCGCCCGCGTTTTTCAAGGTGCGGGGGCAGCTTTGATGCAGCCAGCAGCGACAGCGCTCGTGTTTTCGGCGTTTCCATCTGAAGACAGAGGCAAGGCACTTGCCCTTTATGTGGGGGCGGGCCTTCTGTTCCTTGCGCTGGGGCCATTGGTTGGTGGAGCACTGGTTCAGTATTTGTCGTGGCGTATGGTGTTTCTTATCAACGTGCCCATTGGCACTGTTGTTTTCCTCATGGCGTTTGTGATTGGCAAAAGCAAAAGCTCAGCAGGAGCCGGCAACTTTGATTTCCTCGGCGCCTTTATCTTCATTCTGGGTCTGCTGGTGTTCACGGTGGCTGTGCAACGGTTTGGCGATTACCGCCTTTCCTTGGCAGAAGGCGGTGTTTCCTTTGGATTTGTGGTGTTGTGCTGTTACCTGCTTTATGCGCGGCGCGAGCGAGTTGCCCACCCTATTATCCAGTTCTCTCTGTTTGAAAGTAAGATCTATCTGGGCTGCTGTGTATTGCTGTTCTGCATTCCGTTTGCCTTGCTGGGGCAGGTGATCTTTGGCTCTGTCTTTGTGCAGAATATTCTGGGCCTTTCTCCTGTTAAGGCCGGGCTTGCCATGTTGCCTGTTGTCCTGACCATCATCGTTATGTCTCAAGTTGGCGGGCGATTGGTGGGCAAAGTCAACTTCCGCAAGCTGGCGCTCACCGGCAGCTTGGCGATGGCTTTGGGCTTTGCAGGACAGGCCTTTGTTATGGAACAGAACGAGTTGTGGATGCTCATGCCGGGCATGGTTTTGATGGGTGCAGGGCTGGGTTTGCTGGTGAGCACCGTTACAGCGGAGGCACTTGCCCATGTTGCGCCAGCCAGTCGTGCGCGCGCCTCAGCTTTGCTGCAAACGTTTCGTCAGGTGGGCGGTGTGTTTGGGATTGCCTGTATCGGATCGCTCATAAACTGGCGGGAAAAGACAATGATTTCTCAGGCCTCAGAGTTGCTGGAGCCAAATCCGGATAAGAGAGAATTGTTGCAGTTGTTGCTCTATAAATCCATGGAGGAACAACCAGCTGCTGCGGCCCAACTGCATGAACGCTGGCCGGAATCTCTTTACGTCTTGAAGACGATCAGCAGCCGAGCTCTGGCAGATGGTTACTATTTCGGAGCGTTGGTTCTGGTCGCCGCAGCTGCTATATCCATTTGGGCTTTCAACGGAGTTACATCTGAGCGGAAAGCGGTTAAACCTTCTGGTCCGGAACCTTTGAAGAGTGCCGAGGACTAGAGAGTCTGCTCCTACCAAATGGGTGACAAGGGGAGCTGTGCGTGGAATACAAACACAACCAAACCTATTGACGTCGTTTTCTTAAACTAGCACCTTGGGCTAAGTGATTTTGGGAACGGTCTTTTTATGGGTTTACGCGCTCTTGGAGTTTTGCTGCTGATGCTTGCCGTGAGCGGGTGTGATCAGTCATCACCGCTTCAAACAGCGGTAAGCCAGAATGACATCATTTCCGCACTTGATGAGCAGGCAATCCTAATTCTGGAAAATGTTCCGAACGCCTCTCTGGCTGTGGCTGTCGTGAGAAAGGGGCAGGTGGAGTTTGTCCGGCTTTATGACCGCGGCGCCAAAGGCCAAAACGTTGTTGGTGCGCAGGAGCCGATTTTTGAAGTGGCCTCTCTTGGCAAACCTGTGTTTGCTTATCTGGTGATGAAAATGGTGGAACTGGACATCCTTAGCTTGGACCGTCCATTGGCTCATTACGAACCGGACTTGGTTAGCGGGGCAGATCTTCGCCTGAACAGCATTACCGCCCGTATGGTTCTCTCACACACGTCGGGTCTCTCCAATTTTGAGGAGGATCAAGAGCTGAAACTCTCGTTTGATCCGGGCACCAGCTTTGCTTATTCGGGATTAGGATATTCTCTGCTTCAGCAGGTTCTGGAACGGAAGACCGGCTTGCCACTGGAGACTCTGGCCCACATTCATGTGTTTGAGCCTCTCGGAATGTCCTCCTCCAGCTTCATCTGGCAGCGCGCTTATAACTACCGCATCCGCGACGGGTTTAATCAGGACGGACAACAAATCGCGGAAAAGCGGAGGCCTTCGACTGGCAATGCAGCGTGGAGCTTACATACAACGGCCAGCGACTATGCCAGATTCCTAGCGTTTATGATGGATACAGACAATGAGGGCGCGCTGAAACAAAGGATGTTGCAGGCGGATAAAAAGATCTCCGAGGATATATCCTGGTCTTTGGGCTGGGGAATTCAATCCACCAAACCGAACAGGTCAATCTGGCATTGGGGCAGCAATCCGGGATACCGCGCCTATGTGGTGGGTTATCCGCAGGAGGATATCGGCATCGTCGTGCTTTCCAACAACGAGACGTTGTTTACGAATATCGAGCCGCTCATCCTGAAAACAATAGGAGGGGCATTGCCCTCCTATCACTGGTTTTAGAATTGGTCAGGCGTATTTATGCGCTTTTTCCAAGAAGGGAGATAGGCGATCCAGCGCTGCATTGAGCTGCTCATCGGTTTGCGCAAAGCACAGACGGAACCAGCCCGGCTCACCAACGCGGAACGCGTCACCGGGAGCAAGACCAACGCCGGCTTGCTCAATCAACATGCGGGCAAATCCGATGGAATCCGTCACCCCCTCCACCTTGAAGAAGGCATAAAACGCGCTTTCCGGGATGGGGCAGGTGATGCCTTTATGCGCCAGCAATCCGCCACAGATCAGATCTCGCGCATGTCGGTAACCCTCAGCCATCTGCCGCACGAAACCTTCGCCCTGTTCCAGCGCAACAACACCGGCCCGTTGTGAAAACGGAGGTGCGCTGGCTATGGAGAATTCCGCAATCTTCTCGATGATCGGCGTAAGGCTTGGCGGCAAAGTCAACCACCCCAGACGCCAACCCGTCATAGCCCATGTCTTGGAGAAGGAGTTGACCACGATTAGGCGATCTTCCGGCTCGGATACCTCAAGGAACGAGGGGGCTGCGCTGCCATCATATACGGTGCGGGCGTAAACCTCATCGGAGATCAACCATGTGCCGCGCTCCCTAAGAACCTCCATGATCCGTGCGATCTCCTCGCGTGTCAGCATGAAGCCCGTCGGGTTGGAGGGGGAATTGAGCAGAACAACCTTTGCGCCCTTGGCTGTCTCCAAAAAAGCTTCCACATCCAGCGACCACTTGCCGTCTTTAACGGTCAGCGGGTGAGTGAGAGTTTGTGCGCCCTGAAGCATGGGGATGGACAAAAGGTTCGGAAAAGCCGGGGTGAGTGTGACGACTGTATCACCTTCTTCGAGCACACTTTGGAATGCTAGATTGAGGGCGTTGCCACCAGAAACGGTAACGGCGATACGGTTAACATCAATCTCAACGCTGTAGAGATTGGACATGTATTTGGAGATCGCCTCACGCAAGTAAGGTCGGCCCAACTCTTCTGCATAAAACGTTTCACCTGCACTCAAAGAGCGCGCTGCTTCATCACAAATGAACTTGGGTGTTGGCTGGTTCGGCTCACCAAACCACAAAGGGATCAATCCTTCCACGCTCATGGCAGCGTTGGCCAGTTCTCGTGTGATGGATGGAGGGACCTGAACAGCGCGGCTGTCTAGCCCGTTTTTTGCCAAACTCGTATTTGCAAGTGTCATCAATATGTTGCCCGTCCGCCAACTGCCATAAATGTGCTGTTTTGTGCAAAGCTCAACGACCGAACCGCTCAAACTGCAAGCTATCATATATCAGTTTTTACGAGGTCTTTTGATAGAGTTTTTATCAATGGATCTCACGGCTGCGCGAAACATATGAGCTGGCGGGTTGATAGGGTGCGCTAATATATCGGGGGGTATCGCCAAACGTGCAGGTGGTGGCCCAATATTCCTACAATTTTGCCTTAGTTTGCAGGTAATTGAATCTTATTCGGAAAGCATGTTCACTGCTGTCCTTTCCCCCAATAATACTCGGCCATCAATCCATGGCCCAATTTAATTCGGAGTTCCTTCTTTGCGTTACCGCTCCAATGCTTTTTTTCTATGTGTTTTAATCTGTGCGTCTGTCAGCCCATCCCTTGCGCAGGCGTTTGTTTTAAAAAACGACTTTTCCGCATTCGATATTGATCCGGCAACACTGCAGATCAAAGGTGCTCTGGCCAGCGCGCCGCAGGTGGAACTTGCCGCAGTACTTTCCACCCCCGCAGTCCTGGCGGATTTGCAATACAGCACCGCAGCAGCGCATTGGAAGCTCAACATAAACGGCAGTGTTTATGAGGTTGCGATGGTGCTCAAAAATGCGTCCCTCAAGATTGCTGTGACGGCATACCAACCGGGCGAATTTGCATGGCCGAACGGAAAAGCCAACACCACCATTGAAGCTTATGCACTGCCGATTTTCGGGGAGGGCCGGTATATCCCAGCCTCCGACATAGCCTTCGCTAAATTACTCAGCGACAAGATGGACCGCAAGGATCTTTCCGAGGCGTCCCTGCCGTTCATCACCCAGCTCAGAGGCAGCTTCTCCTCCACTTGGATGACACCGCAGCCAGCAGACGCGGCCATGACCCTGAAACTGGTGGAGGACAAGCTTGAGGTCGGGTTTACTCAAGACTTCACCGAGCTTAACCTGCGCCAACCCTACCGCATACGGCTGACGCTTGATCAACCTGACCCGATCATCGGCGCCAAGCAGTTTCGCGCCTTTATGCAGAACACGGGGCAGTTCCGCAGTTTGGATGACAAGATCACAGCAAATGCGGATGTGTCCAAGTTAGCTGGTGCACCGCATATCTATTTCCACGGCAGTGGGCCGCTCAAGCCCGAGGATATCAAAGGCTGGCGCGGGTTTGTGCGTAAGCTGGACCAGAAACGCAAGCAGGAAGGCTCGCTCTCCGCACGTTTATGGCAGGCCCTGAGCAAAGCCGACAAGGGCGAGATGACCACGGCCTTTAAAGAGGCAAAGGGTAAGGGCGGTTTCGTCTCAAAGTATACCCGTAAAGTGGCTATCCGGGCTATCAATGAAGCGCTGCCAAATGCCGTGGATGTTGCAGCCGTGGCCCCGCTTGACGGCGGACATGACCCACAAGCGCAAACACCATGGATTATGCTGGCACGGAAAGAGCTGCAAAGTGAGTTCAAAGGCCACTTCAAAGCGCCTGAAACTTGGGGCTACAGCTTCTCAAAGGGCTTGGTGACCAAACTGAAATCAGCAGGCATCGATCGTGCATGGCTGGGCATGGCCGACTGGCGTGATGCAAGCTGGAGCCCGGAAGCCACAGTTCTTGCCAAGGAATCGGGCTATCTTCTCGGTGCTTATGACAGTTACGCCAGCGCACATCCTGAAGAACTGGTGAACACGTGGCAAACGGCTCAGATGGGCAACGAGATTTATGAGGGTGCCGGATACACCAATCACGATGGTTCCAAGGTCACCGGTTTTGCGGGCAGGGGCCGTTATGTCAATCCGTTGGCGCTGCAAGGCTATGCCAAACGTCGTAGCAAAGCGGTGGTAGACGGCGCTGCGCTCAACAGCTTGTTTATGGATGTGGACGCAACAGGGCTGGTCTACAACGATTATTCTGAGGGTCGAAAAGCATCCAAAGCGAAGGTGCTGAAAGCCTTTAATGACCGTCTGGCTTACGTGAGTGAGGAGCTTAAGGTCGTCACCGGTTCAGAAGGTGGTACATGGTATTTTGCCAAGAACATCGCCTTTTCTCATGGCATGACAACGCCGCCTTATGCATGGATGGACAAGCGCATTGGCAAAGACAAATCCTCCAAGTTTTTCCGTGGGGGTTACTGGCCGCCAGAACAACCACCAATCTTCTTCAAAGCAACACCAATTCCAGCTGAGTTGAGCACACTGATGTATGCGCCGCAATACAAGCTGCCGCTGTATCAGGTAGCGCTGCATGATAGCATCGTCACCACGCATCACTGGGAATTTGGCTCATTGAAGCCAGCCAATGAGCGCCAGATCATAGCTTTGCAACAAATCCTCTACCAAATTCCGCCGCTCTACCATCTCAGCGCAGGCAACGCGAAAAAAGATCTGCCGATCATCAAAGCCTACAACAAACTCTGGGCACCGCTCCACAAACAGCTGTTCAACCAACCCATGACTGCCTTCCGTTTCCTCAGCGAAGACCGGATGCTACAGCAAACGACCTTTGGCAATGGCACCGTAATCACAGCGAACTTCGGCAGCATTGTTCGAAAGGTCGGCGAGGACGGAATTCCCCTGCCTGCAGGTAGCTATCAGGTGAAAATTGGTGATGGAACAGAGGTCTTCAGCTTGCCGGACATGGGCGGGAATTAGGGTGTAGGAAGGTACAGGCGAGGGTGGTGGTTGCGACATGTTCCAACTGTCACCGGAGAGTTGGCGATTTGTGCGTGGAGTTTTGAGAAATTCTCCGGAGATGACGTTTTAGTTTTTTTTGGGGGGGGGCTGGTCTTCGGTGTGGCGCAAACAGGTAACTGTGGGCCATTACCGGACCTCCGGCGTCGTCAATTGTGGTAGTTCGGTTAATTTTCTTTTGTGTTTTCTGTGCTACCCTAAAACCGTACCGAGCAACCGATAAATGATGAACATTAACCATGCGACAAGTTCAAAAATATGAGGAGTTGTTCCCTGCAAAAGTCCTCGAAAATTTATTTGACAAGTCTATTCGCTTGATCCTGCAAAAGGGGTTGAAGGTTGTCAGCGTTGAAGACATTGCCGCTGAAAGCGGTGTTAATCTTACACTTTTGCAAGAGGCCTTTCCCAAAAAACAGCAAATTCTTCGCGCTATTGTGCATTGGTACTACATTAAGTTTGGCCAGCAGATGTGCTCTGATATGGCTATGCATTCCGATATCTACGCGGCCATCCGAACCACGCTGATTGAGTTTGCGCAGCTTTGTTTTGATCGGAGCCGTGAGGGGTTAGGTTTATTTCGTCCAACCGTTGTTGACTTGTGTTATTTGGATGAGACGTTGTGGGAAGAATTTTTAAGGTATAATCACGTCTGGGAAGAGGTGGTACATGAAAAGCTTTTGCAGTGTCAACTAGAGCTGAAGAACCCGGAAGATATCGAAGTTCTGAGCGATTATTTCCAGATGACTTTTGTGGGCCTTTATGAGCTGATCAAGCTGAACACCTCTGAAAAGAGTATCTATAAAATGATTGATCTGTCTTTAGAGGTATTGCGTTCCCGCATGAAATACCCTCCAGAAGTGGTGGAGTAGCCCGAAGGGATCCTACCTTCAGGCTGGCCAAGGGGCCGAGCGTGCAAAAGTGACTGCTATTCACATGAACGGTCAACGGCAATGTGTTCAAATGCCTGCAGCAGCTTGAGGAAGAGGTGCACTGTTTACAAATCCCTTATGGCAGCTGGTAAGATCAAGTTCATCGCTATCCAAGCACCTTGGAGTTTATATCTAATTGGTCATGCATCATCCCACGGTTGGACGTGTGACAGATCGACAATGAAACATCTGGCAGAAAGTACTTGTCCTGTTTAAACGAAACTTTGTTTGCGTGTGGTATTCAACCTGCGCTTAAGTGAAATACCTTTCCCAATCTCAGGCACAGTTTGACATGACTTCAATCAGAAGTAGCAACGATATTCCAGCTAGAATGCTGCTGAGCAAGTGTGAACGGCGGGTATGGTCACAGAGTCCCATATTCAAGCCGAGGAGGCCAATGGGAACTGCGGGCCGTGAGTGTTGTCTCGATCGAGCTATCATTTCCTTATTTGGCTTTCAACACCCTCCATCGAAGCCCGTATGCGCTTTACTAGCTATCATTTCCTTCGGATCGTTACCCGTGCCGGGAGTATGCGGTCCATGGACTTTGGGCTGTGCTGTTTTCTTTTTTCGCTGAGCCTTTAGGTAGATTGCAACTGCGAACCCCAAAATTGCCACCGGAACCAATATCAACGTAATCTGGTTTGCTGTCATAGCTTCCTCCACATAGCTCAATCTCAGTTAATTATATCTAGAACCCAGAAGTAGGCCAAACTTATTTTCCAGGGCCACTCTGTCTTAAGCCGCAGCGTTTGCTTGACCGTCTAGGGCCATAACCGAACCTTCACTCAGTTCCATCAAGGGCTGTACTCGTTCGTTTGGAGCCTTTTGCTGTCGCTCTTACAAGTGCTCTGTGTGAGCTTAACCCGCCGAGACCGTTGAAAAAGGGTTTAGGTTTTCGGATGGATCGTCGGTTTTTAGACCAGATTTTGACTTCCTCTGTAAGGCAGGTTGTCGTTTTTACTTTTGATGCTTTGAGAAAAGCGTTCTTGCGTCACGGCGTAAACAGATGACAACATCTCCCAAACAGAATGCACTCCATTCGGAAGGCGACCAATACTATCCTGAAAGGAGCTATCTAGTGTGACCGAAATCTTTTGGAATGAGTTAAGTCTGGCAGTGTTTGGTGCAAATACGGCCCCTCCTGTGATCCAATATACCGGACGGTTGCCTGGCCCTTTGCCGGTTACGGAGTTGCTGGCCGAAAGCGTCGGACTCGCCGGTGTTGCTTTAGCGCGCTTGCGCGGGCAATCATCGGAGGATGTCTTTGTGGATGGTCGCCTCACCGCGTTCTGGGGGCTGACATCCTGCGAACCAATCGATTGGACCCCGCAAGAACCTTGGGACCCGCTATCTTCGATCTTTAAAGGCAGAGATGGCTGGATTCGCCTCCATACCAACGCGCCCCACCACAAAGCAGTTGCCACGAGTCTCCTTGGCAATACTGTCACGCAAGAGGACGCAGCGGCGGAGATTGCCAATCGATCAGTTGCGAAGCTTGAATCTGATTTTATCGCAGCGGGTGGAGCCGCAGCGCGCATGATCACATGGAATGACTGGCAAGCACACCCACAGGGGCGCGTCATCTCGCAAAGCCCTTTGGTGGAATGGTCTCAAGCTAAACCAGCGCGAGCGCCTAGGAAATTGCAAGAGGCGGATTACAATTCGGAGCGGCCATTGTCTGGACTGAAGGTCCTTGATCTGACACGGGTCCTAGCCGGCCCTGTGGCCACACGCACATTGGCTGGGTATGGTGCACAAGTTCTTCGTATTGATCCTGCCGACTGGGATGATCCGGGCCTTTTGCATGACACAACCATCGGCAAACGCTGTGCAGAGTTGGATCTGACGAGTTCTTCGGATCGGGCACGCTTTGTGGACTTGCTGCGTCAGGCAGACGTACTTGTGCACGGCTACCGTCCCGGCGCTTTGGAAGGGCTTGGCTTTGATGTCGCCAGTCTCGATCAGATTAACCCGACGCACATCTGCATTAGCCTCAGTGCGTATGGCCGCCAGGGTCCGTGGTCAGAACGTCGTGGCTTTGACAGTCTTGTTCAATTCAGTACAGGGATTGCGGATTTGTGCAGTGATGGCCATGGCGTACCGGGAAAACTGCCCGTACAAGCTCTGGACCATGCAGCAGGGTATGTATTAGCCGCTTGCGTTTTCGAAGCGCTCCGCGTCGCAAAATCTGGTCGAATTATATCAGCTCAAACATCGCTTGCGCGGATTGCATGGATGCTACGCAGGGCTGATCAAACCGATGGTGATGACGACCCTATTCCCCCCAAGGTCAAAGGCGATTTTGCGTCATCGATTGAAACGAGCGACTGGGGTAACCTGAAACGGGTGCGGCCACCTTTGACCGTTCGAGATGCACCGATGATCTGGGATACCCCCTCTGGTGAGCTGCGGCGCCATCCCGCAACATGGGACTAGAATGTAGCAGAGGCGCGATTACAGACCTCAAAAATGTTGCCGTCAGCGGATGGGAGCTTCAGGCATTCCCAATTTCAAACAACATGGCAATGCCCGCGTGAGACAAAACAATCAGCAGTAGCAAACCCGTTTTAGCTGGCGGCACCTGATAACGGAGCAAATGGCAGGCATGGTCACAGAGTCTCATATTCAAGTCGAGGAGGCCAATGGGAACTGCGGGCCGTGAGTGTTGTCTCGATTGTAATCGGTAAGCCCTAAACGGCCTCAACCCGCCATTACCTACAAAATGCTGGGCGAGCGCGTCCCGCATCTCCTTGCCGCGTTTACAGCCAAATCACACACCAACGCGCACCTCTATTCCCTCCCAAGCCCCCCGATCGAACAGGGGGGCTTGGGTTTGTTGCTCTGGCCTTGGTGCTTAAGCTCTTGGGAGTTGGTGTTAAAGCAGCAGGGGTTGTTGTTGCTTTAGCCTCTTATCTTGGTGTCGCCTCAGGACATGCGCGGGTTAGGTTTCTCTCATGGTGTGGGCTATTTGGTCCATCATTGGTTTGAGCAGATAAGACAGGACGGAGCGGTCTTCTGTTTTAATGAAGGCTTCTATTGGCATGCCGGGAATAAGTGTTTTGCCGTCCAATTTCGCCAGTTCCTCATCAGGAATTGTCAATCATCAAAGCCTACAACAAACTCTGGGCACCGCTCCACAAACAGCTGTTCAACCAACCCATGACCGCCTTCCGCTTCCTCAGCAAAGACCGGATGCTACAGCAAACCACCTTCGGCAATGGCACCGTAATCACAGCGAACTTCGGCAGCATTGTCCGCAAGGTTGGAGAGGGCGAAACTTCTCTACCAGCAGGCAGCTATCAGGTTAAAATTGGTGAAGGAACAGAGGTCTTCAGCTTGCCGGACATGGGCGGGACGTAGGGCGTAGGAAGGTACAGGCGAGGGTGGTGGTTGCGACATGTTCCAACTGTCACCGGAGAGTTGGCGATTTGTGCGTGGAGTTTTGAGAAGTTCTCCGGAGATAGCGTTTTAGTTGGTTTTTTTTGGAGGCTGGTCTTCGGTGTGGTGCGCACAGGTAACTGTGGGCGGTGGGTTCATCTGAGCTTTGCAGCCAAAGGTTGTCCTGTCTACACAGCGGATTTTCTGCGGACTATGGTAAGTAACCTGGCATGGATCTATGCGATCAATCAGGTCGGACGTTAGGTTGGTTCGCAGAGGCCTGTTCTTAACGGATGCAGCAAATCGCAGTCGACTCAGAGCTGCCATTTGATGGCACAGACCGCATACAAAGGAGGGCTCAATTTGCTTGAAGTCAATGCACAACAATCGCGTTTAGTATTAAAATATACGTACGTGCAATTACGCGTATGAATGTTTCCGGATGAATGGATGCATTCCCAAAGAAATCTGGTTTATTTTGGAGAGTATATCTATGGAACAGAAAGTGAAGTTGGCCTCTACATCCGGACAGGAAACGTCCACCTCTAGCACCAAGATCTCTCTTCCCAAAACCTCCAAGAAGAATACGCACAAGACGGCAGCCGACCAATCTATTCAAAATCCGATAACCGATAAGGCCCATTCGTTGTTGTTGCAAAAGCATCCGGTTGCTGCGGGTAAAAGTGGCCAGTTGCCCAAGAATTATCCTTACAAGCGACGCATGAACCGAGCGCAATATGAAGCCCTCAAACAAGAGCTTCAAATTGAACTCCTAAAGGTGCAAAACTGGGCCAAGGACAGCGGCCAACGCATCGTAGTAATTTTTGAGGGACGTGATGCTGCGGGTAAAGGCGGCACGATCAAGCGGTTTATGGAGCACCTGAACCCGCGTGGCGCGCGCGTCGTCGCCCTTGAAAAGCCAACCGAAGAGGAAAAGGGGCAGTGGTACTTCCAACGTTATGTGAGGCACCTGCCCACCAAAGGCGAGATCGTCTTATTTGACCGATCCTGGTATAACCGTGCGGGTGTCGAAAAAGTCATGGGTTTCTGCTCTCCGGCTGAGTACATGGAGTTCATGCGTCAAGTCCCGGAGTTTGAACGTATGCTTGTTAGAAGCGGAGTTCGCCTGTTTAAGTTCTGGTTTTCGGTAAGCCGCGACGAGCAGCTGCGAAGGTTTCAAGCGCGTGATAACGATCCGCTGAAGCATTGGAAATTAAGCCCGGTCGATGTTCAATCTCTGGACATGTGGGACGATTACTCTGAGGCAAAGGAGAACATGTTCTTCTATACTCATACCGCCGATGCACCATGGATTGTCGTTCGCTCCGACGACAAGAAGCGGGCGCGGTTGAATTGCATGCGGTACTTCATTCGTTCGATGTCATATCCGGCTGCCAGCCCGCAACTTAATCTCAATGCAGACCCGAAGATTGTTGGACCAGCGGATACATTTTACCAAACGCTACAGGACTTTGACGCCAGTAGGCAACTCAAGGTCGACTAGTTTGCAGGGAGCTGGCGCTTTGGGGTTCTGTTGTGCAAATACGCACTTGGTGTGTAGGAAATCACTTTTGTTTCCAGACAATGAACCTGATGCAAAGATCGTCACGCTTGGTTAGACAGTTTGGGCACGTTTCATAAGCGCTTAGCGAGAAGCAGTGGCACCGATCTAGGAACTGCGATGTTAGTTGGAGTTGAAGTCATTCAACGGCAAGCTTTGGCACGAGGTAGCGGTTCGTTGATGTTGCGGCGAACGACCGGTTTGTCCGTAACACGTGTTTTGTAATCTCCACGATAAGGTGTTTGCTGTCTTCAACAGCAAGTTAGATGAGGTCGACTTGAAGTTGAGAACAAGCTTTTACTGAGGCTGCTCAGAGCCAGTGCGAATGTCAGTTTTGGTCACAGAGTCTCATATTCAAGTCGAGGAGGCCAATGGGAATTGCAGGCCGTGAGTGTTGTCTCGATTGTAATCGGTAAGCCCTAAACGGCCTCGACCCGCCATTACCTACAAAGTGCTGGGCGAGCGCTTCCTGCATCTCCTTGCCACGTTTCCAACCAAATCACACACCATCACGCACCTCTATTCCCTCCCACAAAACCCACACGATCGAACTGGAATTACTTGGGATTTTTGCTCTGGCCTTGATGCCTGAGCGCTTGGGAGGGGAGGTTAAAGCAGCAGGGTAGCTGTTGCTTTAACACCTTATCTTTCGCCTCAGGACATGCGTGGGTTAGGTTTCTCTCATGGCGTGGGCGATCTGGTCCATCATTGGTTTGAGCAGATACGACAGGACGGAGCGGTCTTCTGTTTTGATGAAGGCTTCCACTGGCATTCCGGGAATAAGTGTTTTGCCTTCCAGCTTCGCCAGTTCCTCATCAGGAATTGTCAGCTCCGCCAGATAGTAGGTGTTGCCGGTTCGCGGGTCTTGTATCAGATCCGGTGAAATCATCCGCAGTCTGGCTTTCAACTCTGGTGTTGTGCGCTTGTCAAATGCCGGCAGGCGAATTGTGGCTTCCTGATTGGGGCTGATCTGATCAACGTCCACTGGCTGAACCTTGGCTTCCACAACCAGCTCATCTTCTTCTGGCACGATCTTCATAACGACTTCGCCGCCAGCAATAACACCACCGATAGTGTGAACTGCCAGATCAAAAACTTGGCCGTTTTGGGGTGCACGGATTTCCGTCCGGCGCAGTTCATCTTGTGCCGCGATCCGGCGTTCTTCCAGCTCGGAGACTTGCGCCCGTGTTTGCTGCAATTGCTCTAAATTGTTGGATCGCAATTCCTCGTCGGACTGGTAAATCATGACTTTACGCTCGCTGATTGCCTCTTCGGAGCGAGCAATTTGAGCAATAATAGAGCCAAGCTCTCCTTCCAGAGAACTGCGTTCGCGCTGGAAGGCGTAGATTCTGGATTTTGTAACCAGCTTCTTTTTGTGCAGGGATATCAGACCAGTCAGTTCTTCATTCACAAACCCGATCTCGTCCTGCTTGGCATCACGTTGCAGGATCAGCCCACCAATTTGCTTTTGGAACTGGCCGATCTGGGCTTGAAGCTGTTCTTTTTTGCCCTGATGGTTTTTAGCCCGTGCGTCCAGCATCTTGCGCTGGGTTTCCTCAATGATCAGGAGATGTGCCCGGTGAAGGGGGCTCTTGGCTCGTTTTTTGAAAGAGATTGTCTTACTGCCTTGTAGTTCGGCAGTCAGCCGTGCCTCCTGGGCGTAAAGTTCGTCCAGCTGATTGGTTAGCACAGCGAGATTGGAGCTTGTGACTGTATCATCCAGCCGTAAAACAAGATCGCCAGCTTTCACCGTATCTCCGTTTTTCACGAGGATTTCGTTGATAATGCCGCCATCGCGATGCTGTACGTTCTTGGTGCTGGTTTCCACAACAATGGTGGCAGGCGCGACAACTGCACCGGAAATCTCTGTCATCACAGTCCAAGTGCCAGCCCCGAAAATCAGGACAGCAGCGAAGATGCCGCCCCATTTCAGGTGGTGGGAGATGCTCGCGCCGATATCATATTGTGCATTTTTTTTCTGCGTCATATCAAGCGACCTCCTGCGGCTTTTTGTGAAGTGGTGCGATCACCTGCTTCATAATTCTGTCTTTTGGGCCAAAATCCCGTAGCTGCCCCTCACGCATGTGAAGGATCTGATCCACGGCGGACGTTGCCGCTGGTCTGTGCGCCACGACAATGACGATGGACCCAGCCTCACGCATTTGGTGAATGGCGTTGGTGAGCGCGGCTTCCCCTTCAGCATCCAGATTGGAGTTCGGCTCATCCAGCACAATCAGGAACGGGTTACCGTAAAGCGCCCGCGCCAGAGCAATCCGCTGGCGCTGGCCACCGGAAAGGCCGTTGCCAGACGCGCCGATAACGGTGTTGTAGCCGTCCGGCAAACTCACAATCAGGTCGTGGACGTTTGCCATGCGTGCCGCAGCAATCAGTTTGTCAGTCTCTTTTTCGTCTTTGAACCGCTGAATGTTCTCGGCAATGGTGCCGTCAAACAACTGGATGTCCTGTGGCAAGTAGCCGATGAAGTCACCACGGTCTGCCATGCTCCACTGGTCCAACTCAGCCCCATCAAACCGGACAGACCCTTTCAGGGAAGGAGTGATGCCAACCATCGCCCGTGTGAGGGTGGATTTGCCAGAGCCTGAATGCCCAACAATGCCAAGGCCATCGCCCGCCTTCAACTCCAGTGAGATGTCCTTCACGAAGGGATCAGAGGAGGCTATTGGTCCGCAAAACAAACGCTCAACCACGAGGGATTTTTCTGGAAAAGGCAACTCAACCCGCTCCTCAGCAGGCGCATGAGTTTTAAACACTTCGTTGAGACGGGCCATGCCGATCCGTGCCGCGGCAAACCCGCGCCAGTTGGCGATGGCTTGCTCAACCGGAGCCAAGGCACGTGCGGTCATAATGGAGGAGGCGATCATCACGCCAGCAGAGGCTTCCTGCTGGATCACCAACCATGCACCCAAACCTAAGATGCCGGACTGCAACATGAACCGCAGGGTTTTGATCATGGTTGTGAAGATGTTGGACCGGTCAGAGGCTTTCCGTTGCTTGCCCAAGTAGGTGTCGTTTCCGTCTTCCCACCGCTCGCGCAAGGTATCAATCATACCCATGGCCTCGATGCTTTCAGAGTTTCTCCGACATATCTCAACAAGCGAGGTTCTGCGACCAGACTCGATAGCAGTCTCCAGCGCAGGGCGTCTGGAAGACAGCTCGTTCAGCGCCATCAGAATACAAATCGCCAACGCGCCGCCCATGGCAGTGAAGCCGAGCAGAGGGTGGAACATGAATATGATGGCGAGATACAGCGGCATCCATGGCATGTCGAAGATGGCAGATGGTCCCGAACCGGACAGAAACTGACGAATGGTATCCAAATCGGTGACAGGCCGGGTCCGCTCGCCTTCCGCGCCTAGCGTTACCGGAATGCGGGTGGAAGCTTCAAAGGCCAAACCGGAAAGTTGCTCGTCAACTCTTTGGCCGATGCGTAGCAGAACGCGGTTCCGCAAGCCTTCCAGCAAACCAAGAAAAACGTAAAGAACAGCTACAAAAACACTCAAAACAACAAGGGTCGGCACAGAACTGCTGGACAGAACGCGATCATACACCTGCAACATGAACAGGGGACCCGTCAACATCAGCAGGTTGATCAACATGCTGATGCCACCGATCCCCCAAAACGCAGAATAGAGCCTGCGAAAGGCGTTGGAGATGTATGGTGTGTGCTCTTGTGACCGCTTAGCCAAGTTACCCTCCAGCATATTGTTTTTGGAAACTTTTGTTCTGGTGCTGGTTGGTCCGGGCACTATCACCTAATTGATAGCGCCCGGACCGGTCTGATTACATCAGCATGTCGTCTGAACCGTAGTCAGCAGTGCTTTCCAGCACGCCAGCATCGGTTGCGGCAACTTCAACAGCGCTTTCAGCTGGGTTCAGAGCGTCGTAAACGTCCTTTGCCCCTTCAGCGATGTCGGTAATGACGCTAATCACAGCTTGAACGGGGGTCGACGTGGCAACCCCCATGGCTATATCAACAACAACATCAACGATTGTGTCGACCACAGCTTCAAATACACCTGCGATCTTCTGGCCCAGCTCATGCTCGCCAAACGCGTCGGAGACAGCCTCAATAATTGTGCTCACAGCTTTAGTTACAATGTTTGCGATTGCTTTGAATGGATTCCACCAGCCCATGTCAATATCCCTTTCAGACACATATGGTTAAACGTGCTCCACCGCTCCCGGAAAAGCCCAGGGCAATGAAAGTTGAATTGTTGGTGTGATACCGCTGGTGGGTAAGGGGACTTAACAAGCTACACTTGATGTGTAGTTAGTAAAGGCCTTAGCCCAAGTCGGTTTGGTCGTTATGGAAGTATACTTGGGCACACACGAACGCTGCTAATGCCGCATTCCGTATGCATGTCTACACTACGATAATAAGTCATAGCCTAGCCTCCCAGCTTCGCTAAATGCTCCTAAGAGCATGCCTCATAGCGATCAACGTTTAGAGTAACGTATCAGTGCCACCCAACGAACTCCAGTGACCTAGAGTTTCGAACAAATCCCTTATGCATAACTTGCATTGGTTTCATCATTCTACTCCGAATATATATTTCAGATTTGATAAAACTACCAGTTACATAAGCCCTCCTTGGGAGGTGATCTGATCTGTGTTCAATATTTGGCCTTAATTGTGGTGTAAATGTGGCGTAGTATTTCATGCTCTTAGTTATAGAATAAATGTTATCCCAATGTTTAGTTGTTTTTCAACTCTAGGTATAAGCAAATTGTCGTTATATAAATACTATGTGCATATTTCATTTATCTTATCTAAAAATTTAGCTAGCAAATTCGCCTTACGTTTGAGTAACTTACCTGAATGCTTATTTTGCATACCGCACACATTGTTGTGTCAATCAAAATAAATTGAAAATTTTGTTCATTTTAGGTGAAAAATATTCCTGTAGGTGCCGTATTGGTCATATCTCTACCCTAAAAGTGATGAGATCATGGCATGCGGACCTCAAATCAAGGGTAATTGAAGTCGTGAATAGACCCCAAAATTCACGGGTATGGAAAGAATTTGATGTGAAGAACGCCACAATCACGACCGCAATTGTGGCGTTCTTCGTTACCTCAGAGGATGGTACGTGGCCGAATTCAACCCCTGGTTCAGGGTTGGGCGTCTGAGTTAAGAAGGTGTTGCCAAGTTATTTGAGGTGAGTTGCAAAGGCCCTGTTCACGCAAGTTTCAGACCGTCATCGCGGCTGTGTAGTCTGTTCATAGGGGAATGCATCAGCCTTTGTTTGCCGGCCGATTTGAACCCTCCTCATTTCAACAGTTCAACTAAGGCCTTGTTGGTGCTTGGTTTCTTCCACTTCTTCCTCATCCGTATAGCCGATTAGAATGCCAGCTTGCAGTTCTTTACCTGCGTTTGCAGCAATCTGTTTGTCGGTTATGGTGATGCGGGTGTGGTGTTTTCGGTACCATGCAAACAAGGCTTCGCTCATGCGTTCGCGTTCTGCTGCGTAATTTGGGTTTGCACCTAAGTCTTGAAGTTCAGTGGGATCTTGCTGAAGGTCAAACAGCATGGGCCTCATGCCTTCTGCATGAATAAATTTCCAGTGTTTATCTGTGATCATGGCAAGGCGGCAGTCCGCGACTGGCAAACCAAGCTCCATACGAGCATTGCGCATTGAATAATCGTATTCACTGATTGCAAATTCGCGCCACTCGACTGGCTCTAGGCTTTCCAGAAGAGGGAGCAGTGAGCGCCCTTCAAGAACGTTCGACTTTGGTGTGCCACCGCAGAATTCAACGAAAGTTGGAGCGAGATCAATAGCTTCAACAAGGTCTTCATTGACGGTTCCGCGTGTGCAATCGGCTTCAGCGCGCGGATCGACCACAATCAATGGGATCTTGACGGATGGCTCATGGAAGAGTTCCTTCTCACCCATCCAGTGATCTCCCAGATAATCCCCATGATCGGAGGTGAAGACCACCATGGTATTTTCCAGCAGGCCTTTTTCCTCAAGGTACTCCATCAGCTTACCGATCTCGTCGTCGATCTGCTTGATCAGGCCCATATAGGCGGGAATGACTTTGGCGCGGGTCTTGTCATTGGAGAAAGCTTTGGAAACGCGCTCGCCCATAAAGGCACCAAACACAGGGTGCGGATTCTCCCGTTCGGCCTGTGAGCGTATGGCGGGAATAACATCATCCGCACCGTACATATCGTGGTAAGGCGCAGGGACGATATAAGGCCAATGTGGTTTGATGAGCGAAAGATGAACACACCAGGGTTGATCGCCTGCGACTTCAACGAAGTCTTTGAAGCGCTTGATCATATAAGGTGTTTCTGCGTGCTCTGCATTTACGCGGGCTGGCTTATCTGCGTGCCCCAATAACCAACCGGATAAGACTTCACCATCTTCCCCTTCAGCGGAATTTGCCCAGTTTTCCCATTGGTTTGGCCCGTCATATCCCTCAGCCTTCAAATAGCTATCGTATGCTGGGTTCGCACCGTAGGGGCCGTCGGGATGCAAGCCGTCATCGCGTTCAAATACCTCAAATCCGCATTCAGCAACGCGGGCGCCGATGAAGCTTTCTGCCGCAATTCCAAGGCGGGCCATGCCTTCGGTATCGGCGCGCATATGTGTCTTGCCGACAAGAACAGTACGAACACCAATTTCGTGCAGATGATCACCAAGCGTTGGTTCGCCGACACGGAGGGGAATACCATTCCATGTGCTGCCGTGTGACCGGACATACCGACCCGTATAAAAGCTCATACGGGAGGGGCCACATATGGGAGATTGAACATAAGCGCGGTTAAAACGCACTCCGCGTTCTGCCAGCTTGTCGATGTTTGGCGTTTGTAAGTGCGGATGTCCGTAGCAGCTCAGATAATCAAACCGTAGCTGATCACACATGATCCATAGCACATTGCGCTTGTCGCCCATCTCCCGAACCTCTCTGAATAGCCGAGGTATAATCCCCTAGTTGGCATAGATATAGCAAGAGGCCTCCAGATGTTTTTGCCCTAATAGCATTGGGTCTTTCAATTATTGCTGAGTAAAATTTGCTGGTTATACTGCGCCTGTTGATTCTGTTTAGAAATTTGATGACTTTGGGAGATTGTGATTATAATGACGTTGCTTAAAAAAGCTATTGAATTGGGTATAATTGGCTCTTGTTTTATGGGGGCTGTACTTACTCAAGGTGCATCTGCTGAGGAGCGCACTCTTACCATTCCTGCGGGAAACCAGAATATCGTTGCGACCTTGGAAACGCCAGAAAAAGCTAATCCGCCTATCGTTGTTATGTTGCACGGCTTTACCGGGTATAGAGACGAACTTTCCGTAAGTGGCACAGACGAAGGCGTTTTTTCGCGTATAGCGCGTCAATTGGCTGAAGCCGGCTTTGCGTCGCTCCGTATAGATTTTCGTGGTTCGGGGGAAAGTGACGGTAAATGGGAGGATACGACGTTCTCTGGTCAGATCTCTGATGCGGTCACCGCAATTGACTGGGTGAAATCTCAAGAGGAATTTGCAGGGTCCAAAGTCGGTGTGATTGGATGGAGTCAGG
The DNA here is from genome assembly GCF_900104145.1 of Pseudovibrio sp. Tun.PSC04-5.I4. NCBI lineage: Bacteria > Pseudomonadati > Pseudomonadota > Alphaproteobacteria > Hyphomicrobiales > Stappiaceae > Pseudovibrio > Pseudovibrio sp. Tun.PSC04-5.I4. The sequence goes on along the minus strand of NZ_FNLB01000001.1, from coordinate 271,553 downwards.
GCGGGTTGGTTGCAAGTCATGCAGCAGCTGAGCGCCCGGATCTGGATGCTGTTGTGCTCATGGCGCCGGCTACAATTCCTCTTTCGACATATGGCCAGATCTTTGGTGCACCTTTGATGGAGAAAGCTCTGGCAGCTGATCCTGAAGAGCTGATCACAGGAACTCTTCCATGGGGTGTTGATACCACTTTGAAGGCGCGGTTCTATCAGGAGATGCCGCTCACCAGTCCACTTGCCGCAGCAGCTAATTATGATGGACCGCTGTTGGTGATCATGGGACTAAAGGACGCTTTGATCACACCGCAACCAGCTGTTGGTGAAGCCTGGCTGAAATACCATCAGGGCGAAGAAAAACTGGTGACATTAGAAACGGGTCATGCCTGGGGTGCGTTCGATGGCCCCGCCATGATTGATGAACAGGTGATGCCAGCTATCCTGGGCTGGTTTGAAGAACGACTTTAACAGCCAGCATATAGTACCAGCCGCATTGACCTGTGCGGCTGGATGACTTGGCGGCGTTGAGTTGCGTTAAGCTTCCAAAAAGCGCTGAAGGTCGTTGAAGCTGGAGCTCCAACCTTGATTGTGGTTTTGGGTTTGTTCTGCATCGGCAAAGGTTTTTTGCACCATGGTCATGCGGGTGCCGTCTTCAATCGCCTCAAAGGTTACGTCAACATCGGTTTCATGACCGCGTACACCCTCATTGATCCAACCCCAAGAAAAACAGAGGTGGTTGGGACGATCTAGTACCTTGTAGATGCCGGAATGGGTGAATGTATTTCCGGTTTCCTGAGAGGTCATTGTTGTGGCCCAATCACCACCGACTTTCACCTGCATATTGCATTCTGTGACCGTTACACTTTCCGGCCCCCACCATTGCACGAGCATTTTAGGGTCAGTCCAGGCGTCATATACCTTTTGGGGTGATGCCTTGAAATCGCGGGTCATGCGCAGTGTGGTGGCTTCGGTTGCTATCGTATCGGCTGCCGTCATTTGTTGTCCCCTTGCTGTTTGTCGAGCAATACTTCCAGGCGATCAAAGCTGGTGTTCCAAAAAGCCCGGTAGCGTTCAATCCAGTCATGCAGGTCTGCAAAGCGTTCTTTCTTCAAAGCACAAACCCTCCATTGCTTTTCAACGCGTCGCTCGATGAGACCTGCGTTTTCCAGCAGTTTAATGTGGCGGGATATGGCCGGAGCGGACATGGCGAACGGCTCTGCCAAGTCACCAACTGGCAAGTCTCCCTCCTTAAGGAGGCGCTCGATAATGGCAAAGCGAGTTGGGTCTGCCAAAGCTCCAAACACATCAGGTAAGTTTGTTTGCATAATCATTTCATCGTTTGTTTAATTAACAAAATAGTTAAATGTATTTTGCAAGACTGTCAACATGCTGATCTCCGCAAAATGGAGCTTCCTATTACAAACGGGATTGATCTGTATTCTCCATGAGGCGCGGAGAAAAAAATTGGGGCTGCCTATAATTATCGGCGTATATCGCAGCATTGAAACGCAATTATTTGCCTGATTAATCTTTGATTGTTTTAGCTCTCTACACTATGAAAGATACATCACACAGAGAGATATTGGGGGCTAAGTGATGCGCGTGAAGATGTTGGGTTGCGGAGATGCGTATGACCCGGTCAAAATCAATTCATCGTTGCTCATTACGGAAGATGATTTTACGCTGCTGATTGATTGCGGTCCAACTGTGCCTCAGGCCTTGTTTGCGCATGGCATGAAACCTGACGACATCTCAACGATCTACATTTCGCACTGCCATCCGGACCATTGCCTTGGTTTGACTACTCTGCTGAACTTCATGAAATCCAGGAAGCGCGAGAAACCACTGGTGATTATCCGCCAAGCCGCGCAGCACAAGGCCTTGTTTCAGCTAATGGAGTTTGCTTACTGGCCAGAGAAAGATCTGGGCTATGAGTTGCATTGGCAAGATGCGGAGGAGCTGACGCAGATTGGGCCTTGGAAAGCTGTAACAACACCAAGCACTCATTCTGTCTCCAATCGCAGCCTGTTCATCACGAGTGATCGCAGCCAGATTTTCTATTCCGGAGACGGATTGCTTTCCGCAGAAGGGGAGCAGTTTGCAGCTCAGGCTGATCTGGCATTTCTGGAATGTGAGTACATGGTTGCCGCCAATGGTCATGGGTCATGGGCCGATATAAAGCCGCTGGAACGAAAGGCGGGCAGCAGGTGGGTTTTGTACCACATCGACGCTGCATCGCGGACTGCCGTTGCTGAGGCGATCATGCCCTATCCGGACTTCTCATTGGGTGAGGACGGGCGTGCGTTTGATCTCACATTGACAGAAGTTTAAGCCACGGCCCGTGCTTTGCTAAGCCAGCCTTCTGCAAACATCTGCGCGCAGAGTGGTTTGGCAAAGTGATAGCCCTGCGCATAGTAACACTTGATATCTTTCAGCAGCTCGACCTGGTGCTGGTTTTCGACGCCTTCAGCGATGACTTTCAGGTCCAGCAAGCTCGCCATGGCGGTGATCGCTTCAACGATATCCCGTGTTGCTTTATCCGCTTCCATCTTGTGGATGAAGCTGTGATCAATCTTGAGCTTGTCGACCTTCTGGGTGCGCAATTGCCAGAGGGCAGAGTGCCCGGTTCCAAAATCATCGATAGCGATAATCATGCCCGCACAAGCCAGAGCATCCAGATTTTGCTGGGTGAAGCCCTTGTCGTTGATGAAGGCGGATTCGGTCAACTCGATCTCGTAGATCTCCGGCGGTACGCCCAGTTGCGCCAAAAGAGACAGAATGTCATCAACACGATTAGCCTTCGCCAGTTCCCGCTCTGACAGGTTGATGGAAATACGTCCGGTAAACTCGAAGCCTTCCGAGAGCCATTTGCGATATTGACCTGCTGTCTCTCTCAGCAACCAATCAGAAATGTCTTCAATCATGTTCCGGCATTCAGCAATGGGAATAAACTCAGCCGGTGAGATTGGGCCCAGATCAGGATCATACCAGCGCAGCAGAGCTTCCACGCCGGAAAGCTTCTCCGATTTCAGCTCAATAATGGGCTGATAATGAAGGTGCAGGTTGCCCTCTTCAAGTGCTGTCGTCAACTTATCAGAGATCAAAACTTTACGGACAACAGCTTCTTCCATCTGGCAGGTGTAGAAGCTGTAGCCAAGGCTGTTGTACTTAGCATGGTACATTGCGATATCGGCATGTTTGAACATGGTATTGCTGGTGGACCCAGACAAATGCGAAAGCGCGATGCCGATGCTGACAGAAAGAGCAGGCTTCTGATCACCCAGTTCAACGGGTGCTTCCAGGGATTCTTGCAGGCGTTGAGCCATGGCCTCTGCCTGGGTGCTCGTCGTATCGCGCAGCAGGATGACGAATTCGTCACCGCTCAGGCGTGACAGCAGTCCGCGGCCATCCAGGGCACTTTGGAAGCGTTTGCCAGCCTCACAAAGAATCTGATCACCGGCATCATGTCCAAGGGTGTCGTTTATCTCTTTAAAGCGATTGAGATCCATATAAAGAAGTGCGCACTGGCTCCTGTCAGCTTGGGCTGCAGAAACGGCCTCATTAAGTTCCTGTTGGAACAAAATACGGTTTGGCAGGCCGGTTAATGAGTCGGTGTAAGCGAGTTTGGACAGATCCTCTTCGCTTTGCTTTTTTGCGGTAATGTCTTTTTTGATCGCCAGATAGTAACTGGTGCTTGGGTCGCCACCTTCCCACTCAATAGGTGAAATTCTGGAATGTTCGACGTATTCTGAACCGTCTTTGCGGCGACTGATGAATTCGCCTTCCCAGGCTTCCCCTTTTTCCAGAGCGGCCCAAAGTTCAACAAAGATTTTACGAGGTGTTTTGCCGGAACGCAGAAAGCCCAGATGACGCCCGAGCGCGTAATCAGCCGTGTATCCAGTGGTTTTCACAAACTGTGAATTCACATAAACAATAGTGCCCTCATGGTCTGCAACCATGATGGTTTCAGCACATTGCTCTACTGCAACTGACAGAAGATCAGGGGAAACGAACACAATACCCTCGGGATGGCTAGAAATAATTTTTCATGCACTCAATAATTAATGCGTAATGTAAGTGCAATGGTTCACCACAGATATCAAGTATGAAAATTTAGCTATAATTAGCGTTAATATTTCATCTATGAGTAATTTGATGGGTAAATAAATGTAAACTTGTGTATTTAATAGATATTATACTGAATATATAGGTTGCGTATTAGTAATACAGGTTGATGCAGGTAGGATGCGTAAGTTTTACTTATATTTGAATTGTTATATGAACTTGCCTTAGTGAAGAGGGTGAAAATTTTTCTATTAAATGAAAAATAATATATACGTCAAATTATATAAGTAGACCATAAATTCTGTTTTTATCCATGATTTATCAGTGCACTACACGCGTGCGCTGCGGATAAAAAAAAGGGGAAGCATGGGCTCCCCCTGTTGATTAAGCGTCCTGCAACTGCGTAGATTTGGGGATATCCCTGCGTCCCTTATCCTTGTTGCTCTCAACAGCAAGGTCCAGAACTTGCTGAAGATTCGCCGCATGGCGGAAAGTCGGATGCCCATTCACAGCAGACATCACAGCCTCAGCAAACTTACGATAGTTGTTTGGCGTTGGTGCCAGTTCGACCTGCTGCCACTCTGCTTTTTCAAGATTTGTTCCAGAGCAAACGAACAACTCACCCAGATCGCCTGTGTTGGTGACCTTGATGCCGCCCTTGGTGCCGTGGACTTGAAGATGAAGATCATTCATATGTCCGGACGCAAACCGGCTTGCGTGAACCACACCAATAGCGCCAGAGGACGTTTCCGCCATCATGGTAAAGCTGTCATTGGCATCGAGCTTATAGTCGCCAATCTGATTGCCGGGAGCTTTGTCGAAGGTCTTCAGGTTACAGGAGATGGACTGGTAGGACGCGCCAATGGCAAAGCCGGCAAAGTCCAGAATGTGAATACCCACATCTCCCAGAACACCAAGAGAGCCATGCTCTTCTGAAAGGCGCCAGAGCCACCTGTCTTCCTTGTCCCAATGACCCCAGGCCGGTTGGGTGAGCCAGCTTTGCAGATAGGAGGCTTCGAAGTGGCGAACCTCACCAATTTCACCTGCAGCAATCAACTCATGTGCTTTTTGTAAAGCAGATACGTCGCGGTAAGACAGATTGACCATGTTGATCAGCCCGCCCTGTTCCGCTGCAGTGGCCATTTCATTTGCGTCCGCATAGTTGCTCGCCAGCGGTTTTTCGCAAAACACGTGTTTGCCCGCTGTCAGAAGCGGCATTGTGGTTGGATGGTGCACGGCATCCGGTGTTACGTTTGCGACGGCATCAAACTCACCCCATGCAATGGCTTCTTCCAAAGAGGTGAAACGATTAGGGATGTTGTGCTCGTCGCAAAAGGCGCTGAGGCGGTCTTCGGACCGGTCTACACCGCCCACGATGTCCACGCCGTCAAGTTCGCCAAATTTACGGGCATGGCTGTTTGCCATGCCGCCTGTGCCAACAATTACAAGACGCATTAGCGGAAGCCCTCTTCACCTGCCTGATGCAAACGCGGACCGCGCTCTTCAATCTTCTCCGGTGCCTGCTCGGTCGGTACGTTAGGCGCTGCATTTGGATTTGCAATTTTCGGCAACGGGTTGTGGGCCCATTTCACGCCGTTGGAGATCACCCGCTGAACCAGCTCATTGTGATAGGTTGGGTAGGTCTCGTGGCCGGGACGGAAATAGAAGATGTTGCCGGCACCGCGTTTATAAGTCAGGCCGGAGCGGAACACTTCACCGCCCTGGAACCAGCTGATGAAGACTGTTTCCAATGGTTCCGGCACACCAAACGGTTCGCCGTACATCTCTTCGTTTTCCAGCTCAAAGCTGTCAGGAATACCTGCTGTGATCGGGTGATTGCGGGATGTGACCCAAAGACGCTCACGCTCGCCAGCTTCGCGCCAAGTCAGGTTACACGGAGCGCCCATCAGACGCTTGAATGGTTTTGCAAAGTGGGCAGAATGCAGGAAGATCATGCCCATGCCGCCCCAAACGCGATTGCATACACGTTCTACGACCTCGTCGGAGACATCACCATGCGCTGCATGTCCCCACCAGATCAAAACATCAGTGTCGGCAAGGCGTTCTTCGCTCAGGCCATGTTCCGGGTCTTGAAGAACCGCTGTTTCCGCCGAAATTTGCGGGTCCTTGTTCAAGGCAGCTGCAATGTGGCTGTGCATCCCACCGGGGTAAATATCAGCAACAATTTTATTTTTTTGCTCGTGGACGTTTTCGCCCCACACAATGGTCTTGATCATTGGCGTCTCTCAGTAAAAGCTGGAAGGTTTTGCCCGTGACCAGACAAAACTGTCATAAGGAAAAGTCCTCCCCTGCGAGGAAGGCTACGGAAATGTAAGGTTTTTTGGTGCGATGTGATCGCGTTTTGGGACCGCAGAACGCGGTTGCCTCTGACTGTGCTTCAACCTTGGTATGAAATGCCAATGAAATATCAAGAAATTCACCGAAACATATGTTGCGGTGCACCCAATTCCTTAAGAACCCTGGAATGGCTCCAAGTAACTACAAGGTATTTGTTGCAGTTTCTTAACGAGCCAAGCCATTTTCCTGGGTGTTTTATAGGCTATGCATGAGCAGAAACACTTTCAAAACGAAGCGTCAACGTCTCGCCAACCTCCGTTTTTTGCGTTGCCACATGGATCTGCAGATCCTGATCGAAGTTTGAGCCTGCAAATGCGTGTTTGCTGATCACCTTCAGGTCTCCACCGTGATGGCTGAGAATAGTCGCAGCCGTCGGCTTGCCATCTTGCCAGCTCATGTCCACTTCAAACCCACCACGCGCACGCAGACCTTTAACCTCTCCGTCAGCCCATTTGGATGGCAAGGCCGGTAAAAGTTCAATGCCGGTTTTGGTCGAGTGCATCAGCATTTCGGCAACGCCGCGCGTATAGCCAAAGTTACCGTCAATCTGGAACGGCGGATGTGCGATCATAAGGTTGCCGTAAAGGCCACCGTTTTCGCTCTTCGGCGCTTCGTTCTCCACGCGATTGAACATGTTATGGATGATCTTATAGGCATGGTCGCCATCCCCAACGCGGGCCCACAAACAGATTTTCCAACCCATGCTCCAGCCGGTTGCAATATCGCCGCGCGTTTCCAACGTACGTTTTGAGGCATTGAGCAGGTCAGGGGTATCTTTGCCAATCTGATCACAGGGGAACAGACCATAGAGATGAGAGAGGTGGCGATGAGTTGGCATGAATTCTTTGAAGTCCTGAGACCATTCCTGCACCCCTCCCTGCGCGCTAATCTGATAAGGCAGTAGCTTTGCGGCTTTGGCTTCCAGATTGTCTGCCAGCTTGTCGTCTAGGCCCAGCAATTTCGCAGCAACTGCTGTGTTGGTGAAGGTCTCGCGGATGATGGCGCAATCCATGGTACTGCCCTGATCCACGGTGATGACGTGACCGTCCTCATCCAGATACCGGTTTTCCGGACTGGTGCTGACTTTTGGCACCAGATACCCATCCTTGTTTTCGCAGAGCCACCATTCGTAAAACTCAGCGGCGGATTTCATAAGCGGATAAGCCCGCTCTTTCAGGAAGACCTTGTCGCCCGTATGTAAGAAATGCTCCCACATGTGAGAGAGCAGCCAACCCGCAGCCATCGGCCAGAAAGCCGAGGCAGGATCGGACGGGGAGGGTACGCTGTCGCGCCAGATCGTGGTGTTGTGGAATGCACACCAACCCGGAGCATTGAACATCTTCTTTGCAGTGCGAGCCCCTGAAACAGCAAGCTCTTCAATAAGCATGAACAAAGGCTCATGCAGTTCAGACAGTGCGGTGGTCTCTGCGGGCCAGTAGTTCATCTCCAGATTGATGTTCATGGTGTAGTTGGAGGACCATTGAGGACGGCGCAGATTGTTCCAGATGCCTTGCAGGTTTGGCGGTTGGCAGCCAGCACGGGAAGACGCAATCAGAAGGTATCTGCCATATTGGAATTGCAGCGATGCAAGAGCAGGATCGCCCTTGGTCTGAAACTGCTCCAATCGTGTGCTGGTTGGCAGATCTGGCACTTGGGCATTGCCTAGCTTGAGTGATACGCGGTCAAACAATTGCAGTACATCGTCCGTGTGCCTTTGGAATATCTCGGCGTAGGAAATTGCGCCCGCTGCTTCCAATGCGTTTCTGACGATTGGGGCCGGGTCTTTCCCGTCTCGGCTTGGGCTTTTGTCCGGGCCATTGAAGCTTGTTGCCATGGCAAGGCGAATTGTGACTGCGGTTGCACCTTCAATGTGCAATTCACCGAGTTCAGTGCGCAGTGTGCCGCCTTCTAGTTCGACGGAAAGGCCAGCCTCAAAATAGGTGCCTTCGCCAAGACCATCTTCGCTGTAAACGATGCCGCCGCGATGCCCGTCCTGTTCATTTTCAGCGAACGGGCGCAATTTGCCATCTGTGCCGAAGATTTCAGGGTTTCGGTCTTGTTCGTCGTCGTGCTGGATCCGCTCAATCACGCGGCTGCTGGTGAACGCAGGAGCCTGACCGCGCAGATGCAAGCGGGTGTTCTCTGCTTCCTGTGTTGTGCGGCAGGTCGGGTGCGGGCTGTCATAACGAAGGCTGAAGGACAAAGCGCCAGCTTGGCTTGCTGTGAGGCGAATGACAATCACATTGTCCGGGAAGCTGGCAAAGCTTGTCCGTTCAAAGGTTGTACCGTTTTGCTCAAAAGACTCAAGGTGCAAGCTGCGGCGAATATCCAGCGCACGGCGATAGGTCTTGACGGGGCTTTGATCTGCCATGGTGAGGAAGAGATTGCCAACGGGCTGATAGGCTTGCCCTTGTCTGCCGGTCCAGTTCTGGCGCACAAACTCTTGCGCTTCAAAGAGCTTGCCATCTTTGAGTAGCTTCTCCACGTGACCGATCTGGCCTGCAATCTCGGGAACAGGGTAAATGCGGGTTGGTTCGCCGGAATACAGCGTGTCTTCGTTCAAATGAATGCGGGTGTTAAGCGGTTCGCCATAGACCATCGCGCCAAGGCGGCCATTTCCAAGCGGAAGCGCCTCGTTCCAATGGGCGGCAGGCGTGTCGTACCACAAAGTGAGGGCGGGGTCTGTTTCAGGAAATAAATCAGTAATCGGCATGTAGATGTCCTAAATCGTGCGAGCAGGTCCAGTGCTGTCCCGAACCTTCAAAATGTTGGAAATGGAAACTGACCGTGGTGGGATTGTGGGTTGTTCTATGATGGATACGAGCAGTTTCCCTGTGGCTTCTCCCAGCGCGTCAATGGGTTGAGAAACCGTGGTCAGACGAGGATGCATGGAGGAGGCGACATAACTGTCGTCATACCCAATGATCGAGAGGTCTGAGGGAACAGACAGGTTCATCTCTTGGGCGGCATGGAGTGCCCCTGCAGCAAGAAGATCTGTTGTTCCAAAGAGAGCTGTGATTTGAGGGTTGTTTTGTAAAAGTGAACGAGCAGCCTCATACCCGAAGGCAACTTGATCTTTGGTGTTGTGGCGTTTGATGTGCAAATCAACGGGTGTGGGGCATTTGGCAACGGCGCGATGAACTGCGGTGAGACGCTGATCATGCGGACCTTCTGTGTGCCATGGCTCAAAGGGGAGCAGAACGCCGATAGAGCGGTGCCCCAATTCCAGCAGATGAGTGATCGCCAGATGTCCGCCCTGCGCATTGTTGAGGTTGGTATGAAACTGCAGCGGATCAACCGGATAGCTCTCTACCAGCACACACGCCACATTCGCTTTCCCAAGCCGGTCAAAAACAGAGGGAATATGTGTGGTGTCTTTAAAGGGGCGCAATAATACGCCGCCAACGCGCATATCCAACAGAAATTCGATCTGCTCTTTTTCTATAGCGCGCTCACCATACGTGTTGCTCATGATGGTGGTGAAGCCGTGGTTGAACAGAGTGTCTTCCGCTGCATCTGCAAACAGGGAACTGAAATGGGTTGTGTGATCGGTCTGTAAAATACCGACGATGCGAGACTCTTTCTGGCGCAGACTACTTGCCATTTTATTAGGGCGGTAATCCAACTCCAAAATGGCCTGCTGGACCTTTTCGCGCGTCTTGGCATTGACAGGGCCAGTGTTGTTTACGACGCGCGAAACTGTGGCCGTAGATACGCCAGCGACCGCTGCTACACGACGAATATCAGTCATCTCAAAAAAATCCTCGCCTGCCCAATTTATTATGTAACGCTCATATATTAGGTAATGTGGGTCTCTATGAATCAATTCTTCATAAAACGGTCATGAAAAAACGAAGCCAAAAATATGTAAACGTTACACCTTTGCATTCTTAGGCTAACAAATATGTGTTTATACTAATTTTCGGGGTGTAACAAGAAGAATTGGAAGTCATAACTGTTGCAATTCTGGGATTTATGTAGGTTTCATGAGGATGTCGGCATGGGAGGAGACCTGCTGGCAAGCAATAATATGAGACGGGTATTTGTCATAGCCGTGTCACATATTTGAGCAAAAAAGTGAAAAGGATTACAGTGACGCGCCGTCATTCGTACTCTTTACACAAAGCTTGCGGAGGGATTTTGCAATGAATTTGAAACGTAGCCGGCAGGTCATTTTTACCGGAACAGTGAGCGCGCTGGCAGTTGTGGCTGCATCTAGCGCAGCTTCTGCCAACCAATGTACAGCCTACAACCAAGCACCTGCTCTGGATCAGATGTCTGGTCTGCCAGCTGTTGCCGACCGTTTGCCGGCTAATCCACTCGTTGTTGAGGGGATTGAGGGCATCGGCATGTACGGCGGCGAGATGACCGACATTTATGCCGGTTCTCGAGTTGGTGATTACCGCCGGTATGGTTACGATCCTTTGGTGCGTTGGAGCCCGGATGGATCTGAAGTATTGCCAAACATTGCGGAAAGCTGGGATATTTCCGCCGATGCAAAATCTTACACCTTCAAACTACGTGATGGTTTGAAGTGGTCTGACGGCAAACCATTTACTGCCAATGACATTAAGTTCTGGTGGGATTACATCGAAACCAACCGCGAGATTAACCCAAAGGGTCCTCGCAAGATGTTCATCGTTGGCGGGGAAGAAGCCAAAGTTGAAGCTCTGGATGACACGACCATCCGCTTCTCCTGGAGCAAGCCAAACGGCGTGTTCATGTTGGACATGGCATCCCCATATGGCCAGCGCATCGTGCAGTTTGCTGAACATTACGTCAAAGATTTCATGAAGGATCTGAACCCGGATGGCGTTGCCAAAATGATGGCAGATGCGGGTGAAGCAAACTTCGGCAAGTGGTGGCTTGGCCGCATCGGCACATACGGCAAAAACGCAGAGCATAACGACCCGAGCCGTCCAACCATGCTGGCATGGATGCCAAAGGAATCGTTTCTGGGTAAAGAGCGCTTCACATTTGAGCGCAACCCGTATTACTGGAAAGTCGATAGCGCTTGTAACCAGTTGCCATACATCGACAAACGCACATGGGTACTGGCGAAAGATCCGGAAGTTGCACTGCTGAAGACCATTCAGGGCGAAGTGGACATTTCTCCACGCAACATTTCGACACCGCCAAACCGTTCCGTTTTCTTTGATAACAAAAAACGTGGCGGATACCGTCTGGTTACTGCAAACAGCTGTAACTACAACAGCGCTCAGTTCATGTTTGCCATGAACCATCCTAATCCTACAAAAGCTGAGGTGTTCCAGAGCAAGGACTTCCGCATTGGCTTGTCTCTCGCCATGGATCGTGACTTGATCATTGATGCTGTGTATCTGGGGCAAGGCGAGCCGTTTCAGGTTAGCCCACGTCCGGAATCTCCGTACTACAATGAACAGCTGGCGCGTCAGTACACCCAGTATGACCCTGAGCTGGCAGCGGAACATCTCGACAAGATCCTGCCTATGGGTCCCGACGGAAAACGCCTTGGTCCAGATGGTAAGCCGTTCAAATTCATTGTTCATGTGAACCAAGGCTTCCGTCCTGATTGGGTGGATATGATGCAGATCATCGCGAAAGACTGGCAGGAGCTGGGTCTTGAAGTGGTGGTAAGCGTGGCCAGTGATGAGATCCACATGGCGTCATTGATGAGCCAGGAAAAGGAGATCACAATCTGGGTAGGTGAGAACGGCTGTGGTCAGTTCCCACTGGTGAACCTTGAGCGTCTCACCAACTTCAAAGAGCATGGCAACTGGGAAGGCTGGGATGCTTGGCATGATCTGAAGATAAATGCCGACGCAGTCGTTCGCGAAGGCGTTGTCCCAACCGAGCCGCCTGCAGGCGTCAAGCGTATGTTTGAGATTACTGATCTGGTGCCAACCAAGGTGGGTGATGAACAGACTGCGTTGATGGAAGAATTTATGCAGCTTTCTGCAGATAACTTCCTGAGCATGGGCATCGCATTGCCGGGTGGTGGCTTCCGCTCCATCAGCAACAAACTGCGTAACGTTCCAGATACGTTGCTGGAAGGTTGGTTGTACCCGGGGCCTGCTCCGGTGAACTTCTCCAGCTTCTACATCGATCCTTCCAAGAAGTAATCGATAGCCAGACCCAATCTGCCCCTTCTACTTGCGAAGGGGCAGAGCCTTTCAACTAGGATATCTGCTGTAAATGGGAATGTTTGTTGTCAAACGGGTCCTGCTGATGATCCCGACCCTACTCGCGATTTCTCTCGTCGCGTTTTTGGTGATCACGCTGCCGCCCGGAGACTTTATTGACCGAATGGTGCTTGAGGCTTCACTTGATGGAGACTACATCACAGCTGTCGAGGCTGATGGTCTGCGGAAGCTATACGGCTTGGACAAGTCCGTTATGGCTCAATACTTTGACTGGATCTGGAAGATTGTTGTCCATGGAGATTTAGGGCGCTCGTTCAGCTATGAATTGCCCGTGGAGGAGCTTATCTGGGGCCGCCTGGGCATGACGACTTTGCTCTCTGTCTTTTCCATGGCGTTCATCTGGACTGTTGCCATCCCGGTTGGCATTTTCTCTGCCGTTCGCAAATATTCCCTTGGTGACTATGTTGCCACCTTCTTCGGTTTTATCGGCCTCGCCGTACCGAACTTCCTTCTCGCACTTGTCTTGATGTACATGTCTTTCCGCTACTTTGGGCAGAGCGTTGGTGGCCTGTTCTCACCAGATTACGTTAATGCTCCATGGTCTTTCGCCCGGTTTGGCGATCTGATGAGCCATATCTGGATCCCGATGGTTGTGCTTGGCACAGCGGGAACAGCCAGCGTGATCCGCACCATCCGCGCCAACCTGCTGGATGAGTTGCATCGCCCGTATGTTGTGACCGCCCGTGCCAAAGGCATGCCAGAGTATTGGGTGTTGACCAAGTACCCCGTGCGTCACTCCTTGAACCCGTTCGTGTCGAGCCTGAATGAGCTGTTTGTACAGATCGTATCTGGCTCCACCATCGTTTCCATCGTACTCGGCCTGCAAACAACTGGCCCGTTGTTGCTGGATGCTTTGCGTCAGGAAGATATGTATCTAGCTGCTGCACTTATCATGTTCCTCAGCTTCCTTACGGTGCTGGGAACCTTGTTCTCTGACATTCTTTTGGCTTGGCTTGACCCACGCATTCGCCGCCAGTTTAACAGTGGAGGCCTATGATGAGCGCTGTTGAGATTACCGGAACTCCGGTCAGTTCCAAAGCCTATGAAGGCCAGTGGCGTTTGATGTGGCGCCGGTTCCGCAAGCACAAACTGGGCATGCTTGGTGGTATAATCACCTTGCTGATTTACCTGATTGCGGTGTTTGTAGAATTCCTCGCCCCTCATGACCCCAATGATTTTAGTGTGCGCAACACCTATGCGCCGCCACAGAGCATCCATTGGTTGTTGGAGACCAAAGAAGGCACTGTGTTCCAACCGCATGTGCTGGGGTATCGCTCAAAGATTGACTACAACTCTGGTCGTCGCACGTTTGTTGAAGATCCGCGCCGTGTGGTGAAACTTGGCTTCTTCGTCAAAGGCAAACCCTACAAGATGTTTGGCTTTATTCCAGGAGAACGTCGCCTCTTCGGACCTGTCAAAAAACGGGACCGCATGTTTCTGCTGGGAGCTGATCGCCTTGGCCGCGATGTGTTGAGCCGGACCATTCACGGCACCCGCGTTTCTATGACCATTGGTCTTGTCGGTGTGACACTCAGCCTTGTGCTCGGCGTGTTGATCGGCGGAGCCTCAGGTTACTTCGGCGGTTGGGTTGATACCATGACACAACGTGTCGTGGAGTTTTTACAGTCCTTGCCAAGCATTCCGCTCTGGATCGGTCTGGCAGCCGCTATTCCGCCAGATACACCACCACTGCAAACATACCTTCTGATCACAGTTATTCTTTCCATCATCGGATGGACAGGTCTGGCTCGTGTGGTGCGCGGCAAATTTATCTCGCTCAAATCGGAGGACTTTGTAAAGGCGGCCCGCTTAGACGGTTGTTCAGTCCCTCGTGTTCTGGTGCGCCACATGGTGCCAAGTTTCATCAGCCATATCATTGCGGTTGTGACGCTTGCCATTCCGGGAATGATTGTAGCGGAGACGTCTCTGTCTTTCCTTGGCATTGGTTTGCACCAACCCGTGGTCAGCTGGGGTGTTCTTCTTCAAGAAGCGCAAAACATTCACTCCATCGCCAACGCTCCATGGCTGTTCTGGCCAGGTGTGATGGTGGTGATTGCTGTGCTTGCACTTAACTTCTTTGGTGACGGTTTGCGCGATGCTGCCGATCCCTACTCAAAGTGAGGGAGGACATTATGAAATCGATGATTAACGTTACGGATCTCAGCGTTTCCTTCACTGGAGACGATGGCAAGGTCACCGCCCTCGACAACATCAGTTTTTCCATTCCCGAAGGAAAAACGGTCTGTCTTGTTGGGGAATCCGGCTGCGGTAAATCCGTAACCGCAAAGGCGCTACTGCGTATTTTGGATAATCACGCTGCGATCGAGAGCGGTAAGATTGAGTACACCCAGATGTCTAGCGAGATATTGGACCTGGCTGAAGGGCCCGCCAATGCCAAGCACATTCGCGCTATTCAGGGCAACGAGATTTCGATGATCTATCAGGAGCCGATGACATCGCTGTCGCCGCTCTACACGATAGGCAACCAGATTGTTGAAGTGCTGAGTTGGCATACGAATCTGACCAAGGCGGAAGCTAAGTTTCAGGCCATCGAGATGCTGCGACTGGTGGGTATACCTTCTGCCGCAGATAGGTTTGACAGTTATACCTTCGAGCTTTCCGGCGGCATGCGCCAACGGGCTATGATTGCCATGGCGCTCATTTGTAACCCGCGTTTGCTGGTTGCCGACGAACCAACCACCGCGCTGGATGTAACCACGCAGGCGATTATTCTGGACCTGATGCGCGAGCTGCAACAGACCCGCAACATGTCCATGTTGTTCATCACCCATGATTTGGGTGTGGTCGCTGATATCGCCGATGAAGTCGTCATCATGTATCTGGGCAACGTGGTGGAGCAGGGACCTGTTGAACAGATCCTCACCAATCCGCAGCACCCGTATACCCAAGGCCTTCTGGCATCATTGCCGCACACGGATGGGAAACGGCGCGCGCGCTTGAATGCTATTCCCGGTGTGGTGCCAAGCTTGCACAACAGACCCAAGGGCTGCCAGTTTCAAGATCGCTGCGACCACTTTGTTGCAGGCGTGTGTAATGAGAGCCTGCCAGAGCTGACTGCCGTTAGCGATGTGCAAAGTGTTCGCTGTCATGCCTTCGGCGCAAAAGCGGAGTTGGTTCCCTTGCTAGCACCAGTCACGCAGGAAGAAGACGCGCTTCACGTTCCCAACCAGATTGATCGCTCCGAAGACCCAATTTTAGAGCTTCAGGGCGTTAGTAAACATTTCCCAATCCGGTCTGGCTTCTTCAACCGGCATAGCGGCACAGTTCGGTCTCTCAATGACGTGTCATTGAAGATCTGGCGCGGTGAAACGCTTGGCCTTGTTGGTGAATCTGGGTGTGGCAAGTCCACTCTCGGGCAGACCATCATCGGCCTTCACAAAGCAACCACGGGCAAAGTTTTGTTCCGACCAGAGAATGAAACGGTTGAGCTAACGCAGAAAACCGACAGCCAGCTGCGTCCGTACTGGACCAACATTCGCATGGTGTTTCAGGATCCGAATTCCTCCCTTAACCCACGTATGGCGGTCTATGATATTATCGCGGAAGTCTTGCGGGTCGGGCAGGAACTGAAGACCAAGAAAGACATCGAAAAGCGCGTACTCGATGTCATGGAGAAGATTGGCTTCGACAAGGAATTCCTCAAACGCTATCCGCATGCCTTCAGTGGTGGACAGCGCCAGCGTATTGGCATCGCCCGTGCTCTTGCGCCGTATCCTAAAGTAATCATTGCAGATGAAGCAGTTTCAGCCTTGGACGTATCTGTTCAAGCGCAGATTCTCAACCTGCTGAAGGATCTGCAGGAAGAGCTTGGCCTGACGTACCTCTTCATCAGCCATGACTTGAGTGTGGTTGCCCATATTAGTGACCGTGTGGCGGTTATGTACGCGGGCCGCATTGTTGAGCTGGCGGATACGGAAACAATCTTCAAAGCGGCAAAGCATCCCTATACCGAAGCGTTGATGAGCGCGATTCTAGAACCAATTCCAGTTGAGGGCGCGCTAGACACGCGGATTCGTTTGGAGGGCAACGTTCCTGATCCGTCCAACTTGCCAAAAGGGTGCTCATTTGCGCCAAGATGTCGTTATGCCACAAGCATTTGCGAGAGTTCTGACCCTGCTCTTGGTGAGATTGGGACAGATCACATGCTTGCTTGTCATCATCCGGATGTGGTTCAAATTACCGCAACGGAAAATATTGAGATGATGGCGGGTTAAGGGCATGGCAAGTATTCGTGACGTCGCAGAAAAGGCCGGGGTTTCAACTGCAACCGTCTCTCGTGTGGTGAACGACGACACGCGGGTGAAGGAAGAAACGCGCGAGAAAGTTCAGTCTGTCATTGATGAGTTGGGGTATCGCCCCAACCGTCTGGCAACGTCTTTGCGTCGTCAGGATTCCAACCTTGTCGCCCTGTTTCTGGAAAATCAGAGATCTCCATTCACAACCATGCTGTACGCGTCCATTGAAAAAACGTTGCAGGCGGAGGGGTTCAAGGTTCTTTCTTGCTGTACGCGTGGTGAGGCCGAGCGGGAACGCAAATACACCCAAACCATGATTGAGATGCAAGTGGCTGGCGCTATTGTGCGGCCCTCAAACTCTGCTGCTGAAACGCTTAAGAATGTTAAGCGGCTGCAATCAAACGATATTCCTACAGTCTATGTTGATATCCTGCCAGCACGGCGCTCTGAATCCTTCGTTGTTTGTGACAACACTGAAGGGGGCCGCATCGGTATGCGCTACCTTGTTGCACTAGGTCATAAACACATTGGGATTATCGCGACCAAGTTTGACCATGACCCGCGCCGGGATAGCGTTGGTAATTTGCGTATGCGTGGGTTGTTGGAGGTTGCGCGGGAATATCAGATAGACCGAAACGTGCATTTGCCAGAGCCATCGGAGTTGCGCCGTTACGATCTCGGGTATGCCCTCGCCAAACAATTGCTGGATGCACATCCAGAAATTACGGCTCTGTTTGCCATAACGGACACTGCTGCGATTGGTGCTATGCACGCCTGTTTTGACCGCGGTCTGCGCATTCCCGAGGACATTTCCATTCTTGGCTACGACGGCATTCCCATCAGCAGTGTGATGACGCCTCAACTGTCGACCATTCAGCAACCGATTGCTGACATGGGAGCCACGGCAGCACGGCACATCATAGACAAAATCCGAGACCCACTGAGCAAACGTCTGCACGAGACGAAGCCTGTTGAACTGATACAGCGGCGTTCGGTTGCTCATCCCCGCAAAGGGCCTTTGCCCCTATCTACGTCCGCCGCTTGAGGCCAATTCATTCTTCCAGATAAGAAGAACAAGGAGTTTAAATTGAATATTTCCGCAATCCCTTTGTCTGTTGCCGAGGCAACACCGGCAGATATCGCGAAACTGGTCCACGATAATGCGCCGGTCATCCGGTTTGATGACAACGAGCCGTTTCTACCCACTGCTGCAGGTTACACGCTGTATCAGCAGGATGGTGTGTCTGTTTCCAGCGCACACAAGATCAAGTTGAAGGGTGCGGCTGTCGCGATTGAGTATGCCATCTGGTGGGATTGGGACATTCAACACCTTTATGAGCTGGAGCACATCTGGGTTTACTTAAGTGAAGCTGGTGATGTGTTGCGCGTTGAAGGCAGTGCACATGGCTGTGCCGGTGAGCTGCACACATGGGACCGCAAAACACCACTTGAAGATGGACGTGTAACGCTTTGTTCCGAGCCGGGAAAACACGCCTTTGCAGCTTCCTCTGAAACTCTGCGGGCCAACTTTGCTGTAACAACTCTGTGCTGCGGTAAAAACGCGGGCAAAGGGACCATTCTGGTTCCCGATATGTTTGCAGCAGAACTGGGTGATCTGAAGTCTTACGATCATCACGTAGCGCGCAAGTACATGGAAAGCAAAGCATTCAAGCCAGCTTTCTGCTTCGATCAGGCATTTGACCTGCGCACCGTTGACCTTATGCCATGGGATGAGTTGAAGGCTTCTGTTCCGGCTCGTCTGCGCTCCGTTCTGGCGCAGTTGCGCAAGGATGCGAAGGGTGTGAAGGCGGTCTTCCTTGATAGTGGTGATACGCTGATTGATGAAAGTTCCCAGATCTTTGTGGAAGGTGAACTCGTTCTTTCCGCAGTGCCAATTCCGGGTGGTGATAAGCTTGTAGATTGGTTGAAGGAGCGCGGCTACATGGTTGCTCTGGTGGCTGATGGTTTGGTTGAGAGCTTCGAGAACGTCCATAAAGCGATGGATTTCTGGCACAAGTTTGACGCCCGCTCTGTTTCAGAAGCTGTCGGTGTGCAAAAGCCCGATCCGCGTATGTTCCTGGAGGCTGTTGAGTTGCTGGGTCTGGATCCGGAAGACCATAGCGGATGCGTAATGGTTGGTAACAATCTAGAGCGTGATATTGCCGGAGCAAAGCGACTGGGCATGACATCCGTTTGGATCAACTGGACCCCGCGTTACCCGAAAAACCCTGCCAACGCAGATGAAGTGCCGGACTACACAATCGGTCTTCCTCACCAGTTGCTGGATGTTTTAGCTGATATCGACGCCAAGGCGTAACTAATTAAAAATATTGGAGAAATACATGGTGCAGGCCGAAGTAATTCGTCTGGGCGTGGTTGGTTGCGGCCATATTGCTACCGAGCAGGTCGCCCAATGGGAGCAAACAGGCAAGGTAAAAGTTGTCTGTGGTGTGGAACCGAACGAAGAGCAGTTTCAGCGGTTTTCGCAATCTCTCACCAACTCTGATCCGAAATTCGCCAAGAATATCGAAGCGATGTTGCAGACATATGGCAGCGAGTTAGATGCTGTTTATATTGCAACACCTCATGCATTCCATGCAGCGCCGGCAAAAGCCGCGTTGACGTTCGGATTGAATGTTTTGCTGGAAAAGCCAATGGCGTTTACGGCAGAGGAAGCAGAAGCCATTCAAGCGGCTGTTGAAGCGAGCGGCAAGACGCTGGTTGTCTCGTTCAACGGGTCGCTCTCGCCGAAAATGCGGGCGGCTTCAGCTGCATTGGCACGTGGTGATTTTGGCAAGATCCATACCATTGCGGGTCTCGTTTCTGAGAACTGGTCTGGGCTCTATGAGGGGCACTGGAAGCAAAAACCGGAGATTTCCGGTGGTGGTTTTCTACTGGACACAGGCTCTCATGCGCTGAACGCGATCATTGATGTGGCTGGTTGCGGCATTGAGAGCGTTTCCGCCCAGTTCAGCGAAAAACACGAGGGTTGTGAAATCTCGGCAGTTCTGAGTGGACGTATGCAGAACGGGGCTTTGGTTTCGTTGACGGCCTGCGGGGATACAGCGCCGCCTTGTCTCGGTGAGCTGACTTTGTTCTGCGAAAAAGCTGTTGTGCGCATCGACCCATGGGGCAAACGCCCTGCAATGGTGCGAACCAGTGCGGAAGAGCCGGAACAAATCATTGAATTCGGGGAAGAAAAACAGCTGATTGATCTGTTTATATCGGTGTGTAACGGCGAAATGGAAAACCCGTCACCGGTGGAACGTAATGTGGAATTTGCACGCCTTTGGGCTGCAACTCGTGCGTCGGCTTCTCAAAAGGGAGCAATCGTGCACGTGAAAGAAGTGGTGGGAGCGTAACCATGGCGAAACTTAAAGTTCTGATCTGGAACGAAAACGAACACGAAAAGATCCATGAGGAAGTCGCCAAGATCTATCCGCTCGGAATTCATGGCACACTTGCAAAAGCGCTGAATGCGGATGATCTCGACATCTCCACTGCTACCATGGACATGCCCAATCAAGGGATAACCGAAGAATCTCTTGAAGGCGTTGATGTTCTCGTCTGGTGGGCGCACTTGCTGCACCACTTGGTTGAAGACCGTGTGGTCGAGCTGATCAACAAGCGTGTGAACGCTGGCATGGGCTTTGTTGCGCTGCATTCTGCACACCACAGCCGTGTGTTCGGTCGCTTGATGGGCACTAATTGCAATCTGGCATGGCGCGAAGCAGAAACCGGAGAACGCGTCCGCGTGTGGTGTGCCGATCCGTCTCACCCAATCGCAAAGGGCGTACCGCTGCACATCGATATTCCAGCTGATGAGATGTACGGCGAGCCGTTCAACGTTCCAAAGCCGGATGATGTTGTCTTCATCAACTGGTATGAGGGCGGTGAGGTGTTCCGTGGTGGGTGTACATGGCGTCGTGGCCGAGGTCGTGTGTTCTTCTTTAGCCCAGGTCATGAGACATTCCCGATCTACCATAACCCTGAGATCACGCATGTAATTGGTAATGGCATCCGTTGGGTTGCTGAGCCACACAAGGACGGCCATGACCTGCAAAACCTTCATCGGCCAGTGCCACTAGAAGAAGGCGCTCCGCGTCAAGAATTTTGGGCTGGGCGCAGGGTCTCGTAACTATCCCCCCTGCAAGAGTTGTGGGTGTACTCGCCTCCCAGTGGTGCACCCACACCCCATTTTCCTCAATAGCGGAATGATCCGAGTATATGCTCTGCGTAATTGGGGTTGTTGGGCTGGTCCAGCTCTGTTGGGAAGGTTCGGCTGCATGTCTCAAATTCGCAAAGATCCCGCCGCACCAATGTCAGCTCCATAACGGGTGGTACGGGAGTGCCGCCGATAATTGTTAGGCTGGTGTTGTTGTTACCGTGCACATGAACGACCTGATGGGTTTTGTGGAGTTTACTGAGCGCTTTTCTTGCGCGCCGGTATTGAGCCAGTGTATGCAATTGGTGAAGGCTGTGAATCTCCAACATAATTTGAGAGAAACAACATAAGTCTTCCGGTTCAATATCTCCGAATACACTCCATTCGTGCCCTTCAATATCCATTTTCAGAACAATGTCATCAATATCTAAATGATTGTTTTTATGTAACTCTTTCGGAAGGCTGGAGAGCTCTTTGGTCATCTCAGACTGGCCGGTAATACCCAATTTGACCCAGTTGAAATTTGGATGATCTTGCGGAAGAACTGAGATTGTATGATCGTACTGAAAGATTTGATATCCACGATTGGCCATATCGAGATCCCAGGAAACATCTCGTTTAATCCCAACCGAATAGGCGATACTCCCTTGCCGCGGAAGTTTGACTTGTACATATCCGCCATCAAAATCTCTGCCAACTCGTTCAAATGCAAGTCCTTTTGGATCCATTGGTGAGATGAGGCGGAAGATTGTTGTAACCATCTCCTGAGCAGCTTTACTCATGGAATTTGGCTTGAAGAGCCGCGCCTTTGCTTCCAGAGATTGAACCCGCTTTTCCATGGAGTCCAGCTGTTCAAAGGAGACGCTACTCTCGGGTTTCTCTTTTGGTTTCAGATAGTTCTTAAGAAGCTGCACCATGAGGGGAGGTCACTTTCAAGCTGAGATCTGATAGTGAATTTATCAGATCTACTCTCCAGATCTTCCCTTGAAAAGTAGCCTCTCATAATTTGGATGATCTAACCCCTAGTAGGGAACAGTTCTCACTTACTCGACGTCAGTAAAGGAGAGCCTGTGCTGCCGTGCCGATGTGACAGGTAAGTGACAAGAAACCAAGCACATCATCATCCCAGTCAATCTCGCGCCAAAGCTAATATTTACTCTACAGATGGCAATATGCGCACGGTCTCTTCATCGGCGCCTATTGCCAACAAACCAATTTCAAACGTCTTGAAATGCCCGTTTCGTGTTTAACATCAAAGGCAATTAAATGCCTTCGTGGGGCCAGATAAATTCTCAAAAAACATCAGATGGCGCATACTAGTTTTATATTTGAGGCATTTTTCTATCCCACTAATAGTGTTTAACTTCAGTAAGATAGATGATTTATTTCAATTGTAAGGTCAGTATACAAGATATATTTCATTTGAAATCAATGACTGTTTTGTATATGAAATGAAGAATGCAAGGGAGAATCGTAGCTTTCGGGAGGGGCTTATGACATCTCAAATCGCTTCAGTTTCACGAGCTGAAATAACTAGGCAAAGTAAGATATCACTCAGTCTAAGTGATCTCGGAATGTCGTTTTCCGGCATTTCTGTTTTACGCAATACAAACGTCGAATTTATTGGCGGTGAAGTCCACACCCTTATGGGTGAAAATGGGGCTGGAAAGAGCACGCTGGTGAAGATTATCAGCGGCGTACAGAAACCCACAACAGGAAAACTGCTAATTGATGGGCAATCTGTAGAGTTTTCTAGTCCGCGTGATGCTGAGAGTTATGGCATCGCTATCATGCATCAGGAGCTCAGCCTGATCCCGAAAATGACTGTGGCTGAGAATGTTCTGCTGGGCCATGAACCAATGCGAGCCGGGCTATTCATTGATAGGAAAGCCCTACGCGAAAAAGCTAGGCAAACGCTTGCCCGCTTCGGATTTACACTAGACATAGATACCCCGGTAAAGAACTTGCGTGTGGGCGAGCAGCAACTTGTTGAGATTGCACGCGCTCTACTAAAAGATGCCCGCCTTCTCATAATGGATGAACCCACATCTGCTCTAAGTCAGACAGAAGCCGACATTCTGATGGAAGTCATCAGAGATCTGTCACTTGAAGGGGTTGCTGTAATCTACATCTCCCACCGGATGGATGAAGTCTTTGAGATCTCTGATCGTGTCACCGTTCTGCGCGATGGTAATCACATTAGCACAAAACTGGTGTCTTTGACCTCTTCTCAAGAGCTCATTCAAATGATGGTTGGACGTGAACTTGATGTGAAGTCAGTTGAGCGCAAGCAGCCTCCAACCAATGAGAAAATGCTCTCTGTCGAAAAATTAACAGTGGTTGAAAAGAACCGCTACCTATTGAAAGACATCAGCTTTTCTCTCCGAAAAGGGGAAGTGTTGGGGGTCGCAGGCCTTTTGGGTGCAGGCAGAACAGAGCTTCTTGAGACATTATTTGGGGCACGAGGTCGCAATTATTCAGGTGTAATTACTTTAAAAGGACAGCCATACAAACCTGGTACTCCAGCTGATGCTGTACGCAATGGGTGTGCATTAATCACGGAAGACCGCAAAGGAAATGGTCTAATCCTGGACGATACGATCTCTGAAAATATCGCATTGCCTTTGTTTCCTCTGCAGTCTCGGTTCGGTATTTTTTCCGAAGAACGCAGGGAACGAGAAGCAAAAACTGCGATTACCCGCATGCGCATAGCTGCCCAAGGGCCAGAGCATGTGGTGGGCAAACTCAGCGGCGGAAACCAACAAAAAGTTGTTCTTGGAAAGTGGCTTGCAACTGAGCCGAGTGTTCTTTTGCTGGATGACCCGACGCGCGGTATCGATATTAGCGCAAAAGATGAAATCTATAAATTGATCGGGGCTCTGGCTGATGACGGGATGGCAGTTTTGTTTGCAAGCTCGGAAATCAATGAATTTCTCGCTGTGTGTGATCGGACGATCGTGCTGTGTGAGGGGCGCATAACAGGAATGCTGTCAAAGGAAGAGATGACAGTTGATGCAATAAAACATCTCGCAATGCAGTTTATATAAGGTTGGGTGTACCAATGAATAGAGACATGACAACTACGGCGCCGCAATCTGCTGCCACCCAATCGCGGTCAAAATTTATTTCATTATCTCAGCTGCTCCTTGGTAGAACCAAGCTTTATTGGGGGTTGTTTGGATTGGTGTTGTTTGGAGCGCTTGCATCGCCTCTTTCTTCCAAGGGCAATAATATTTTTCTGTCCCTTGGAAATCTGACTGATGTTTTGCGGCAGGTATCGGTTACCGGCATTATAGCTATTGGCATGACAATGGTGATCTTTATCGCTGGGATTGACCTATCTGTGGGATCCATTATGGCGATTGGTACAGTTATTTGTGCCATGTTGCTGACGCAGGAAGGGTGGACTGCGGCGAGCCTTTTTGGAGTTCCTGCAACCGGAGCGATGATCTGGCTTGTAATCTCGGCCTCACTAATTTTCCTGATAAATAATGTTTTTAAGGGCCATACTGAGCAGAAACAAAAGAGCACACGTTCTAACTGGCTAAGCCTGCTTTCAGGTTTAGTGATTGCGCTCGCAACAATGTTCTGGCTATCAGGCCAGGTTGATCAGAAGTTTGGCGTTTTGGCCGTGTTGGTGGTTGTGCCTTGTATAGGGGCTGTACTTGGTTCGATCAGTGGTTCTCTTATTGTTTATGGCCGCTTACAACCATTCATCGTCACACTCGCAATGATGATCGGAGCATTAGGCCTAGCGCGTGTCGTTGCGGGGCAAGATACTGCTGTATATCCGGTTTATACGGGCACTAATGCTACAGTTGATTTTGAAATACTCCGAACTTTGCTATGGGATGTCATACCTGTGCCTGGAGTATTCTTTGTTGGTATACTTTTAATCTTTGTTATCGTTACTCGATTTACGATTTTCGGGAGTTACCTACTGGCGATTGGGGGCAACGAAGAAGCCGCGCGGCTTGCAGGAATTAACGTCACAAGAAACAAGATAGTTACCTACGCCATTTCTGGAGGACTTTCAGCACTTGCAGGTGTCTTGTACGTGGCACAGTTCCGCCAAGGCAAACCAGACGCGGGAGTGGGGCTGGAACTTGATGCAATTGCCGCAGTGTCGATCGGCGGAACCAGTCTCATGGGAGGGCGTGGGTCTCTGATGGGAACTTTTGTTGGTGTGCTCATCTTTGGATTTCTAAGTAACATTTTACAGCTGAACAATATCGACAGTAACACGCAACTTATTCTTAAGGGCATGATCATTGTGGTGGCCGTGCTCATACAGGAAGGGCGTATGGGAGAATTCTTTTCAGCGTTGAAACATCGTGCAATGCCGAAAAGGGAGCTCTGACCCCAAATCCGTGCAAAGAGCCGGGGGCAGAGGAATTCTACAATGGTGCATGTAAATGCACCATGTGATGAACGAGGGTAATAATATGAATAGAAGAAATTTTGGCAAGCTATTAATTGCAACCGCCGCGATAACACTGGCAAGTTTTGGGGTTCAAAGACCAGCAGCGCAGGCTGCGGACAATTATGTCATTGGCTTCTCACAGGTAACAACGGCTGAGCCATGGCGTGTTCAATTCAATAGAGATTTACGTGTTGAAGCTGAGTTGCATGAAAATGTAAAACTGTTGATCTCTGATGCAAATGACAGAACAGAGAAACAGGTTGCGGATGTTGAGAATTTTATTCGTCAGGAAGTAGACGCTATTCTTATTTCTCCAAAGGAATCTGCTGGACTGACTGGTGTTGTTGAAAAAGCTACGGATGCAGGGATCCCAGTATTTGTGCTCGAACGTAACGTTGACACAGATAAATATGTGCAGTGGGTTGGCGGCGATAATGTCGTGATTGGCGCAGCCGCCGGGGATTATGCTCTTGCCATCCTGGGGGGAAAGGCAAAGCTAAGGGTAATATTGTTGAGATTTATGGTGGCTTGGGAGTGCAAGCAACTTTTGATCGCTCTGAGCCTTTCCATAAAGCCCTTGAAGGGGAGGAAGGCGTAAAATTCCTTCTGGACCGTCAATCTGGTGATTGGAAGCAGGATCAAGCTTATGACATTATGGCGACTGCGTTGCGTAACTTCGAAGATATAGACATGGTGTATGGTCACAATGATCCAATGGCATATGGTGCTTATCTTGCTGCGAAGGATGCAGGCCGTGAAAAAGATATTCTTTTCGTGGGGGTAGATGCTCTTCCAGGTGAAGGTTTCATGTGGGTAGCTAATGGCGAGTTAGCGGCGACTTTCCTTTACCCAACACCTGGAGCGGAAGGTCTTCGTCAGGCACTAAAATACCTCGCTGGGGAGAAAGTTGAAAAGAAAATTATCCTAGGCACAAAAGCCGTTACTTCAGAAACAGCTGAGGATATTTTGAAGCAAAATGGTTTGAGGTAAGAGAATATTCTGCCACGCCACTTCTTTTGATAAGTGACTGAATATATATATGAGAAGTGCGAGAGTATGTCCTGACGTCTCTCGCACTTCGATAAATTATGCAAAGAGCATTTTGTGACAGAACGACAGAATAAATTACAAAAATACGCAGCGCCCGCTCTGGAGAAGGGGCTGGACATACTTGAATTTCTTTCTCTCACGGATACTCGTCCAACCTTGTCTCAGTTGGCAACAGGTATAGGGCGTTCAAAAAACGAAATTTTCCGAATGGTTATTGTTCTCGAAGAGCGTGGATATATTCGGCGTGAAGAGGGCGAATATTTTGCACTCACAGATAAACTCAGTGCCGTTGCTGCTAAGCGATCAAACAACAGTAAAATGGTGGAGATCGCTGGCCCTTTTTTATCGCGCCTCGCTGATGAAACGGGAATGTCCAACCATATGTCTGTTTTGGAAGATAACCAGTTTCTTGTTATAGCAAGTACACCTGTTTCTCAAAACTATGGCCTCTCAGTTCAAGTCGGGTATCGGTTCGATTTTTTTGGAACATCTGCTGGTCTTTGCTTCCTCTCAGAGTTTCAAAGGTCTCAGGACCGCATCGCTTTACTATCACGCAACCAACCAACCTTAAGCATTGCCGCATTCTCAGATTATGACCAGCACGTCAAAAATGTCCAACAGGATGGATACGCAGTGCTTCCTAATCCGGAAGCAATGTCCATTCGCGAAATGTCGGCTCCAATTAGGCATGTTCAGACAGGCTCTACTATTGCAGCGGTAACCATTCCCTATTTTTCGACGGACGAGAATGCAAATAGCATCAGTAAAGTAGCTGCGCATCTTCTGGAGGAGGTCGGGAAGTTGCAAGAAAAAATTGCACTCACCATTCCAGCTATCCGGATGAACAACTTTCGTTATGCGCAAAATGATTAAACATGGCGCTATTGCAAACTCCTGCCGTGGAACTGGAAGCCGGCAATCTAGTCAGAGCGACAAGACCAAATCTTTGCGATATGAGCGGACGGTCACCGTAGGTATTAGTCAATGTTGATTGGTATAAGATGTTGAATTGAAATCGGATTACTGTCGTATTTAATCATTTCCTCGGTAAGCAGTTTAATTGCAAAATCAAGTTGTTCCTGCTTATGTTCCGATGTAATAAAAAAACGAAGCCGCGCAGATTTCTCTGGAACTGCTGGATAGATAATTGGCAGAACATTAAGCCCACGGTCAAGCAAGCGGGCAGAAAGAACTGTCGCCTTCAGGGGATCTCCAATCATAATCGGTATTATGGCACAGCCTTGACTTCCGCCGGTATCTAGGCCGGATGCTTTGGCTTTCTCCAGAAAGTACAGTCCGTTCGATTGTGCAGCTTGAGCTCGGTGTGGCTCTTTTTTCATCAAGCGTATAGCCTCACAAACAGCTGCTGCAATTGGAGGTGAAATGCCAACGCTGAAGACAAAACCGGATGCGGTCAATTTAAGATAGTCGACGAGGTTGTTACACCCAGCAATATAACCGCCACACCCGGCAAGGGTTTTGGAAAAAGTCCCCATCCAGATATCAACGTCTTTGGGGTTAATCTGAAAGTGTTCTGCGATGCCACGACCGGTTTTTCCCAGGATCCCAATGGAATGAGCCTCGTCGATCATGAGCCAGGCATCATATTTTTTCTTGATAGAAATTAGGCGTGGAAGGTCGGGATAGTCCCCATCCATTGAATAAACGCCTTCAACCACAATCAAAGTGCGTGGATGCTTATGCGCTCTCAACTTAAGGATATTCTCCAATGCATCCAAATCATTGTGTGGAAATGACTGCCGTACTGCTCCAGATAGCTTAGCTCCGGTAATTATACTGCTGTGAATGTAAGAGTCATGAATGATCAGATCATCCGTTTGCATAATTTGACCGATACAAGAGACATTTGTTGCGTGTCCGCTGACAAACGCAACTGAATTGTCAACGCCATGCATCTCAGCGATAAGTATCTCCAGCTCGGTATGGATAACCCGTTCACCAGCGACAACGCGACTTGCGCTGGCGGAAATACCATAGCGGTCAACTGCAGTCTTAGCTGCGTTCTGTACTCTAGGATGGCCGTTTAAACCCAGATAATCATAGGAAGAGAAGTTAAGGTATGTTTCTCCATTAATCTGAGTTGTTGCGCCAGCGCGTGCATCATGCGCCCTAAAAAATGGGTTGGTGATCTGCAGTAGATCTGCTGCAGCTTTTTGCAGGCGAATTTCTCTAAATCCTGGAAGATCCGCGAATTTGGGGGGGCCGGAAGATGACTTTGAATTATCTGCGGTTTTTGAATTTGGAGCCGAGCTTTTAGCCCGACGCGCGCAACTTAATGCGTTTAATCGTTCGTTCTTGCTCAATTTGTTTTTATTTGATTTTGCCATTAATTCAAGATCCTTGCAGTCTTGTTGTGTTGAGTATCAAGGATATGGCTCACTGCGGATCGTTGCTCTTCATTTAGATCATCGGATAGGTGTTGACTTGCCAATACCGTATGGGTGCCATCCTCTATGACGTATTCCTCGACTCCACGTTTACGAAATTTTTGTAGAATCTGTGCGGCGAAATCCTCTAAGCTTGTGCCTCCTGAGATGGAAACCAACGGAATTTCTAAACCGAAGCGTTTTTGGATTGCCAAACGTAATTCCAATCCCATTAGTGAGTCCATACCAAATTCAGCGAGCGGACGTTGATAGGCAATATCCTCAACTGGCAAACGAAGAATGTGGGCAATCTCGCTCGCAAGTAAGTGGGCCACGACTTCTTTCGCTTCCTCCTCCGACTTACCCTCAATAAGTAATGTTATGTCGGTTGTCCCGTCACCATCATTGTTAGATTCACCACGGCCTACAATTTCACGGAATAGCGGTTTGCTGAGCAGAGGTAATGTTTGATGCGCAGCTGGCCAAGTAAAACGGCCAATATATACTAGAGCGTTGGTAGGAGTTCCGTCATCCTGTTCCATGAAGAATTTGAGTGTATCCAGGCCTTCACGTGCTTTGATTGTTGCCTCACCCAGATGCCTGGCAAATTTATCGAAAATATCCGTATTTCTGGCAAGGAAACCAACATCCTCAATCGCGCCCCATCCAACAGCAATAGCGGGTTTTTCGGCTTGTCGACGTGCTCTAGCAAGTCCCTCTAGGTACCCATTGGCTGCAACGTAGTGAGACTGGCCCGGATTGCCGATTAAAGTAGTTGCAGAAGAAAATAGGATAAACTGGTCTAACTCGTCGTGTGCAGTCAACTTGTCCAACAAGTCCGCCCCTTGAACCTTTGGTTCAAGAACCTTGCGGAAACGCCTTTCATCAAGCTGCTGAATGATACCGTCATCAAGAACCATCGCAGCATGAATAATGCTTTTGATTGGAGCTGATTTACGATGCTCCTCTAATAGTTTGTGTAGGGCAGCTCTATCGGTTACATCACAGCTCACAGTGGTTACTGAAACGCCTTTTGCCGCCAGTGTTTCTATGAGTTTTTGATGCTGCTCTGATACAGTTGCAGACCGGCTTGTCAGAGTAATATGGCGTGCACCGTTGTCTGCTAACCAACGGCAAATCTCTAACCCAAAACCACCCAGACCTCCAACAACGATGTGATGTCCGTCTGATGAAAAGTTAAGCGCCTCATGTCGCTGAGGAACTACAATTTCTGCCGGCTCTGGGGGCGTAACCAAAATCTTGCCGATATGACCAGAACGTTGCATTAGGCGAAAAGCGTCCTGAACACTGCGACCTTCAAATATGCGATGCGGCAATGGTGTGAATGTACCATCTATGATCAGGGCAAAGACGTCTTCAATCAGCTTGCGCGCCAACTCACTATCATGCAGGAGGATCTGATCCAGATCGATACCGAAGTAAGACAAATTCCGGCGAAATGGGCGTAAGCCAATTTTGGTGTTGGCATAGTAATCGCGCTTGCCCAATTCGAGAAACCGGCCAAATGGCCGAATAATATTAAGGCTGGCCTCCATGGGCTCACCGGCCAACGAGTTGAGTACAACATGAACACCTTTACCTTCAGTAAGTTTCACAACTTCATCAGGAAAATTAAGACTACGTGAGTCCAGACTGTGGTCAGCGCCGAGCAGGCGCAGCATTTCTCGCTTCTCCTCTGACCCTGCTGTGGCAATGACCCGCGCCCCGGCATGCTTGGCAACTTGAAGAGCAGCAAGCCCAACCCCGCCAGCGCCTCCATGGATCAAAATCCATTGATCTTTCTTGACCTCTCCTAAATGAACAAGGGAGTAATGGGCTGTCAAGAAGGCGACCGGGTAAGTCGCGGCAGAGATTAAATCTTGAGTTTGGTTGAGTTTAGCAACGGCGAACTGTGGACATGTAACATAGGAGGAATAGCCACCAGATGTGAAAGCGACAACCTTATCGCCAACGGAAAGCCCGGAAACATCCGAGCCTATGCGCGTCACGGTTCCTGAAATTTCTAAGCCAAGGGTAGGGCCTCCATAGCCATCTTCCAAAGCCTCCTCCGGTAACATTCCCAAGGTCCACATGACATCCCGGAAGTTGAGGCCGGTTGCAGCTACTTGGATTTCAACGTCTTCTTCGGAGGGCTTAGTCCGCTGTTGATCTTCCCAGATAAGGTAATTTAGTGAACCTGATTCAGTAAAACCCAGCTTCACGTTTTCTGTTGGTTGCCAGGAGGATTGCCCAAACCCAGATTTGACACGGGAAACCACTCTGTTTTTTGAGGTGCTTTGGAATTCGTTTTCTTCGTTTTGGTGAAGCAATGCCTCAAGAATGTCGGAAGAAATTGCAGCGGCATTTTGATCTACCCCTAGGTCAATGGAGACGGGGTTCAAGTTGGGCGCTTCATTAGTAAGCACGCGTGCAAAGGCCCTGGTGGCGCTCTGTGCGGGGGACCCCACGTGGGGATTATAAACGCTTCCGCCCGGAGCGATGAATGCGAGCTGGCCGGTTAGACTGGGATATGCTTTGATCAAGCCAACACATGTTGCACAGCGTTTCATGATTTGATCGACAGGATTGTCTCCCGCCTCCGCCAATCCGTAAAGATGCACAATGGTTCTCACTTCAGCTTCCAAAAAGGAAGAACCTGAAAGTGCAGTTTTCCAGCCGTTAGCCTTGTTTAGATCGAACTTGTCGCTGTCTGCATCGACGATTGTTACGTCACAGTTTGAGAGGCGGCTGTCTTGTTGGAGAGCTTTTGCAATATCTTGTTCAAGATTTGCGTGTCCTACCACGATAGCAAAGGATCTGTTATTGGTCAGTCCTGCTTCCGACACCTCTGGTAAGTCGAATGAAGGCGACTTTGCAGTTGCCTGAAGTAGAACAAAGGATGCACCGTCATTCAGGGCTTCCTTGGCAATAGGTGTTTGTAGAGATTTACCGGTGAGTTTGTCCATCCACTGATTGCAGGACTTGAGTGGACCTACTGGATATTGGTCCGAAACTGACCCAGAAAACCAGTTTTGAGTAAGGCCAAACGTAACATCATGAAAAACATCTGATGGAGGTTCTACTGCAACGAAATGGCCTTGGTCCACCAGTGCATTTCCAAGCTTCTCAAAGAGGTCTTCATCTGTTTGATAGGCAGCATGAAGTAGGCCGGAAGATAGGATGATATCATATGGCCCTTCTCTTAATACAGCCTCCCATGACTGGCTGTTATCAAGATTACTTGTATCGAATACTGTGATATTGGCTTCGTCGAATGCGCTCGCCGTCAGACGTGCCGCGCTTTTGTGATTGCTGTCAGCAATACAAATTTGCACCAGATTGGAGAAAACGATTTGTTGTATGTCTCGTGCCAGATCCAGCCCCGACCCACCCAGATCCAGCACACGCAAAGGTGTTTCTGAGTCCCAATTTGAGAGTGTGGTTTTCAGCCATAATGACAGATATTTGCCGCGCGCTTTCGATTCAGGAGATGAATACCAATACTGCTCAAGCATGGCGCTGGAATGTTCAATATTTTCGTCGCCCAGTGTGCAGTGGTCCAATCTGTCCAACACTCGCTTGCGAGTGAAGGAAAGCATTGTGGCTGCGGCAATATCTTGTGGGCTTTCTTCTAAGATGGTTTCAATAAGCATGTCGAATTCTGGAATTTCAAAGTCGCTATTGAGGCCATAGCAACCATCGTCACATTCGGTTACAGCACTCGCGTCTTCCAAAATTGACAATAAATTCACAAAGTAACTGCGTTGGCTGACTGGCAAATTTTCAACAGTAATCGTCTGTTCACTATCAATAAACCGGGAGAGGATGTCATATGCTGTCCGTTGAGCTGCGGCGTTGAGCAATAGGTAAGCTTCTCTTTCGGGTTTATGCGAGAGTGTTTGAAAGTCTTCAATCAAAGGGAAAATATGGTTTATCGTATTGCTCTGAGCAACAGGATTCCGGACCAATTCTGGTTCTATTCTGTAGATCAAATCAGAAGGTCTATCTTTTCGCCCAAGTTCGGTTGCTTTAAACCGACCACCGGAAATCGTGGCGATTACATTGTCTCCTTCGTCAAAAATCTGAAAATCAGCTAGAATAGATAGAGTTGAAACGCGTCTTAACTGAATGCGGACGTATGCTGGGGAAACCCCGGTAAGATATTGACGTACTTTTTCGAAAAAAATTGGGACGTAAGCTTTAGGGCCGCTATTTTGTGCTTTTGTTTTGTGGAATAGGCCAAGTAACCCATGAAAACATCCATCGAGTTCAGCTGGGTGGATGCCAAATGGAAAAGTTGTGGTCTTGGTTTCAGGCGTGGTAAGATTGACAAGGAAACTGGTTTCATCAATTTGTGAAATATTCTGTGCTCGTTGGAAACTTGGTCCAAATTCCAATCCGTATTCCTGAGCTCTATCGTAAATATTATACTCCGAATTTATGAGTTGCGCGGCTTCAAAATTGATTTGGATATTGGGTGCAGGTTTTGACAGTTTGCCAACATCGCCGGTTGCATGAAGCGTCCAGTCATCATTGCTGAGGCGCATACGACTGGAAATTTTAACTGTCCCGGTTTCCTTAGAGATTTCAGTCTGCACTTCGATTAGGAATTCGTCATTCAAAACAAGCGGCTGTATAATGTTTATTGATCGCAGCTCTACGGCCTCAGTCTCAAAAAGTATACGACCGGCAGCAAGTGCCATTTCTACAAAACCAGCACCTGGAAAGATCATCTGGCCGTTAATGACGTGATCTTCCAAAAATGGAACCGTGAACCTGTCGAGGTGTGTTGTCCAAAGATTGTAATTTGAATTTGGGCGCCAGCCGAGCAAAGGGTGCTCGCCACCGCGAAATATGCCCATGTTCGCTTCTGGGCTATTTTCAAAACGATAGCTTTTCTTTTGCCAGGGAAGACCCGGAAGGTTTACCGGCCTATCAGGGTTTTTGCCAAACAATTTAGTGCTATCAATCTCGATGCCAGCCAGAAAAGCACGAGCAACTAAGTTGGGGATCGGATCTGTGTCAACAAAATTGTCTGCAGACAGGCTTTGCAGTACAGAACCCTTAGTGCCTTTTTCCGCAAGTGCTTGGCGCAGATAGCTCAGCAGAATAGGCTTAGGTCCTATCTCAATGATGGTTTCAGCACCAAGCTCCGCAGCTGTGGTGACAGCTTTGGAAAATAGCACGGGTTCGCGTAGGTTTCGCCACCAGTAATCAGCATCGAGTTCCTGCCCTTCACAAAGAGAGCCCGTAACCGTTGATACGAACGGTACGTTCGCTGCCGTCGCGGTGACCGTTCCAACAACATTTCGGAATGGATGTTCAACGGGCTCAATCAATTTGCTGTGGAAGGGGTAGTTTAACGCTATTTTTCTGAAGGCAATATGGTTGGTGCGTGCAAATTTGGCAAAGCCATCTAAATCCTCTTGAGTGCCAGAGAGACTTACAGATTTCGGGCTGTTTTCTGCTGCAATCTCAATGGAAGTAAAGCCACTTTCTATAATGGCCTGCTGAGCTTCTTCCATTGGTAAAACCAGCGCGGCCATGGTGCCATGGCCTGCTACAATTTCCTGCTCTGCGGATTGATGATAGACGAGTTTTACGGCAGCCTCTAACGATAGCGCGCCGGAAATATGGGCGGCTGCAACTTCCCCAATACTATGACCAAGAACGATGTCCGGCTTGAGTGAATAATCTTTGAGCGCCTGACAGAGTGAAACCTGCATAGCAAACAACACTGGTTGCGCTATGCTGGTTTTTTGAAGGTCCTCCTGCAACGTCTCGCTAAAGAGTTCTGTTTTGATAGACCATCCAGAAAGTGCCTCGAAGAGACCATCAACTGTCTCAAAAGTTTTACGGAACGTGGAGTTGAACGTATATGCGTCTTGTCCCATTCCTGCCCATTGAGAGCCATTTCCAGAAAACACAAAGGCACACTTGCCAGAACCAGTCGCTTTACTGGAATAGCTTACATTGGCGTTTTTTTGACCCGCGCTGAAATCAGAAAGCGCGTCTTTCAAAGAAGACGCATCTATCCCTTGGAAGATTGCTTTTTCTGCGAAACTTCGTTTCCGATGATAACTAGCTGCGCAAATATCGTGGATACGGTGATCAGAGAGAAGAAGATCATTGGAATATGCTTCAGCTAACTCCACTAATGCTTCCATACTTGGCGCTGAGAGCAGCAGGTTATAGTTCGTTGATTTACGCTCTGGCTGTTCCGTTGGTTCTGGTGTCGGCGGAGTAGGATCGCTGAGAATGACATGCGCGTTTGTTCCGCCAAATCCGAAGGAATTGACCCCTGCATACCGTGGAGTCTTTTCTCGCGGGAGGTGAACACCTTCAGCCGTGACCTGAATATTTAGTGCTTCAAAGTCGATGTCCGGATTTGGGTTATTGAAATGTAAGCTGGCCGGGAAATAATCATTTTGCAGGGCCAAAACAGATTTCACCACTCCTACCAGACCGGATGCAGGTTCCAGATGACCGACGTTGGTTTTAACGGAGCCAATCGGCAGTGGGTTACGGCGTTTTTGTCCCAGTGTACGACCAATTGAGTTGGCCTCTGCCGGGTCACCTACCCGCGTCCCTGTACCGTGGGCTTCTATGAAAGCCAGCTGGTTAGGATCAATGTTATGTTCTTGGTAGATGCGCTCAAGAAGGGTGGCCTGCTCGATATCGGAGGGCAAGGACATGCCAACCGTACGGCCATCTGAATTCACATCAACAGCTACAATATCAGCATGTGAGCGCTGGCCCTTCCAGCGGGGGGCGTTTTTCCTGCGAATGATCATCACCACACCACCCTCAGATCGCACGTAACCATTTCCGGAGGCGTCGAATGCCTTACATTGACCCTCTGGTGAGAGCATGGTTGCTTGTGCAAACCCGATAAAAGGAAACGGGCTGGCTAAAACGTTCACACCGGCCACAATTGCCGTATCAATTCGTCCCGAGCTTAAAGCGTGGTAAGCTTCGTGCAGAGCAACGAGTGAGGAGGAGCAAGCAGTATCGACCGTAAAGCTTGGCCCCTTCAAATCGTAGATGTAGGAAATTCGGTTGGAAATAATAGAGAGCGTGTTGCCAGTCATAAAATGACCAGTGGCTACGTTCGGATCGAATAGGCTTTCATTGGCGTAATCGAGTGCCGATGCCCCCACATAGACACCAACGTTCTCTCCAGCAATTTCATCTGGTGAAATGCCAGCGTCTTCAATGGCTTCCCATGTGAGCTGCAAGAGGATGCGTTGTTGCGGGTCCATCTGCTCAGCTTCGCGTGGTGATATTCCAAAGACTGCTGGGTCGAAATCCCATAGATTTTCCAGCACACCTGCTTTGAAAGTGTATGTCTTTCCCGGTTCGGAAATGCGTGGGTGGATATAGCGAAAATGTGACCAGCGATCTGCCGGGATCTCGGTAACACTACTTTGCCCGGATCTTAAGAGGTGCCACAGTTCATCTTTGTTTGAAGCCCCCGGTACTCGAACTGATAGACCTACAATTTCCAACACGCATTTCGATCCATTTGAATTGGCGTGAACACCTGACTTCGGTATTCCGTCCCTCCAAATGAGTATAAATTCAAATGCAACCTGACACTAATTCATATTTCATAGATATGAAATATAAGGGGTTGAATTATAAGCGCTTTTATTGTTTCGCGTTCCTATGGAATACTCGGGAAATATTGCTCATAGATCTTCTCAATTTGTAGCATTTCAACATCCGTTAGTGCTGCAAATTCTTTTGATTTTG
This sequence comes from Pseudovibrio sp. Tun.PSC04-5.I4, assembly GCF_900104145.1. NCBI lineage: Bacteria > Pseudomonadati > Pseudomonadota > Alphaproteobacteria > Hyphomicrobiales > Stappiaceae > Pseudovibrio > Pseudovibrio sp. Tun.PSC04-5.I4. Next base: position 234,919 of record NZ_FNLB01000001.1, on the reverse strand, counting down.
CGCGGTGCGAGAGTTTTCCGTTATTCTGATTTAAAAATCGGAAAAGCAAGTCTGTCAGGCGGGCGGGCATGTCGACAACGTGGCTTAGCTCCCGTTGGAAATGGTCATGGTTCAGCAAGAACCATGCTTCCTCTGGCAGATCATGTTCAACCGTGCGTTTAACGCAGGAATATAAGAACTCGGCATGCGCTGTTGCATCAAAGAAGCGATAGAAGTCAGCTGTCTCATTGGTCGCTGTAAGGTTGCCGTTATCCGTTGGTTGCCAATCGATTTTATCTAGCAGCCTTGCTGAATAGTCCTCCAACACCTGACGGTAGGTGTCGATGCGTTCCAGTATAACGGCGGAAACTGGGAACACGACACCTGGAGGGTTGAACCCACGCTGAGCCAGAACATGGTGGATCAAATAGCGATGCAGCCTGCCGTTGCCATCTTCAAACGGATGAACATATACAAAGCCAAAAGCTAGTATTGCTGCAGCCAACACCGGATCAATATGCTTGGCATGGTCCTGAGCAAAGGTGATCATGCCGGCCATCAAACTATCAAGGTCTTCAGGCTTCGCGCTGATGTGGTCCGGGATCGGCATACGAGTTTCCCGATCATGCATGCCAACGAAGCCGCCTTCTTCACGTAACCCCAGTTGAACAAACCGGTCATCGCCGATCACGATACGCTGAAGACGGAGAAATTCATCAATGTTGAGAGGGGATTTACCGGCCTCTGCGATCGCCTTGCCCCAGCGTTGTATGCGGTCATGAGCAGGTCGTTCACCTTCAATCGCAAAACTGGATTTACTGTCTTTCAGCAGAAGAAAGGCAGCAGTACGAGCCAGTAAATCTTTGGGCACGGCTGCGGCTGCGTGCATGGCTTTGTCTTGCAGCTGTGCTTGCTGGAATTCCTCAAGGTCTGGATTGCGGAAGATCAGGGGGCAAAACAACGGTGTCCCAGGCAGGTTATCGCGTACCCGGTGACGCGGCGAGGGAGTTGAACTGCCTCCAAACTGGCGAGCTGTGTCCAGTGCATCGACATAAGCACCGGATTCAACATCGGGAAGATTAAGCTTTTTACCTAACAACCACTCATAGAGGAACCAAACGCGGCGGGTGTAACGGCCTGTTGGGCGGGATCGCACCATTTCCGCAATGGTCTCCGGCTCGCACGCGAGAAACAGGCGTTTAAGTAAGGCCAGATCCAACCCTTCGTTTTTCAACGCAAAGGTCAAGTGGCCGAGTAGTGTTGGCTCCGGGGCATGGCGCGGTGTAAATATGCGCCAACCGTCTTTCTCAATCATCTTGTGGCGATCGCCAATCGCGCATAAACTGCGCGGAATTGGGACGCGGAGATCATACGCATCAATCAATGCCGAGTACCCAGCCGGAGTCGCTGGTACGGGTAGCCAACTTTCATGAAAAATTGTTAGTGCCTGTGAAAAAGGCTTATGCATACGCATACTCCGTGAAAAACTATAACACAACATACATGAGTAGAGCGTTATTGCGCAAATTGAATTTTTCTTGCAGTTTGCGCAAACCATAAATTGGGTTCATGAAGCGTACTCGAAGGCCGGACGCCTGATGCCAGTCATTTTGTGGAAAGCAGCAGCGCCAATTTACTCCGGCCTCTGTTATTCATAACTGCGTGACCTGGGAATGGGCTCATCACCGGCTTCTAGCGACCCTTCAGGGTTCTGCCAAGCCATCTGCTGTTTGTTTGAATTGCGAGAATATCCCGAACACGCTGTGCTGAATTGGTCTCAACCTAAGGGTTGAGGACAGCTGTTTTGGTGGAACAATCATATAAACGCCCTCAAAGTGAGCGCTGTTTCTGATCTGGTTGGCTGCCACATCCGCAAGTGTCGCCTTAACACTCCTGCTCAGTGGACGCAGGCTGCTATGTTTGACGGGCTTTATGGTGTAATTCGAATTAGCTTACTGGGTGATGCCACGTTAATTTTGGCACCAGTCGGCGCCGTCATTTTTGTAGCAAGACTTCAGCTCCGATCAGTTATAAACGCCACCGGTTTCCGTCGCAGATCATTGCCCATGCCGATTGGCTTTACCATCACTTCTTGCTGAGTCTGCGCGAAGTTGAAGAAATGCTGCTAGCGCGTGGCATTGCTGTCTCCTATGAAACCATACGCCGGTGGGCGGTCAAATATAAGCCAGCTTCCGTTTAACCTCGCCATAAACGCTCTTCAATCGACACTCACCTTCATCGAATTAACGCTTTGGCTCAATGGAAAATGGCTGCCATGATGGACGCATGAAGTGTGCTCAGTCTGGGTTTTGCGACCAAATCCAACTTAACGTGACAACACCGCAAATAGACCCTGAAATCAACTACGCAACAGGGCCGATCAAACCAACAATTCAGAGCAAACCGTTTGTAGCCAAAAACCTTATAAACTTTGCAACAAAACCGAGGAGGGGCAACTAGCGCCAATATCCGGATACTCTGTAGTTGTCACGATTGTCGTCATACTCGTGCATCGCTTTGCGGATGCGCCGTGCTGGTGGCTTTTCTCCCGCTATCCATGAATAACCTCCTGAGTTTTGACGGGCATGTTCCAATGCCAAGCGTTCCCAGTCATCGGATTGCCCTTCTGATCGGTACAGGCAAGTCACTTGCTCCTTGAATTCCTCGGGGATGAGGATTTCATCGAATTTATTTTCCAGCAAGAGAAGCACTTTCAGGGGAGGGGAGGATCTACGGTTTTCCATAATGCGGAAGATTGCGGGAAATGCAGTCTCATCGCCAGCTAGAAAGAGTTTACTGGCAGTTGGGATAGCACCACCGCCGGGCCCAGATACTCCAGCAACATCACCTGACTTGGCCGTTTTCGCAAATTGTGAGCCCGGTCCATCACAATCGTGCAGATAGAAATCAATTGCCATGCGATCCTGACCAGGTTCAAGGTACCTGACTGTATAGGCACGTCTGCTGATGGGGTTGTCGGTCTCAGGATCTTTGATGCCACCGGTTGCGTCATAATAAGGCCATTGAATTTTTTCGCGTTGCCGTTCTGGAAACAACAGTCGTAGATGAAGTTCATCTGCATAAACGGCCAAATTCGGGGCTGTAAACCAGATACGTTTCATGCGTGGAGACAGCATTTCAGTTTCTGTCACAATCAATTCGCGAAAATTATGTAATGGTCTGCGGTCAGTTTGCGTGTCCTCCCAGACCAGACTGCTGATATCAACACCGGAGCAGTGCTCCAATGCAGAAACCACAGCGGGAACGAGCTGCGCACACTGATTTGCATTCTCGCTATTGATGGTGAAAAAGAGTGATGTACCTTTCTCTTCAAAACGGGCGATACCGAAGGCTGTTGTGGCGATCAAACCTGATGGTATGACGTCAACAGCAACATCATTTCCCTCACACAAAGCCTGTAATTCTTTGAAGGTTTGATGAGGCGCGGAGAGTTTAACATTTCCGGTTTTGATCATGTTCATCTCGAAAAAGAAGAGGAAAGAACCGGGAGAACTGAGCTCTCCCGGGTGTGATCATCTGAAAATTAGAAAGTCTTGCTGTACTTCACGAAGAGTCGGCGGCCTTCAGCTATGACAACACGGTCCCGAAGTGCCGTTGCAGTCACGTTCTCCTGCTTACTGTCGAAGATGTTGGTCACGCCGAACTGGATATCGCCGTAGTCAGAGGCGTAAGCACCACTTGCATTTAAAGTGAAGGTTGGCTTGAGTTTCCTCAAATTTACGACAGCACCAGAGGACTTGATGCCTTGTTTGCCATATCGACCAGAGCCGACCACAGCTTCACCTTGCAGGCTAAATCCATTGCCGAAGTTGTAGTCCGTAAATACAGTTGCCTTGAACGGAGACTGGATGCGGTTGTTTGGCAAATCTTCTTTGAGTTTACCGTCGTTGTTCTGATCCCAAACACCTTCTTTATAGGCGAGTACCGCACCAGCGCCCCAAGCTTTGGAAAGCTTCCCGCGTAAGTTAAGCTCTGCACCCCAGATCCGCTCTTCAGCTTGAGAGACCGTCTGTGTTTTATCATCAAAGTTCACCCCCTTGTCAGAGGTGGAGTAGAATGCAGATGCTGCGACGGAAAAGCGACCAGTGTTGTAACGTGTACCGATCTCGAAATTGTTTACGATGACAGCTTCGGGTGCGACCTTGGAAACGTCTAACACACCGTCAACTCTAGGGTTTGTTGGTAAAACACGACGAGTAAACGAACCAACATCTGGAACTGAAAACCCCTGTGAAAAGCCTGCGAATAAATCTATGTCATCATTAAGATGGGCTACACCACCTAAATTGAAAACAGTTGCGCTGTACGTCTTGTCAGTTGCTGTGAAAGTGTGTTCACCTAATGCGACATCTACCCCCGCTGTAGGATGTTTGAATTGTCCAGAAGGCCGCACAAAACTATCTAAGCTTAAATTAAAACGTTCGTGACGAATGCCGCCGCGTACTTCAAACATATCTCCAATCGGGGCTTTTAATTGCGCAAAGCCTGCGTAGCCATGCTGAGTCATTGGAGAAATAATGTTCTGACCATCCGGCAGGGTCTGATAGATGTCGTTATAGCTGTAATCCGCTCCCCATGAGAGCTCCAAGCCTTCGTAAATCGTGCTTAGGTCCGTATCAATGGTTGTGCGTATACCAGCTTGTTTTGCGAACAGTACTGTTTGAGATCGGTTTGCAACAGTGTCGTAGTCAATGGGATTGGCAATGCTGTAAGGCACATAGGCCGCCCGCTTTTCGGCATCATTGTAATACAACTCAATTTGCGCATCACCCAGGGCACCCAACTCATAGAAGTTGAGCTTTGCGTTGATGTTCTTGCTGTCTTCCATAGGCGGAAGGCCTAGGTATCTATTGCTCGTGTCGATGGAAACAGGATCAGTGGTGTAATCAGTCTGATACTTAATGTCCTGTTCCATCTTTACCAGATTGGCGTAGATGGTGAGGTCAACAGCTTCGCCTTCAAACCCAACTTGACCGGATACATTGTACTGTTCAATACCAGAGCCGCCGCCCTGTCCGGTGATAGGATCTTCTGGGATGCGATCACCGTTACCCGCAAACATATCGCCAGTATTTTTGAACTGGCCATTCAGCTGAATGCTGTTGCCATCTTGACGGTAACCAGCGCCAAGACTTGTTGTTACGCTTAGGCTATTGCCAAAATCGCGCTCAGAAGCAGAGATCGTCGTGGAGAGGTCTCCGGACCATCCCTCATTCTCAGCCGTTTTGGTGATGATGTTGATGATTCCGCCGGTGCCGCCATCGCCATAGATAGCGCTCGCGCCGTTTACGATCTCAATGCGCTCAATGCTGTCTGGGTCAATCAGGCTCAGTGCTCTGGAAAGCTTACGGAGTGCCGTTGTTCGTGGCGAGCCGTTGACGAGGATTTGCACAGAGCGGCCACGGAAGGTTTGTCCCCCACCCGAAAGGGTCTGATTATCCAGCGAAAAACCCGGAACCAAACGCGCCAACGCCGTACTGATATCACCAGATCCTGCAATCGCGCTCTTTAGTTCGTCCGCGCCAATGACCTGAACTGTGCCAGGAATGGAGGAAATGGCCTTTTCCGTACGGCTTGCGGTCACAACAACCCGCAGGTCATCGTCAGATTCAACTGCCTGATCCTGAGCAGAAGCATTAAGTGTTGTTTGAAACAGGGTGAAAATGGCAGTGGTGCAGAGCAGCACACGTGCCAGGGAACGAGCGCTCCCCCGCGCTACAGTCGTCACGATATTTTTCCTTATTGAGAAACTGATTTAGTTGTTTGAGAGTGATCGAGATCCAGTGGCCCATTGGAAATCGAAGCTTTTGTGAAAAAGCCCATGCTCAACGCAATACCGATGAGCGAAAGGCAGGTGGCCAGCGAGAACAAAGGTCCGTAGCCAAGGTTCTGCGCAATTGCGCCAGCTGCAACACTTCCCAGCATGTAAACGAGAAGGTTGGCGCAGCTTAGAATAGTAAAGTCAGTGCCTGCCTGTTTGAGTGAGCTAACACGCATGAAGGCGCTATAAAGGCCAACAATTTCCATGTAACGAATGAAGGTATTGGCTGCTGAGAGAACCACAAGAACCACTATGCTTTTGTGGTCCAGGAGCGCAACGACAGCATAGCCTGCAAAGCAAAGTGTTCGGGAAATGCCAATGATCCAAAGAAACGGTTTGAGGCCGAGTCGCTTGATGATGAGGACGGCAATGGCAGAGCCGCCCAGACCCACACAGGCAGCAGATGCACCGCTTACCAAGCCGATCTGGGAAAGGCTAAAGCCAAAGTCCACGAGAAAGGCTTGTTCAACGCCCTTGATAAGCCCTTCCGGTAGCCGGAATAGGAGCGCAAAACAAAGGATCATCAGGGCATTATGGCGTTTGAAAAACTGAAAGATTGAAGGTTTCTTGAAATGCCCTTTGTCCGCAATCTGATCTTCGCGCAGGTTCTCACTCTCTCGTTGCAATAGAAGTGGCAACAGGGTGAGAAACGCTAGCCCACCAGCGACTTTCAACGCAACGCTCCAGCCCCATAAATCATACAGGAAGAGCGAAAGTGACCCGCCGATCAGGACCCCCGCAGCCACGCTGCCGCCCTGTACAGCGTTACCGAATGCCTGATCTTCTGGTGGTAAGTGCTCTACTGCATAACCGTCTGTCGCAATGTCCTGTGTTGAGGAGGACAGTGCCAAAACCATCAGCAATGGGAATAGGATGTGCAGTTGCTCTTCGACGTTGATTGTGGAGAGGTAGAAGATAATAGCAACAGAAATGAGCTGCATCGGCACAATCCAGCTCTTACGCTTGCCGAACCGTTCCAGATAGTAGCGGTCGACAACGGGAGCCCACAAAAACTTAATGACCCATGGCAGCATCAGGAGTGCCATGGAGCCGATGCTAACCAGACTAATCCCTTGTTGACGCAAGATTGCAGGCATGGCTGCAGCTACTAAATAAACCGGAATGGCCTGTGCAATATACAACCCGGCAAGCACGGTAATGACACGTGTTCTGGAAGTGCTCGTAAAGGGTACAGATGTGTTTTTCCCGCCAACGCCTAAAGCGCTATTCTGTAATCCAGCCATAATACGATCCGATTGGTAAGATCTGGCTGGCTGGAACTCTCGGTTCGGGCTGACCTTGTAAAATCAAGCAATAACTAGAATATAATACTCAAGTTTACAAGGGGCATTTATGGCACTGTTGAATATACCAGAAAGCGAACTGCCCAAACTTGGGGGACAGACGAACGTCCCCGGAGTGATGTCAGGCATTGCCAAGTTGTTTGAAGTTGGATTTATGGTTATTAAATGCCGATAAAGATACCGAGCTCATTTGCCCGCTTTAAGGGGGGCGTTTTTCCCTGATACCATCGCCTAAGCAGTATGGGCATACCACCGTTTTGCGATGAACACGGCTGATGGCGCTGTTGCATAAATGCGCTTCTTTCGTAGATTTTGGCTGATATTTTCATCAGTGAAGATGCTCTTTATACTGTTTAAAGCCAATGCTGCTGGCCAACATAAGTTTACCAAAGCCAAATACAAAGTGATGAACTGGCCGGAGTATAACGAAAGCTTGCGCCGTCGCAGCGATGTAATGGTTTGGATTGAAAAGAATGTGGCAAGGCTTGGTTTGCCCCGAGAACAAACGTCGTGGACGGCCCGTCAAGTTTTCGGAGCTTGCCATTGAAATCTGTTTACAGGTCAGGGCTGCGTGCGGCAACCACAGGGATTTGTGCGATCTGTGTTCCATGTGATGGAGTTGGCTTTACCGGTTCCCGACTTTTCAACCCTGTCGCGCGACTCAGGCGGCTTGAAACTTTCAAGTCCCAAACCGCAAGCCAAACCCGAGCCAACAACCCTGGTAATCGATAGTACAGGCATTAAGATCTTGGGGGGGCTGGAGAATGGCAGCAAACCAAGCATGGAAGCAGCATAAAACTCAGAACTTAGCGCAAACTTCACCCTGGTCTGGACCTCAATACCGGTGAGATCCTGTGCTCCGAGTTGGCGGAAGAGAATGTTGGAGATTCAACCGCATTGCTTGGATTGCTGGATTAGATTGAAGGCGTAGTTGCGACAGAACCCGTCTACTTATGTGGCTTCCTGTTCTTGGCATCATGCCAATTTCGGAAGCTAAATCCACTTAGACCGCCAGTTTAAAAACTTGAGCCAGCTCTGACGGAGAAGGTCTGCCTTCTCCGTCCATTTCCGAATTCAGGAAATTTAACTGTTAAAGATTTGGTGTGATTTCTTCAAGATAGCGTCAGTCTCCGTTGCCAAATGCTTGTAGACCCTCTCGTTTATTTCTTTGTAGAGAGCTACGTTCTCAGGGATCGGAGTAAATAAATCCCGTTGCCGAACCATTTTGTCTATGGATTCCTGCCGGTCCTTATAGATCCCCAATGCCATGGCAACACAAATTGCAGCCCCGGTGCTGGCAGAACCGTTCACTTCATTGCGAAGCGCTGGCACACCAAACACATCGGCGAAGATTTGCATAAAGAGGTCGCCATTGGATCCGCCGCCACTCACGATCAGCTTGGTTGGTCCAACACCGCGTTCATCACACATTGCCTGCGCGTTGTTCTTCATGGTCATCGCGATGCCCTCAAGAACTGACCGGAACATGTGGTGACCCTTATGGCTTCCATTAAAGCCAATCATCATGCCACGCTCATGCAGATGCGTGGGACGAGCCAACCAATGAAGCACCGTGTAAAGTCCATCACAGCCCGGAGAAGCATCATCGGCTGCAAGCTTATTGAGATAAGCCTCCGGCGTTATTCCCCGTTCTTCGGCAACCTTAACAATATCGCCGCCAAGGAGTTCTTTGATCCAGGTGACAGTTGCCATACCGCGCCGGATACCACTGCTTTCATAAAGGAACTCGCCGGGTGCTGCACCCGGGTTGCTCCAGAACGCTGAAGTCCCCGTCTTGTTTTCATCGCCAATCATCATGGAGGTGATGTAGGTGCCCAGAGAAACAAGAACTGTGCCGTCATTAACAAGTCCAGCTCCCAGACCCTCAACGGCTTTGTCATTGGCTGTCGAGACAACGGGCGTCCCTTGCGGAATTCCGGTCGCATTGAAGGCAAACTCATTGATGGTTCCCAATACACTTGCCGGGTCTACCAGACCAAAGAGCATCTCCCTCGGTGTGGTGAAGGAATCGAAGAGCTCCTGATCCTCAATCCATTCCAAAGTTACCGGATCGATGGGCCACGGCCCCACATAGTTTGACCGGGTATCTTTGGTCTCACCAGTCAATCTGTGGGTCAGATATCCTGTGGTGGTGGTAACATATTTAACAGTGTCATCATCATGCTCATAGGGTCTGGAAAGACGAAGATCCATCCAGCTTTGCACCGGCGAAACAAGACTGCCATCTTCCTTAAGCAAGGCGCGGCAACACCGGATAGACCCCATGCCCACACCAATGATGTGGGCTTTGTCGCCTTCAAATTTCTCAAACACCTTGTGACAGGCAAGTTTCAGGCTATCCCAGAGGTCATCATCCGGGTGTTCGGCACGGTTGTCACCGTAAAGAACCATGGGTCTCAGCTTGACGGTGTGCGAGCAAATTTCCCGACCAACCGTATCAAACAGCGCGACTTTGGTGCTTTGGGTGCCACCATCAATGGCAAGAATGTATTGTTTACTCATAGTCGATCTCCACCGCTGGATCAGCGCATCAAATATCCGCCATCGACTGTAAGAACAGTCCCGTTCACATAGTCAGAGGCTGAGCTGGACAGGAAGACTGTCGCGCCCATAAGGTCAGCAGTCCAACCCCATCTGTTGGCCGGAATGTGAGCCAGGATCTCAGCGTTGCGCTTCTCATCCTTACGGGTCTCCGCAGTCAGCGGGGTAGCGTAGTAGCCCGGAGCAATAGCGTTAACCTGAATGTTCCATTGAGCAAGCTCGTCGCACATGGATTTTGTCAGGCCCACAATGCCGTGTTTGGTGGCTGCGTAGGCAGGAGACCACTGACCACCGAGGAAGGAAAACAGGGAGGCGATGTTGATGATCTTGCCGCTTTCCTGCTTGATCATGTATTTGCAGGATTCGTGGATCATCTCAAAGGCTGCGGTCAGGTTCACGGCAACCATCTTGTCCCACTGTGTGCGACCATACTTGGTTACATCCTGCTCGTTGATGCTGATACCAGCGCAGTTTACCAGAATATCAACGCTGCCCCATGTCGTCACGCACTCGTCCACCACACGCTTACATTCACCCTCCGCAGTGATGTCAGCTTGCATGAACTTGTATTCAACGCCGCAGCTTTCGATCAGCTTTTGGGTTGTCCCGTCATCATCTTGAAGGCTTGGCACCAAAATGTTTGCGCCTGCCTTTGCAAGGGCCATACAAAATGCTTGCCCCAACCCGCCGTTGCCGCCGGTTACAATTGCGTTTTTCCCCTTCAGAGAAAAGAAATCCATGTTGAAATCAGTGAGTTCCATTACCCTGCTCCTCCCTTATTTTTTTTAGCAAATTTTCAACAAAAGTTATGGCATCGCCTTCGACAACAATGTCTGAAAGACTGCAGATTGGTGCATTCACATTGGTGTTGACGGAGATGATGTAGTCGACATCCTGAAGGGCTACGACATGCTGTATCGCACCATGGATGCCCAAGGCCATGTACAGTCTGGGGCTGACCGTTTTACCGGACTGACCAACTTGTACATTTCTGGAAACGAGGCCCCTATCGACAATCGCCCTGCTTGCGGAAACTTTTCCTCTTAGTGCCCGCGCCAAAGGCTTCAGCGCCTCGAAATCTTTAGCGACCCCACCTCCACCGGAAATCAGGACATCGCTGTCACAAATATCGTACTCAACCTTCTTGCTCTGCGACTGGATCTGCCGGATTCCTCCGGTCCTGTATGTGATCCCTTCGGCCTGAAGGATTTTTGTCGTTTTGAGTGGACCACCAGCATAACGAAAGACTCCCGGTCTCACCGTCAGCATCACAGGTCCATTTCCCGTAATCTCAATACATGCCATCATCCTGCCGCTGTAAGCTGGACGAACGAGCTGCAACTTTTCGTCGTGGTGGACGATTTCCGTCACATCCGCGACCAAACCAGTTCCAAGCTGCATGGCTACTCTTGGGGCAAGCATCCGTCCCCATTGTGTGCCTGCAACTATGATGCTGCTGAAGTCGTGCTCCTGATGTAAGGCTGCAACGACATCGGCAACCGCCAACTGGTCGTAATTCCTGATATTCTCATCTTGCACCAAAAGGATCGTGTCGAACTTGCCGATCAGAGCTTCAACGTCACCGTTGATCACCAGCGCATAAGTTTCACAGGGCGCATCTCCATGGATCTGCCTTGCCACTTCCAGCAGGTCATCAGCATCCTTTTTGTGCCCTTGCTCTACATATATAAGCGCGCGATGCATATCAGATAAACCGCTTTTCTTTCAGGAAGTTAAAGACCGTATCAATGCCGTTTTTATCGTTGAGGAGCTCAAGCCGTGGCCCACTCTCAAACTTTCTTGTGTAGGCTCGGGCGACTTTGGTTTGCGACCCTTTGAGGCCGACTTCGGTCTTGCTGAACCCCAAATCTTCATTGCTCAGGCAAATCAGTTTCTGTGAGACGTCATTATCCCGGTTCTTGTAACGGGCAAAAGGAAGTCGATAGCCGCTCTTTCGCGTAAAGCTCAGGACAGCTGGCATATCCAGCTCATAGGATGTCAGGGATTTATCATCTTCAACTTCAACCAGTGCGCTGGACGTCCCAAACGCGTCCTCATCAACTCTGGTGATGCAGGAAAGCTGACTGTGCCCCAAAAGCTCCGCGATCTGTGGTGGTACATGGGATGTGTCGCCATCAGCGGCATGACTGCCCGTTAAGATACAATCGTAGTCGGCTGAGGCGAGGTACCTCCCTAAAATCCTGCTCGTAACCCAGGTATCGCTACCGGCGTATAATTTGTCGGAGATGATGGTTCCTCGGTCGACACCAACACGAAGGATATCTTCGAGCAATGGAGTGATCGATTTAGGCCCCATAGTGAGCACTTCGATGAACATATCAGGATGTTTCTTCTTCATCTTAAGCGCAAACCCAATGGCGCACTCATCGTCCGGGTTAATTTTTAACCGGCTACTCTCCCGGATGAGGACATGCTTCTCATGGTCATATTCAAAGCCATCCACATCCGGAACAAATTTTACGACACAGATTAGTTTCATCAGCTTTCTAGTACCGGTTTCAGCTCAGCTTCAGCTTCAACTTCACTGTTCAACTTGAGATGGACCAGAGCCAGTATGCCACCGAGCACACCAAACCCGGCACTCACGATGAAGTAGGCATTGTATCCACCAGTCGCACCAAAGACGTTCCACAAGTAGGAATTCAGCTGTGGCAGGATGATATCCGGAAGGTAACCCATGAAGGAGATCACCCCGATGGCTGTACCCATCATCACCGCATCAATCTGACATCTGCCCAGCAAAGACCAGTAAGTGCCCCGGATTGCATAAAGGAAAGCACCAAGTGCAACGATGATAACGAACAACAACGGTTTTGAGTCGAGCGGCATGATTGCGACGATCACCAGCAAGGTGGAAGACCCGAGTACGGCACCGCAGATCGTTTTTGCGCGCCCAATACGGTCGGCAAGATAACCACCAATGAAACCACCTACAGGACGCATCCACAAGACAACAGTCATGACAATGCCGACCGTAACAGCGTCAACACCAGCGTTTGTCTGCATGAACCCACCAAGGTAGTAAACAGTCCAGAAAACCGCATAGCCCATGAAGATAATGCTACCCATGAGGAACACGTTTTTGTTCTTCAGGAGTTTGGCGACATCGCGAAGCTGGAATTTTTCTGCTTCAGAACGGTCACCGCTACCTTCAGCGTGACGCGCCAGATTTTCTTCGCTTTCAACAAAGATGATGATGAGAACGGCAGCTGCAAGCACGATAGCGGAATAAAGATTGATAACAGAAACAAGCGCAGAAGACTTATCGACAAGGAGTTCGCTTGAGCCAAGAACAGCAGCAAAAACAGCAAGACCGATCGTGCCCATGAGAGCTTCAACAACACCGCGACCACCGTCGAGAATACCAAAGAAACGCCCCTCTTCAGAGGTTCTGGCAAGCATCTTCACAATCTTCATATGAGAGCTCCAGAATGTGAAGACTGCGAAGAAACCCCAAAGCAAGAAAATTATCCGGACCTGCGATTGGTCAGGCACCGTACCGAACCAGAAACCACAGATTGCCGTACCTATCAGTGAGATGGAGATGAGCCATTTGGCAGAAAACTTATCGCTAAGCAGGCCGCTGGGAATGTAACCAAAGACAAAAGCCAGGCCCAAAACAGAATAGAAATTATTTAAATCAGGAAGTGCCAGATTGAACACTTCGAGAATAGTTTCCTGATAATTCGTTCTGAGATAGATGACCGGGTAAATGGCCCCCGCGGCAATCACGATCAGAAAGAACTGAAAATAACGTTTCAAGTTATCCTTGTGCATAGATATCCTCCCAGATATTGGATTTGAAGTAGACTGGCAGGAAGCTCTGCGCTCCCAAGTTTCCTGCCAGTGCCCTTAGTGATGTGCTCATTCCTAGGAATCTGTCTCCTGCTGGTAGATGTATTTTTTCATCTCATCCTGCGGGTAGATTGTTCCGTAATTCATGATGCCTTTCGGATCGAAGGCTTCTTTGAGTTTTTCGAGCATGTAGTAAGCGGAACCGTGCTCTGCACCAGTCCACTCACTCCGGAATTTGCCGATGCCGTGGTGGTGACACATGGAACCGCCATGCTTAAGGGTCTCTTCCACAATGATCTTCTGGATAGGATGGTGGTAGGTGATCAACTCATCTTCCGGCTCGCAGTGGATCTTGTAGTTGTACACGAAGTACATATTGGTGCCGTTGAGGTAACTATGGGAGGAGTGACCGCCCAACATAGTGATGTCCTCAGCCCGTTCAAATTCGGAACGCACCCGTTCTATGACATTCTTGTAGATGATCGGGATGGTTTTCCAATCCGCAGAGATCTCAGTTGTGTACCCTGCGTGGGAATTGCCCTGACGCATTTCCTCAAATTCATCATCGATGTCCTGCTGCGACCAATTCAGGTTGTTAAACCAACCTTCAATCAGTGAGCTGTCCACCTGCTTCTCGATACCGTCCTCGAACTTTTTGACGGCCTCTTCGATGGCTTCTCCGGTGGCCTTAACGATGCCCTCTGGACCTTCTGCCATGAACAGCACAATGCACTTGCCCTCATGGAAATGGTAGAAATGTTGAGCTGCATCTTCCTCGGAATAGGCGCGGGCAACGGATGGGCGGAATCCATTGACCATAACTTCACGAAGGATCTTGATACCGGTTTCGATGTCTTTGGTCAGGTAACCGTAGAACTTGTTGTTTTCGCCATAGTACTTGAAGATCTTGACGGTGACCTCGGTGATGTAACAAAGTGCGCCTTCGTTACCAATGACAATGTGCCGGATGTCTGGGCCACCAGCGCGACGTGAAACATTTTTAATTCGGGAGATATGACCGTCTGGGAACACACATTCCAGACCAACAACCATGTCTTCAATCCCACCGTAGAGAGTTGAAAACTGACCAATGCTCCGGGTCGCGACCAGACCGCCGTATTTGGCAACAGGCTTGGACTGAGGTGAATGACCTGTGGTGTAACCAATCTTGCGTAACTCGTCTTCAAGCTCCTGCAAGAGAACACCAGCCTGCACTGTAACCTGGCTGTTGTATGGATCGATTTTTATGATTTTGTCCAGGTGCAGCGTATCAACAACGAGGGTGGTTTCTTTCCAGTTCTCAAGTCCGCCCTCTGTCGCGGTCATGCCAGCGCGGGGGATCACATTGATGCTGTTGTCATTGCAGAACTTTAATAGCTCACTGACTTCCTCAGCACTCTTTGGGTAGACGATAGCTATCGGTGCTGGAACGTCCAAGACCTTCCTTGCCTTGGCATATTTCTTATACCTGTCCGCAGAAGCCTCATACAGATCCTCCTCATTCGTATTGATCTGATCTGGGGCTATGATTTTCGCTAAATGGTCCAAAACAGTCTTAGAATCCAAGTCTCTTACTCCCGCACGAATTGGAAAATTTCTTCAATGTGTGAAGAACGG
The DNA here is from genome assembly GCF_900104145.1 of Pseudovibrio sp. Tun.PSC04-5.I4. Taxonomy (NCBI): domain Bacteria; kingdom Pseudomonadati; phylum Pseudomonadota; class Alphaproteobacteria; order Hyphomicrobiales; family Stappiaceae; genus Pseudovibrio; species Pseudovibrio sp. Tun.PSC04-5.I4. The sequence continues at coordinate 219,799 of NZ_FNLB01000001.1, read as the reverse complement.
TACTGAAGGATTGCGATTCAATCAAGAATTAATGGAAGATTTTCCTATTTATTGCACATAAATATTGTTTAATGGAAAATTTTCCATTATTGAATTGGAAAATTTTCCACCTCCTCTGTGCTATTGATCGGTTTCCTGCTAATCTCATCGCCAATTGCAATTTGGAATTTTTCATGATCAAAATTGACTTCGATGCTTTGAACCCGCTGGAACTGAGGATTCATTCGTCTCTCTCAGAGCACAGCAAGACAGTCGACACCATTCGCATCGCTGAAGCTGCAAATTTGTGCGACTGTTCAGTCTCCAAGATATCCAAGTTTGCCAAGAAACTCGGCTTCAGCAACTACAAGCAGTATCTTGATTTTCTGTATGGGAAAAAATTACCTGAGACGAACCATTCTTCCGAATTGACCCGGCTTCAGCATTTCATAGAGGGCTTTGACAGCACAAAAGTAAGCGAGATCGCCGAACTGATAAATGCAAGCGACAAGCTTGTGCTCCTGGGGTATGGGCCGTCGTATCTGTGTGCACAGTATTTTGAATACAAGCTTAAGGTCTGCACTAACAAAGTTACGATAGCGGTCCCGGACGAGCTATCTGCATTTTCCATGACCGATGAAAAAACTCTACTGCTCATCTTTACAGTGACCGGTACTTTCAAGTCCTTCGAGGAAATCTACCAGAACACAAAAGAGAAGGGCGGAGATGTGGCAATCATTGTTGAAGAGTACAATCCATCGATCGTAAAGCAATTTGATAAGATCTTTTGTTTGACCAATGACACCCAACCAAGTGATTTACGACCTTATGAAAAGACCAGGACCCTCTTTTTCATTTTTATGGAAGAAGTTATTCGGGAGCTGATGAGACAACGAACCACTAAGACATTGCCTTGAAGGGCGCTGTTGCACAATTCCACCTTGGCCCCTTCATTACATAGCCGTAATTGGGGTGTTGCGTGAAGATTGGTTCCGCGGGCGTCTCAACAAAGGGTCAGACGCTGGAAAGTCAGTTGTCCAGGTCGGACGAAGCCGGTTGCGAACTGTTTTTTGAAGAAAAAATCTCTAGGGTGACGAAAAGCGTTTAGCACATCGCTGCGCCTTACTCCGCTGAAAGGTCGGTCATATCACCGCCAAGGGCAACAGCAACATCTTTAGATCGTTGAGGCACTTGCTCTGCGTTGAACTCACCAACCAGAGGCAGCAGGATCGCATTACATACGCCATGGGGCAGATTATGGGTGTTGCCACGTTAAGTTGGATTTAGTCGGAGCTGAAGTCATGCTACAGAAGCAACGGCCCAGATTGGTGCCAAAGTTAGCGTTATAGCACCTTGAGGCACCTCCAATTTTCGGACAAGGTTGTCGCCTTCGTTGAGAAAGCCTATCCTTGCTGGGTTGTGTCGCAAATTTGTGTTTGCACGTAGTCTTTCAGAAGACAAGAATATCAGAGCTAACTATGTTATCTAATTGATTTCATACTACCTAGTGCAGCGGCAATTTATGAACATTCCTTCAAACAGACTCTACCAATCCATTGGCGAAACGTTGAAAAGCAGAATTGCGAGTGGAGAATATCCCGTTGGCGGGAAGTTGCCGCCAGAACGAGTGATTGGGCAGGAGTTGGGCATTAGCCGTACTGTGGTGCGTGAAGCCATCATAATGCTGGAAATTGAAGGCATCGTTTCCGTTCGCAAGGGCTCTGGAATTCATATCATCGCTGATCACTCCAGTTCAGCTAAGCCAGTAACAGGTGAGGCGGAGAAGGCTCTTCGTCATCTCATCGAGGGCCTTCAGGAAACTGGACCTTTCGAAATGTTGGAAGCTCGTCAGCAGGTGGAGTGCTTGATTGTCGAACTTGCTGCGGTTTATGCAACGCCTGAGGATCTTGAAGCGCTCAAAGATATCCAGAAATCAGCGGCTTCAGAAGACCAAGCCCGCGATTCTGAATGGGATAAAGAGTTTCATATTCAGTTGGCTCGTTCATCAGGGAACCCAGTGCTTACGTTATTGGTTGAGTTTCTCTGGCATGGCCGAAAGAAGAACCCGCTTTGGATGAATTTGCACAAGCACATCGAAGTCAAAGATCTGAACAGCTGGTATAAGGAACACCAGGAAATCGTTGAGGCAATTGGCGCTCGTAACCCCAAGCGGGCTTATAACGCAATGTGGAATCATATTGAGAGCACGAAAAATGCACTTTATAATGCTTCGTCTGCATTGGATGAATGAAATTAATCCTCTCCAAGCTTTAAGCCGTTGAATGACATGGGTGGGTGGATCGTAAAGGTCATCTACTTTGCCGTTTGCAGCATTGTACCCGGTTCAATGATTCAAGAATTGGTATAACAAAAACTTCCATAACTGAAAATTGTGACTGCACGCGGTTCCACAACAACGCAACGCCGCTGAGCTGTGCCTGCGACAATATTGTGCGTTAATCGTGTTATCTTATTGATTTTGTAGAATTTTTACTAAGTTAGTAGGAGTTCTTACTTAACGCTATCCAATTCATCTGCGCTCAATCCATACAACTCTGATTTGCTAATTCAAAATAATTGGTATAACAACTTTTAGTGCCAAGTTCTTTGGACGGAACTAGTGCATCGGGAAATCTAAACTGTCTAATTCGTATCGGAGGTTTTGGTAGAACAAATTTTCATCATGAATATGCACTGTGTTGGGCTGCTTCAAATCAATACGACACTGCATTTTTCGGGTTGAAAGTGGGTCTGCTGAAGATTGGGATCACATGACCAAAAAATATTCAATGCTCGCTCTCGGCCTGATTGTTGCACTACCTGCTGCACTGTCATCAGTTTCTGCTTTTGCGCTGGAAGCAGTCACACTGCGTCTCGCACACAACCTTGACCCTAGCCATGTTGTTGCACAGACACTTGATAAAATGGCTGCTGACATGAAGGAATTGTCCGGCGGCAAAATGAAGCTGCGCATCTACCCAGGTGGACAGATGGGTGGCCCCCGCGAAACGCTGGAAATGCTTCAGCAGGGTGCGCTGGACATGACCAAAGGTTCTGCCAGTGAAATGGAAGCTTTTGAGAGCGCATTCTCGGTTTTCAGCATGCCTTACTTGTTCCGTTCCCAAGAGCATTTCAATCAGGTTCTCTTTGGAGAAATTGGTCGCGAATTAATGCAGTTGCCTAAGGAAAAGGGCTTCCTTCCGATCGCTGGATACGTTGCTGGTGAGCGTAGTTTCTACGCTGGTAAACCAATTCAGTCTCCTGCCGATATGAAGGGCATGAAAATCCGCGTTGTTTCCACGCCAACAACCAATAAGATGATTGAGCTTCTTGGCGGTTCTCCTGCGCCGATCTCTTTTGGTGAAGTCTACACCGCTCTGCAACAGGGCGTTATTGATGGTGCTGAAAACAATGAGCCATCCTACTACCAGACCCGCCATGTTGAAGTTGCAAAACATTACTCCGAGGATCGTCACACCTCTGTGCCGGATTACCTCGTGATTGCAACCCAGACATGGGAAGCTCTTTCTGAAGAACAGCGTGAAATCCTCATGAAAACCGCTGAGATGTCAGAAAAATTCGAGCAGGTGCTTTGGGAAAAGGAAGTTGCGAACTCTCGCAAGAAAGCAGCTGAGTCTGGCGCAACCTTCTACAAAGTTGATAAAACTGCGTTCCGTGAAGCATTGCAGCCAATTTACGATGACGCCAAAAAAGATCCAAAAAAATACTCATGGATCGAGCGCATCGAAGCTGTAGGCAAATAGTCTCGCGAAAATATGGGGGGGGAGGCATTGCGTCCCTCCTTTTTCTGGCAGCGACACTTGAGTTGCCTCATGTTTGCCTTCGTTTTGGAGAGGCGTCATGCTTCCAAATAAACTCAAAAAATTCATAGACCTAGTCATTGCTGCTTTCAGCGTGTCGGTTATGGCGTTGCTGGTGGTTTGCGTTACCTGGCAAGTCGTAAGCCGTTATGTCCTTGGACAGCCAAGCACCTCTACTGATGAAATCGCCCGATTTGCTATGATCTGGGTCGGCCTCTTGGGTGGTGCATATTGTGTAGGTGCACAACGTCATTTGGCGATTGATCTCTTCACTGGTCAGCTGACAGGTCGCAAAAAACTGCTGTGTGTCGCCTACACCAATTTGGTCGTTGGTGGATTTGCGGCAGCGACGATGATCTTCGGTGGAATGCGTCTTCTCTTGAAAGTTCAAGCCACTGGTCAACTCTCTCCAGCTATGCTTTTACCAATGGAATACATCTATATGGTGCTGCCGCTCAGTGGGACGGTGATTGTGATTTATTCTCTTCACTTTACTGTAGAAGCTCTTCGCACCTTATTCAGTTCAGCGCAAAAAGCAGGCGCACCTGAACTCTCCCATGATCTCAAACAGGATGGAGCTGCGTGATGGAGTGGTATGTAGCATTCGCTCTCTTTGGGTCCTTTTTCTTCCTCGTGTTTACTGGCGTACCTATCGCATTCTCACTTGGTGTTTCCGCCATCGTTGCTGGTGCAATGATGATGCCTATTGAAGTTATTCTTGCTGTCATCAGTCAGCGTATGGTTGCCGGATTGGATAGTTTCGCTCTATTGGCGATTCCGTTCTTCATTTTGGCGGGCGTATTGATGAACAGCGGCGGAATTGCCATCCGCCTGATCAGGTTTTCGCAGATCCTTGTTGGCCGCATGCCGGGTTCTCTGGCGCACGTCAACATTATGGCGAACATGCTGTTTGGCTCCATCTCTGGTTCTGCAACAGCGGCGGCGGCGGCTGTCGGCGGCACTATGGCGCCCTTGCAGAAAGAAGCTGGCTATCATCCTGCGTACTCAGCCGCTGTGAATGTGACCTCTTGCATCACGGGCCTGCTTATTCCACCGTCTAACGTGTTGATCATTTATGCATTGACCGCCGGTGGGGTCTCTGTTGCTACGTTGTTTATGGCTGGTTATCTCCCAGGCATATTGATGGGCCTGAGCCTCATGACGGTGGGCAGCATCATTGCCAAGCGTAGAGGATATCCGGTTGCCGAAAGTCCGACCTTTAAACAGGCGTTGAAGGTGACATGGGATGCGATTCCAAGCTTGCTGCTGGTAATCATCGTTATGGGCGGTATTCTGGGTGGTGTATTTACAGCAACTGAAGCGTCTGCAATCGCGGTTGTTTATGCGTTTTTCCTTTCTGTGATTGTGTACCGTGAGATCAAACCACGTCAGCTTCCCAAGCTGTTGCTTGACGCTGTTGTTACCACGTCAATTGTCTTGGTTCTGATTGCGATCTCAATTGGCATGTCCTGGGTTATGACCCGCGCAGACATCCCTTACATGATCACTGACGCGCTGCTCGCAGTTTCGGAAAACCCATTTGTTATTCTGCTGATTATCAACGTGATCCTGCTCATTGTAGGTGTGTTCATGGATATGACGCCAGCGGTTCTGATCTTCACGCCAATCTTCTTGCCAATCGCTAAGAGTCTCGGCATGGATCCGGTCCACTTCGGTATCATGCTGGTTGCCAACCTCTGTATTGGCCTCTGCACTCCACCTGTTGGGGCTGCTCTTTTCGTCGGGTGCTCTGTCTCAGGTGTCAAACTGCACGAGATGATCCGGCCAATGCTACCTTTCTTTGGCGCCTTGTTGGTTGCACTTATGGCGATCATCTACATCCCTGAGCTCTCGCTCTTCCTACCAAATTTGTTTGGTATGCACTAACCAGCACGAGGGGTGTGCAAACACCCTTCGTCTCCCCCTAGAAGTTAAACAATAACGCCCGTGCACAAAGCACGCAGAGCCAAGGTCTGGAGTCGCCGTGAGATCACACATGCAAATTCATCGCGATGACACTGTTCTTATCGCGCTAAAACCATTCAAGAAGAATGAGGTTGTTGAGGGAGTTCGACTGCTTCAGGATATCCCCGCGGGTCATAAAATTGCGCTCAATAACATTGCCCAGGGTGACCACGTAATAAAGTACGGAGCCTCTATTGGTAAGGCTCGCACCGCAATAAGGTGCGGGGAGCATATTCACTCTCACAACTTGAAAACCGGTTTGGGCACCGATGAGATTTACACTTATTCCGGCACACCAGAGCGCCTTAAAACTGAGCAGGAAATCCCCCAAATACAAGCCTATGAGCGGGCCAATGGTGATATCGGTATCCGCAATGATCTCTGGATCGTTCCCCTTGTAGGGTGCGTAAATGGGATAGCTCATTCCGTTGCTCGTCAGTTTGAAGGAACGGAAACCCTTCCTGAGGGCACACAGGTCACTGTGCTGGCTCATCCTTTTGGTTGCTCCCAGTTGGGAGATGACCACATCAACACCCGCACTATCCTGCAAAATCTGGTGATGCACCCAAATGCTGGTGGTGTGCTTGTGATGGGGTTGGGGTGTGAGAACAACACACTCAAAGAGTTTTTGGATGGGCTCGATATGCCTGATCCATCCCGGCTGCGTTGCATGATAGCGCAGGATACTGATAATGAGTTTGAGACTGCCTATCGTCATCTGCAAGACCTCGCCAAGAACCTGAAGTCTGACAAGCGTGTACCAGTTGGCGTCAATCGCCTGCGTGTGGGTTTGAAATGTGGTGGCTCCGATGGGTTTTCAGGTATCACCGCCAACCCCTTGCTGGGGGCATTCTCAGATTGGCTCTGTAGCAGGGGAGGCACCACCGTATTAACGGAGGTGCCAGAGATGTTTGGTGCTGAGCGCATCCTCATGGCGCGGGCAGAGAACCAATCGGTGTTTGCGGACATTGTTTCTCTGATCAATGATTTCAAGCAGTACTTCATCGACCACAATCAACCAATCTACGAAAATCCGTCTCCTGGGAACAAGGATGGCGGCATTACGACATTGGAAGAGAAGTCACTCGGCTGCACGCAAAAAGCTGGAACGGCTATCGTGACGGACGTTCTGCGCTATCAGGGCCGTCTGACCAAGTCCGGCCTGAATTTGCTTGAAGCTCCTGGCAATGACGGAACAGCAATCACCTCTCTCGCAGCTACGGGTTGTCATTTGGTGCTGTTTACAACAGGTCGCGGCAATCCTCTCGGGACGGTCATCCCAACAGTGAAAGTGGCTTCTAACTCCGAGTTGGCTGATAGAAAAAAACATTGGATCGATTTTTCTGCTGGTGCGTTGGTGCAGGAAGATACGGACAAGGATTTGGTTTCAAATAATTTTGCCAGTTACTTGATGGATGTGGCCAGTGGCCGAAAAACATTGAATGAGATCAATCGCATGCAAGAGATCGTAATTTTCAAAACCGGCGTTACGCTTTAACCAAACTGGCTACGATAAAATATAGGGAGAAAACCATGAAGCGCATTTCAGCTGAGATTCTGGGCGGGCGGCCCCGTCCAACAGAACGCGTGATTCAGTTTGGTGAAGGCAATTTTCTTCGGGCCTTTATGGACTGGAAAATTGACCACATGAACGAAATGGCGGGAACTGATTTCGGGGTTGTGGTTGTTCGCCCTATTGATGGTGGCATTCCCTTCTCCCTCAATGACTCCGATGGCGTATACACCGCGATCACCCGCGGTGTGGATGCAAAGGGGCATCCTGCTTCTGATGTAAGGCAAATCGCCTGTGTTCGCCGTGAAATCTCTGCAGCGACTGATTGGCAAGCAACACTAGAGCTTGCGCACAATACTAACTTCACAACGGTCATCTCCAATACGACAGAAGCCGGCATCACGTATATTGCAGAATGTCAATTGCAGGACGAGCCGCCAGTTTCCTTTCCTGCAAAGGTGACGCGCCTCCTGCTGGAGCGGTTTAAAAGTTGCGGAGAAGAGCTGGCGCCGGGTTTCCAGTTTCTTCCCTGTGAGTTGATCGACAAGAACGGTGACAATCTCGAAAAAACTGTTTTGCTGCATGCTCACGATTGGGGTTTGCCGACTTCCTTCATCAATTGGATTGGCGAAAACTCTGCGTTTTACAACACATTGGTTGATCGTATTGTTCCTGGATATCCGCGGGAAGAAGCTGAAGCGTTGAAAGCTGAACTTGGTTATGACGACCCATTGATGGTGACAGCAGAACTCTTCCACTTTCTAGTGATTGAGAAACGTGAGGGTCAACCAGATCTTTTGTTGCCATTGGGCGAACATGACGAGGGTACACTGATAACGGCCAATGCTGACGGATATAAAGAGCGCAAGGTGGCCATTTTGAATGGTGCTCATACTGGCTTCTGCCCGCTGGCCTTGTTGTCCGGCACCGAAATCGTGCAAACCGCAATTGAAAACTCTTCCGGCAGTGCCTTTCTAAAGGGCATGCTGGATGACGAAATTATGCCATTTCTTTCTCTGCCCGAAGCGGAGATTGTTGAATTCAGTTCTGAAGTTCTACGTCGATTTGCGAACCCCTATATCAAGCATCGCTGGCACGATATTTCGCTCAACGGAATCAGCAAATTCCAGACCCGCAATTTGCCTCGTTTTGAAAAATACCTCGCTGCAAACGGCAAGCCACCACGCCGTATGGCTCTGTCATTGGCTGCATGGCTAGCGTTCTACGCCGGCAAATTCTCACAGGCCGCTGATCTGCAGCCACGCGATTCAGATGACACGATTGCTCGGTTTGAGGCACTCAAGTCTCTGGAGCAATCCGCAGGACAAGACGCAATGATCCGTGCCTATCTGGGGGAAGAAGCGTTCTGGGGTAAATCATTGGAAAGCGATGGATTGGTGTCGTTGGTGAGGGAGGCGCTCACCTTCTTGCAGGCCGAGCCATTTAGCCTTGAACGTCTAGACCAATGGTCGGTTTTGACACTCGTATAAGTCATTTCAATTGCATAGTTTTTCAAAAAGAGACCATCACCATGACTAAGTTTTTGACGGAAGATTTCCTCCTTCATTCTGATGTGGCCCGCGAATTCTACCATGATTTCGCCAGGGATATGCCCATCATAGATTATCATTGCCATTTGCAACCGGAGCTGGTTGCAACCGATCATCAGTTCGCGAACCTTACCGAGATCTGGCTAAAGGGTGATCATTACAAATGGCGTGCAATGCGCACCAATGCGGTGGAGGAAAAGTACTGCACTGGTTCTGATGTTTCCGACCGAGAGAAATTCCAGAAATGGGCAGAAACTGTTCCGGCAACCATAGGCAATCCACTGTACCACTGGACACACCTTGAGCTGCGCCGTCCTTTTGGTATTGATGACTGCGTGTTGAATGGAGACACAGCTGAGGGCGTTTGGAACCGCACCAACGAAATGTTGGCGGCCCCCGAGTTTTCTGCTCGTTCCATAATGGAAAAGATGAATGTTCGGATGGTGGGCACCACCGACGACCCTATCGACGACCTCGCTTACCACAAAGCAGCAGCAGAGGACGCCAGCTTTAAAATTAAGATGAACCCATCTTGGCGGCCAGATAAATCCTTCCTCATCAATGCGCCATCCTATGTCGAGTACCTGTCAAAGCTTGCTGAGGTTTCTGGCGTCGAGATTTCCAGTTTTGAAGATCTTTGTTCTGCCCTTTCCAATCGGTTGGATTACTTTGCAGCACATGGTTGCACGATCTCAGATCATGCTCTGGATACAGTCGTTTACGAAGTCGCAACAAAAGTTGAGTTGAACACAGCTCTGGCAACCCGCCTTTCTGGTAAACTGGTGGGTCAGAAAGAGGCTGATGCGATTAAAACAGCCGTACTGATTTTCCTCGGTAAGGAATACGCGCGCCGTGGTTGGGCCATGCAGTATCACATTGGCGCTATGCGGAATAACAGCTCTCGGATGTTTGGATTGCTGGGACCAGATACTGGGTTCGATAGTATCAATGATGGTTTGATTGCAGACCCTTTGAGCAAACTACTGAATGCGCTCGATGAGGACGATGCCCTTCCGCGAACCATTCTGTATTGTCTGAACCCCCGTGACAATGAGGTTATCAGCGCCATGTGTGGTAACTTCCAAGGTGGCGACGTTGTGGGCAAAATTCAGTTCGGATCTGGCTGGTGGTTCAATGACCAAAAGGACGGCATGCTGCGTCAGATGGAGCAACTCTCTCAGCTGGGCTTGCTTTCCCGTTTTATCGGAATGTTGACAGATAGCCGCTCGTTCCTTTCCTACACTCGCCACGAATACTTCCGTCGCATCCTCTGCAATATGATAGGAACATGGGTCGTCGAGGGTGAAGCTCCTAATGATATAAAACTGCTAGGCCAGTTGGTTCAGGACGTCAGCTTCAACAACGCGAACCGCTATTTCGGTTTTGATCTGTAATCAAACACCGAATTGATAGATTTTCTACAATTGAGAAGTATGGGCTGATAAAAAGGGCGTTGTTGCAATATTCCCCTGATGAAGTGTATTTTCTCTGAAAATCTCTTTTTTGAAGACTTCCTTTATGCCGTTTGAACACAATGCCGACCGTCGTCACAAGGTTGCGAAAATCGAATATAAGGTGACGAACTGGTCGGAGTGTAATGAAAGCCTGCGTCGGCGTGGAGACATCACAGTCTGGGTTGAAGACAGCGTTGTCGGTGCCTGGCTCGCACCAACGAGCAACCGCCGCGGGAGACCGCCAAGTATTTAGATCTTGCCATTAAAACCTGTTTGAGTGTCAAATCCGTGTTTGGTTTAGCTTTGCGGCAGACACAAGGATTGTTCAGTCAGTGTTCGCTTTGATGGGGCTTGATTTGGCTGTTCCTGACTATAGCACCCTGTCACGTAGAGCTGGTGGGTTGTACCCTTCCAAAGTCAAATCTGAAAAGGATACTGGCGCGGCAACTCTTGTGATCGATAGCACGGGTATAGAGATGTTTGGGGCTGGTGAGTGGCAGGAAAACAAACACGGAACCAAGAAGAAACGCAGAAAACAGCACAAACTTCACCTTGGTTTGGACCTGGACACCGGCAAAATTATCTGTTCTGAACTGACAGAAGATACCGTTGGCGATCCAACTGTTGTGCCGGATTTGCTGGACCAGATAGAGGGATCGGTTGGCACGGTTCTCGGTGATGGAGCTTATGATGGCACTCCGACACGCCAGGAAATAGCTGACCGTTTTGACGGCGTTGAGGTCATCATACCGCCGCCCAAAACAGCAGTCCCCAGCCCAGAGGCTGCGACCGCTCCTACGGCCCGTGACCGAGAAATTCTTCTCATTGAGAAACATGGCAGAATAGGGTGGCAGAAGCAGACGGAGTATGGGCGGCGTTCAAGAGGCGAGACCTTGATGGGGCGCTATAAACAAATCATCGGGACAAGTTTGAAGTCCCGTAAGTTTGCGAACCAGAAGACGGAGGCCAAAATCAATGTCTCTGTCCTCAATCGGATGACAGACCTTGAACGGCCGACGTTCGAACGCGTCATTGCGAGCTGAGTTAAACGGGTAAGGCCGAGCTGTGAGCTGAACTTTCTTTCTGCAACAAGGCTGCTCAGTACCGCGTTACTTGGTTGTATTTGATTGAGTATTTTCGTCTTCAGTTTTAGCAGAGGAAGCAAGTCATTGTTGGAAGGATCGAAGCCACGGCGGTCAGAGCTAACTGCAAAAGTTGGTCGTGGGTTTCACGCAGCGTGATTTCGGTTTGCATCACTCTCGATGCCATTTGTAAAAATGACACCCTGTATTAATTTGGGCAGCTGATTTTTGCCTCTCAATTTTTTAGCGGTTCTCCGCTGCTTTGATCAGCATGATGACCATTGGCAATGCCGCCGCAGCGCGTTGTGTATGCCAAGCAGATTGGAGAAGCGTGCTGCAAGGTCTATTGTGCTGCGTCTTCCAACGTTGGTAGGTGCGCTTTGCAATGTCGCCCAGCAATTTGCTGGGCCTGCTTATCTGTCAGTTGCCACCGGTCAAACAAGCTTAGCACCGCTCGCTGCATGATCTGCACCTCGTCTCTATAAACTTGGGCCGTTTGGTGCGTTGGTCTGCTCAATGTTGCGAAGAACGGCGTGACATCTCCTGCAGAATCTGACGTGGATGCTCTGTGGCATATGGCATAATATGATAAGTTTAGCGCCATATGTCACGATTTTGTATATCTGAGAGCGGATCAACGCATCTCAACGTACGTTTTGACAGGTTCCACGCAAACCAACGCACATAGCAACGCAATCTGTTTTATGCGCGTACCGTGTATGAGGCTGTCCTACCCGTGGCTATTCAGAATTTTATGTTGGATGGGGCACAAAAAAACCGATGCAGGGCATAACCCCACACCGGCTCCTTTATAATTTGATAGAGTTAGACCTAACCCAAAAATGTCAGAATAGCTTTGGCGGTAGCTTCTGAAGATGCCGGGTTCTGGCCGGAAATCAGATTGCCGTCTACCAGAGTGAAGGATCCCCAATCAGGGCCTTTCTCATAGATTGCACCTTGTTCCTGCAGCGCATCTTCCACCAGCAAAGGTACAATATTGGTCAATTGAACAGCGTCTTCTTCCGTGTTGGAGAAGCCGGTGACCTTTTTACCTTTTACCAGAGCAGAGCCATCAGCCGCTTTCGCGTTGACCAGCGCAGCAGATGCATGACAGACAACGCCAACCGGCTTGCCTGCTGAATACAGCTTCTCAATCAAAGCGATAGAGGCAGTGTCATCAACCAGATCCCAAAGCGGGCCGTGGCCGCCAGGGTAGAAGACCGCGTCAAACTCATCAGCGGAAACACTCTCCAGCTTCACAGTGTTTGCAAGTGCCTCATTGGCTGGGCTATCTGCTTTAAAGCGGTCAGTTGCTGCTGTCTGAAAATCCGGTAGGTCGCTTTTTGGATCCAGCGGAGGCTGGCCACCAGCAGGAGAGGCCAGTGTTATTGTCGCGCCAGCATCTTTGAAAGTGTAGTAAGGGGCCGCAAATTCTTCCAGCCAGAAGCCGGTTTTCTCGCCTGTATCACCCAGCTTGTCGTGGGATGTAAGGACCATAAGCACGTTCATAGTGATCTACCTTTCAGCAGGGCAAAGGGGAGCATTCACCAGCGCCGGCGGGCACTGGTGTTCGCGATGTTCTTGTTATTAGCGTGGAGGTTAGTCGCTGATTTTTACAACGAGTTTGCCGAAGTTCTTGCCTTCAAGAAGACCTATGAATGCTTCTGGAGCATTTTCCAGACCTTCAACCATTTGTTCGCGATACTTTACTTTACCCTCTGCAATCCACTGCTGCATATCTGCTGCAAATTTTGGGTAAAGAGTTGGGAAACTATCAAAGATGATAAAGCCCTGCATGCGGATTTTCTTAACCAGCAAATTGCCCATCAGCAGGCCGATACGGTCAGGGCCGTCTGGCAAAGATGTTGCGTTGTACTGGGAAATCAATCCACACAGCGGAACCCGCGCATTGGCATTGAGCAGTGGTAGAACTGCATCAAACACAGCACCGCCAACGTTTTCAAAATAAACGTCAATTCCGGCTGGACACGCGTCTTTCAGGTCCTGTGCAAAGGTTGGTGAGTTACGGTCAAGGCAGACATCAAAGCCGAGATGCTCGACAGCGTGTTTGCACTTTTCCTCGCCGCCAGCGATACCAACAACGCGGCACCCCTTGATCTTGCCGATCTGTCCAACGGTTGCGCCAACAGGTCCGGACGCAGCTGCAACGGCGATTGTTTCACCCGGTTTAGGCTCGCCAATCTCCAGAAGACCAGCATATGCTGTAAAGCCGGGCATACCCATAATACCAAGCGCCCAAGACGGCATCGCAGGCTCTTTGCCAAGGTTGAATACCATTTGGCCATCGGAGATCGAGTAATCCTGCCAACCGCCTTGGCTAACAACCCAGTCGCCCTCGGAAAAACCTTTGAGATTTGATGACACTACAACGGAAACTGTACCGCCAACCATCGGGTCACCAATCTCAACCGGATCAGCGTATGACTTAGCATCGCTCATGCGTCCGCGCATGTATGGATCCAGAGACAGGTAAACGGTGCGCAAAAGCATCTCGCCTTCACCAGGCGTTGGAATCGCCGCTTCATTCACACGGAAATTGGCTTGGGTCGGCGCACCAACAGGGCGTTCTGCTAGAACAACTTGGCGATTTACTTCGGAATTCTGAGGCATGTAAAATTTCCTAATGTCAGAGATAAATAATTGATTTTCTATGAGTTTAGTTTGGTGTAGACGCGCACATCAACGTTGCCGCAAATGGCGTTTGAATAGGGGCAAAGATTATGAGCCGTATTTATGACGTCGTCGGCTTGCTCACGCGTCAAACCAGAAAATTCCAGATGCAGGTCGATGTCTAAAACGTAACCACCTTCAGATTTTTCAATCACGTTGCCTTCAGCTCGAACTTCTAAAGCATCAAGCGGAAATTCCTTGTGGCCGGAAACCATCTTCAAAGAATGTTCAAAGCAGGATGCATACCCAACCGCGAACAATTCTTCAGGCGTAATGCCAGGACCTTCTACACCAGGAGGCGTTACTCGGATTTTTGCAGCTTCGTCGCTCAATGGTGGAATGCCGGAGCGTCCGTTGTCTGCATCTTGTTTTGCTTCATAGAAGATTTTCATATCTTCACCTTAAATTATTAGACTGGTCGTCTATTTGTTTTGTATTTGTAGGGGTTTGATGGATTTTCTATGCAGCAGGTAACATCATTTCCGTTACGCTAAGAGCCTTTAGAAGAGACTCCTTTGTCCGTGTAAGTTTTCCGATAAGGCTCGCTCCGAGCCACATCTGGTAGAGTATCTGTGCCGTCAGCCGGGCATCCACTGTGCGGGCTATCGACCCATCGTGAATCCCCGCTTCAATGGCATCACCAAGACGCCGTTCAACCTTCGCCGTCATTTCCGCCAGCAACTCTCTCATGTCATCTGAGAAATCTGCGATTTCCGCGCTCAGCTTTACAATCAGGCAGTGTTTGGAAGCGTCCTCAGAATGTTGGTAGTTCTCCCAAAGATTCCAATACTGAAACAGCCTCTCCCTCATGTTTCCATTATCCGGAACGAACAGGGTATCCATGGCTGCCATGTATTCATCTAGGTACTGTTGAACCAATACGCAACCAAAGTGCTCTTTGGAACCAAAGTAATGGTAGAACGACCCCTTCGGCACCCCAGCGGTATTTAGCAATTCACTCAGGCCCATACTGGAGAAGCCCTGCGCAGCTATGAGCTTGCGGCCGGTCTCCAATATGTGCAGTCGTGTTGCTTCGCTCTTTTTCATCTTCATGTGGGGTGTTTTAAGTCAAAATAGACCGGTCGTCTATAAAATTCTCAAATAATCGATAACACCTTAAAAACACAGGATACTTATCGATATCTGATTAGGAATTTAAACGTCCACGCCGAACTTTCTAAGAAGCCGGTACCACCGTTTGCGAACTGAACGCTTCAATCGTGAAAGAATTGTATTGGCGCGTTTGGGTTGGAAAGGATCATCAACATGCGCCTCTCCGCCGATATGATGGCAAGCACCCGGGTCGAGGAAGGCAACCATCCAACCATCTTTCTTCATGACCATTGAGATGCGTTCTTCTGTTCCATATTGTTCATAGGGGCCGTATTGCTCCCATAAGCCCTTTTTTACCAGGCTGGGGTTGAACGAAAAACTTAGCCACTCTGGGTGAATGTCCAATGGCATCATCGCGTATTTTACGCCGTCGATCTCTTTACGAATACAATTGTCCTGAAACTTCTGCTGCAAATCAGAGATCTTCCGTACGCAAACAACACTAGCTTCAGGCTCTGCTGCCATAACTTTTTTACAGGCCGTGATTGTACTGCCTTTTTCAAAAAGCCAATCATCTTCACCATGGAATATAAGCGGAGTGTCTACATAGCTATACATCTTATCGATGGATTTCATTTGACCAAGCTGATGTTCATTTAACAGAACACAGGCTTCCGGATAATGATCCGCCATCCAGAATTTGATTTCTGTAGTATTCGCATCATCAATAACTATAAGATTGGAAATGTGTGAGTGATGGTCAGGCATAAAACTATCGATAGTTTTAGAGAGTAAATCTAAACGGCCACAACTTGTGATACACACCGTCACATTTTCTTGAATACTGCTACGTGAGTTCGCCACTATTCTGACCTTATTACTACCTATTTGAATCCTTGGTTATCACTGTTCTCCCGAAATAACAAAAAAAGGAAACGGGTATGACTGGAACTCTACCACCGATTTCTATCCTCATTCGCGCTTTCAATGAAGGCGATCGAATTGGTCGTACCCTCGAAAGTCTACAAGGATTAGGTCAAGAAATAGTGGTGATTGACTCTGGTTCAACAGATAACACTGTTGAGATTGCGGAGTCTCATGGTGCACGCGTGATGTACAACAAATGGGCTGGATTTGGCCCTCAACGCAGTTTTGGTGAACAGCAGTGCCGCTGTGACTGGGTTTTTTATATCGACGCGGATGAAGTTGTTACTCCAGAGCTTAAAGACGAAATATTGGATTTGTTCTCTGCTGGTAAACCAAAACAAGCTTGTTTTCTGGTTCGAAATACTATGGTTCTTCCAGGAGACAATCAGCCACGCTTATTTGCCGATTTCCGTAAAGTGCCGCGACTGTATAATCTAAAACATGCTCGAATTAAGTTAGATCCATCCTATGATCGAATGGACATGGATAGTGGCTATGAAATGGCCTGTTGAAGTCGCGACAGTTTCATTTTTCATTCCGGAGCTGGGGTCATACCCTATCCAAAATGAATTATACTTCTGATTTGGCTGCAGAAACGCAAAAGAAAAAGCCTTTATGGTTGTTACGTGTTCGTTTGGTAACTGAGCTACCTGTTGAAATGTTTAAATACCTTTTCGTCCGCCGGTTCGTTTTTGCAGGATGGAAGGGCTTTGCATTTGCTGCAACTCAGTCATTTTCTCGGTTCACGCGTATACTAAAGATGCTTGAGCATCGTATGCACTGACATCTTCGGTTTGGTTCAAATGCAACGTCAGGAACACCCTTCACGTTTGATTATATCAGTCTGTACGCGCGGGCGTTCTAATATGTTGCTAGATTGCATCAGCTCTATATCTCGCATTCTGCCAACGGAAGCGTTGCAGGTTGAAGTTTTAGTCTGTGATAATAACACGTTAGAGATGGACACCGCAGATAAGGCGATACTGAAAAGTGCAATAACACATACCTTTCATTATACGCACGAAGCCCGTGCAGGAATTCCTTTCGCTCGAAATGCTGCGATTGAAAAAGCCTTGACCTTATGTCCTGATTGGATCGCATTCATTGATGATGACGAACGCATTGATGATGATTGGTTAGTTTTAATCGCTGAAGCTATGAAAAAATGGCCTGCCACCGTTTATCATGGCTGGACCCAGTCTACACCAGAAGACCTGGAAGCACCCTGGGCATTCCAGGTTGCGCGTAACAAGAGAGCGGCAGGAACTAAGATGAGGAGTGCTGGTACCGATAACGTCGTATTTTGTTCTTCTTTGGTACAAACAATGCCTGCAGGTAATGGGCTTCGATTTGATGAAAATATGCGCTTCAGTGGCGGTTCAGATTTGGATTTTTTCTATAGGGTAACTGACTTGGGTCACTCAATTATTTGGGTACCAGAAGCAATTGCCAGGGAGAAAATTCCTCTGGCTAGATTGACATTTCAATATCAAATCAGAAGATCCTACTCCGTCGCAGCGGCCCAGACATACATCACGCGCAAACGATTAGGAACGCGGAGTTATGCTCGGAAAATCCTCTTTAAAGGGCTAGGTCGGTTTTTCGCCGGCATTTTTGGCCTCATCTTGGCAAGTATTACATTTCCGTTTTTAGAGATTACTGCCCGAAAATGGCTTTTGAAGTCCTCAAAGAAAATTGCTTGTGCCTTTGGTATAGTGGCGGGGTTTAATCAGAAATTGGGTAATATTTATAAGCAGATCGATGGAAGTTGAGCGTTGTTCTCCCAAATTATGGCAGCTCATGCCTTTAAACTTTCAACCATAGTGACCTACTCCTGACCTAGGACCCAACTTCCTTCCAGCGGTAAAGAAGATCCGTCGATAGGATTTGGGCCTTATGCGGTCAGTTTTTCCAACCCATTGTTTGCTAAGAATGCCGCCGGTGTTATGTTTCCCAAGGATGAGTGCGTGAAACTTTCAACGAATGCGTTTTGCATCGGTTTGCTGGGTGCGATGTAATGCCAGTTCAACGTCGTATCCTGACAGAATTTGAGAACTGCAGAGTTGGTCATTTCTGTGCCGTTGTCTGAAACGATTGTAGCTACTTGCCCGCGATGCTTGATTACTGCTTCAAACTCTCTCACTAATCTAGCTCCAGACAAAGATATATCCTGGACAAGGGCTAGGCATCCACGGCTAAAATCATCAATAATTGCTAGAACTCTAAATCGTCTGCCGTCGGTAAAGCTATCACTGACAAAATCAAGGCTCCAGGGGTAACCGGCCCGAACGTGTGTTTCCGGCCGACTTAAGGAACATCTAGGAACAAAGTAGAGATTGACACTCATGGCATAGAATTGCTGCTCATTCTTTCTTTTAGAAAGAGTCGTACAGTGCATTCAGAATTATCTACAGAAGAGTTTGCGCGTGATTGGAGTTTGAATTTCGCTGATCTAGATTTTCTAAGTACAAAACCCAAGGTCAGCCTCTATGTGCCGACTGCACGACACAATACTTCGCCGCTCACGGATGTTTCGCCTATGGTGCAAGTGATATTCCTTCTGAAGCTATTTCGTATTTGGCGAAACAATTAGGTACGAAACATCCTGACTTAACAGAATTGAGCTTTGGTGGCCGATCAAAACGCCGTCATCGTGCAGAATTTCTGGAATATCTTGGTTTTCAGCGTTTGAATACTTCTGATCGCGCCGCTTTGGTTTACTGGGTGAAGACAGACCTTTGCCCCGCAGGCAAATCAGTGGCGGCAATGGTTGAGTAAATATTTCTATGGTGCCGTGATCGTAAAATCATCAGGCTTGCACCGAGCGAGTTTGAGCGCATTGTTCGCTCTGAACGGCTGTGCGTCTGCAGAGTTTTTGGGTCCAGGAGCTGCGAACACTAAGTGAGAGTTTGGCTCATCTGGTTGGTTTGATTATGCGGCGTGTTGCCTGTGATGCAAGCGGCGCATTTCGAGTGTCTTTCGTTTGATCTGTTCCCTTTGTTCTAGAATAGATTTGTCGTGCTCGAAGTAGACGTCGGCGGGTGTAACATTGTTGATGCTCTCGTGGTATCGCCGATGGTTGTAATGATCGGCGAAGGCTTCAATTTGCGCTTCAAGGTCACCCGGCAGGAAGTAGGTTTCCAGCAGAATCCGGTTCTTCAGAGCTTGATGCCACCTTTCAATCTTTCCCTGGGTTTGGGGGTGATAGGGTGTGCCGCGCGTGTGCTTCATACCTTTACCTTGTAACCATTCTGCCAGATCACCAGAGACGTAGCTGGAGCCATTATCGCTTAGTAACCGGTGTTTGTGGGCAACGTGAACCTGGTCGCAACCTGATGCCTGCAACGTCAGATCCAATGTGTCGGTCACATCTTCAACCCTCATGTTGGTGCAGAGCTTCCACGCAATGATATAGCGGCTGTAGTCGTCCAGGATTGTGCTGAGATAGTACCAACCGGTGTTGTCACGTTAAGTTGGGTTTGGTTGCATAAACCAAACTGAGCGCACTTCATGCATCAATCATGGCAGCCATTTTCCATTGAGCCAAAGCGTTAAGTCGATGAAGGTGAGTGTCGATTGAAGAACGTTTATCGCGGGGTCGAACGAAGAGATTGCGCAGGCCGGAGAAGACAGCCACAAACCTTTGCAGCTGTCCCAGCGATTTAAACCTCTGCATGGCTCGCTCTCGTTTTCGCAAGGGCAAATGCGAGTTCTCGGCACGGTTGTTCAAGCCTTTGTGAGAGCGGTGCTCAACATCAGGCATGACCTTGCGTTTGGCGGCACCATAGGACCTAAGCTTGGCGGTGATCATCCGCTTTGGAGCTCCACCTTGCTTTTTCAAAAGGCGGGTTAGCAAACGCTTGGCGGCTTTGGTATTGCGCCGTTTCTGAAGGATTTCATCGAGGATATATCCATTCTGATCAACGGCTCGCCAAAGATAATGTCTTTTTCCTTGAATGGTGACTACGACTTCGTCCAAATGCCAGATATCGTCATTGCCAGGCGCTTTGCGGGGCAGCCGGCGAACGTAAGCTGGCCCATATTTGATCCCCCACCGGCGTATGGTTTCATAGGAGAGAGCAATGCCACGCTCTAGCAGCATTTCTTCAACTTCGCGCAGGCTCAGCGAGAAGCGATGGTAGAGCCAAACGATATGGGCAATGATCTGCGGCGGAAACCGGTGGCGCTTATAACTGATCGGAGCTGAAGTCATGCTACAGAAGTAACCGCGTAGACTGGTGCCAAAGTTGACGTTACAACACCTCTTGATTGGCTATGCCCGCTGCTCGACCGACAAGCAGGACCTTGAAATCCAAAAATCATCGCTCGGGGATCTTGGTGTCGATGCCAGCCGAATTTATAGCGATCACGGATTAACCGGCACCAATCGGACCCGACCGGGGCTCGATCAAGCATTGGCTGCCGTGCGCGAGGGGGACACTTTGGTTGTTGCTAAACTGGACCGGCTAGCAAGATCAGTACCGGACGCCAGATGGATTGCCGAACAGCTCACAGAGCGCGGCGTGAAGCTGCAGCTGGGCGCCAGCGTTTATGATCCGATTGATCCGATGGGGAAGATGTTCTTCAACATCCTTGCCACTTTTGCCGAGTTTGAAGCTGACCTTATTAGACTGCGAACCCGCGAAGGCATGAAGCGGGCCAGAGCGCAAGGTAAGCTAAGGGGCAAAAAGCCCAAACTCTCGGAGCTGCAACATAAAGAGCTTCGCCGGATGTACGATACAGGCGATTACTCCGTGAGTGATTTGGCGGAGATGTTTAACGTCTCCCGGCCAACAATTTATAGAACCTTAGCAAGAACCTCAAAGACCCAGCAGGTCTGAGCCATGTTCCAATAAGGAAGGGTACATTATAGAGTTATATTTCTATAACCAATCCTATATCCTTCATTTGACGCACAAGCCGCTCTCACAGAGGTTCCCAAACAATGACTTCAGCAGAATCCCGATCGTACGGCTCTACGTTTTGGCGGAGGTCCTTTGCGCTCTTCGCTATGATTTTTGGGGCGATGACACTGATTTCCGGCGGGAGCGTCCTATTTGGGCCCGTGGAGGCTCAAGCGGCTGCGGGCGACTACATGCCAGTTGTGCTCTGGTGCAACTTTCTAGCTGGTTTTCTCTACATCGGTGCTGCAATTGGGATTTGGCTGCAGCGCAACTGGGGGCTTGGTCTGTCTGCGTTTATCATAGTGGCAACGGGCCTGGTTGCTTTGGGGTTCGGATTTCAGGTTTTTCAAGGTGTGGCATATGAGATGCGAACTGTTGGGGCCTTGGCCTTACGGATAGGTGTTTGGACAGTGATCACTCTGTCGTTAATGCGCAGTCGGCATCAAATGTGAGGCTCTGGTAACTAGCTCAGGGATTTGACGTGCGTGCGAACCAGACCAAGCAATGAGGAGAGCAGTTCAGATGTTTTAGGGCCGATAACCAAGTCAAACGGGACCTAAGCTGATGGGGTGGATGGTTCCTGCTCCCACCAACGCCGTGATGCGTCATACTGCAGTTGTCATGGACAGCAAACGAATGGAGCCACCCCATGCAAGTTACAACTATCGGCATCGACCTAGCCAAGAATATATTTCAGGTTCATGGTATCACGAAAGTGAAGAAGTTGCTTTCAATCGGCCTTTGCGGCGCGCTCAGGTACTTCCGTTTTTCACACGGATAGATCCTTGCCTTATTGGTATGGAAGCCTGTGCCACAAGCCATTACTGGGCGCGTGAGTTGACCAAATTGGGCCATGAAGTCCGATTGATCCATCCTATGTACGTCAAGCCTTATGTGAAACGTGGCAAGTCTGATGCCATTGATGCTGAAGCAATTTGTGAAGCAGTCACGCGTCCTACAATGCGGTTTGTGGAGAGCAAATCTATTGAACAGCAAGCGCTTCTTTCTCTCCACCGGGCGCGCAACCTCATGGTTCGTCAGCGTACCCAACTGATTAACGCCTTGCGCAGCATGTTGGCAGAGTTTGGTGTGTATATCGCTAAAGGCCCAGCAAGCGCTATCGGTTTTTCTCAAGGCGTGTTGGCTGGCAATAAGTTGGAACTGCCC
Organism: Pseudovibrio sp. Tun.PSC04-5.I4; assembly: GCF_900104145.1. NCBI lineage: Bacteria > Pseudomonadati > Pseudomonadota > Alphaproteobacteria > Hyphomicrobiales > Stappiaceae > Pseudovibrio > Pseudovibrio sp. Tun.PSC04-5.I4. The sequence continues at coordinate 197,693 of NZ_FNLB01000001.1, read as the reverse complement.
GAAATCGTGCAGGACGTCGTTCATAATTTGTGCGGGCAGTTGGACATACTGCAGGAAAAGGTGCGTTGGTATGAAACGCGTTTGAGATTTGAAGCCAAACGTGACCCCAGGGTTAAATTGTTGCAAACCATCCCCGGCATTGGTCCTGTGACCGCCTCTGCGCTAGTTGCGAGTATCGGCAATGGACACCAGTTCAAGAGTGGTCGTGAATTTGCTGCATGGTTGGGGTTGACGCCGACTAATCGATCTAGCGGAGGCAAGGAACGGTTAGGCAGGATCACTAAAATGGGGGACCAATACCTGCGCCAACTGCTTGTCGTGGGGATGACATCGCTCATCAGGCTGACAAAACATCACCCAGATCGCGCAAATAATTGGCTCACCACTCTTTTGGAGCGCAAGCCTGCTCGGTTGGCGAGTGTTGCTATGGCCAACAAGACAGCCCGGATCGTCTGGGCGGTTTTAACAAAGAACGAACCTTACATGCCCAGATCAGCCTAAAAGGATTTGAAGCGGATTTAGGAACACGAGATTGCAAGACCTGCGAAATGATGGTGCAAAAGTCAGCCGCTAAAACCAAGACACCCCGCCGAATGGCTCGGGCATTATAGCCCGCTTAGCTGATAGGGACTTGGTTTGCGGAACCCTTCAAGGCCAGCGGTCAAAACCGCGCAAACAGGCCGGACACATGACTGTTTCTGACAAAGGTGCCGATCATCTCAAAAATGTCTTGCAAAGCAGGAGCCATCCACACATGCCGTTCGGGCGGATCAATTAAGGGTTGAGGTAACATCAGAACGATAATATCGTGGCATACTGCGGCGCAATCTTTTCTCACACCACTAATAGTCTGCACACCGAACGAAGACCCCAAAGCGGGGGCTGTTCCGCAGCTCAACTTTGACGACGGTTAACCCAACATGGCCATCGGCGACATCACGCACGCAACAAATCTGAAAATGGCTGCAAAGTTTGCTTGGGAACGTGCGTTCGCTTCAGCTCGTGGGTGTTATCAACTTAACTTGGAATTTCTCGCAAAAGCGGCCTTCAGGCACATTTCAGGCGTCGATCATGGCGGCCTCCTTCCACTGGGCAAATGCGTTAAGACGCTGCGCGCGGATGTTGCTTGCGCAGCGTTGATGGTGGGGTGTGACAAAGAGATCGCGCAGGCCTGAAAATGCGGTCAAGAATCGTTGCAGCTGGCCCGGCGACTTGAACCTTTGCATGGTTCTTTCCCGTTTTCACTGGGGCAAATGCGACTTTTCGGCCCGGTTGTTGAGGCCCTTATGGGACCATTATTCAACTTTCGGCATGACCTTGCGTTTTGCGGTACCATAAGAACTGAGTTTGTCGGTGACGATCCGTTTGGGAGACACGCATTGCTTCTTCAGAAGACTGGTCAGCAATCGCTTGGCAGCCTTGGTATTACGTCGTTTTTGAAGGATTTCATCGAGTATGTAGTCGTCTTAATTGACGGCACGCCAGAGATAATAGCGTTTGCCTTGGATCTTGATCACAACCTCGTCCAACTGCCAGACATCAGTCGCACTGGCCTTCTTTCGCCGTAGCTGGCGAACATAAGCCGAACCAAACTTGATGCTCCAGCGGCGGATGGGTTCATAGGAGACTTCAATCCCGCGCTCCAGCAGCATTTCTTCCACCTCGCGCAAACTCAGCGAGAAGCGATGGTAGAGCCAAACCACGTGGGCAATGATTTGAGGCGAAAAACGGTGGCGCTTGTAGCTGATCAGAGCTGAAGTCATGCTCTGCAATTACCAAGCGAAACTGGAGCCAAAATTAAGTTGATAACACCATAATTTTTCCGAACTCGTTAACCCCAGCAATGAACAAGTGTGATGAAGTTGGTACAATGGGTACGATATCAGTATATGGGATGATATGTTCATTTAGAATAATACGGTGTTTCTGCGTGTTCATTTAGCGCTCTTCCGATTAGACAAAATCCATCCTTTGTATTTGCAGTAAACTGGATATGAAGGAGCTCCTTGGTTGTTTAACCTGAAACCTGACAAGCAAATGTCGTTGTTTGAAAGTAACTTCAGGCGAAAGTAATATATAATTTTCATTCCATAAAACTTCTGCCAATAGTCTAAATTATCGTCGTCAAAATAATTAAAACTACTTCTTTTATTGCACCTATTTATTTCTAGTTCATGGAAAAACAGATCGACTATCACTTTGAGATGATCTTTATTTGGGTTGGAAATACTATAGCCTGATTGGTTGACGGCATTTTCGAATAAATTTTCATAATCACATGATTCTGCATGCTTTTTTGGATCAGAGGTGCATCCGCTGATCAATATAGCAAATAGACAGGCGATCAACGCACGAAACGTCATTCCCCAAAAGAGAGGTATGGCTCCGGGAAACAGCTTTCTAAGTTCTATAGTCAAGCAAAGTCACATAAAGGTTGGATTTAACTTTAGAGGTGGAAGTTGATTATTATGGAGCTTCTAATACAATCCTTTAGAATTGCGGGGGTGTTGGAGGTTTAAGCTGTAACCCTGACGGATTTGCCCCAGCAGTCCTCTCTGAAGCCCTTTACTCCTCCGGTAATCCCCCTGCAATTGATCGAGTTTAAAAGTAGAGATATTGTTGTCTCATATTGAGGACCGATTTTAAGATGAAAGCTCGGTGTGGTGATGGCACAAAGCTCTCCCTGAACTGACGCTAGCTTCATGACAACCGCCCAAAGGGCCGCTCAAGATCCTTCGCGAACCACGCGAGTGTCCCGTTTTAGCCCAGCTCTTAGGCCCAACTGGACTGAGTGTGCATATTTGGGCGTTACGAAGAACAAGGGAACATTGAATCGCATTCACCCACGTTTGGTGATTTTGAACTGGTAAGATGCTGACGTTGTTGACGTTCGCTGCGACGAATAAAATTGGAAATGGGCATGGCTACTTCGAGATGTGGCGGGCCACAAGCAGTCACTCGGCCAGCTCCATCATGGGTTGAGACAGCACGCTTGGAAGGTACTGCGGGCGCATTTGAGAGATCTCTTTGATTACTCCTTTCTGACCCTTGCGGTCATTGGAGCTGGCTCTGAAACCGTTTCATTGAGCCCAAGGCTGGCCTTATTTTCCCCAATTGAGTACTATCAAATATCGCTCGAATTTGCAGATAGGCTTCCCGATGAGACGGCTAATTTATGGGTCACTGATTGCAGTTCTTTTTGTAAGCGGGGCAGCGAGCGCGGGCGAGTTGCCGTGGATGAACAAAACCGATATTGAACACCATCTGGCGGGCCGGGACTATGTAAGAATACAAGGCCGAGCACTGTTTCCTGAAAGCTATTCCATATGCGTGGCTGGCTCATATGCAAACAGCCTTCCTGCGGGCTATGGGGCCGTTGAGCAAGAACTCGCAGACGCGTATCTGATGCCGGTTAGCGAAGGGCGTGGTTTGATTTTTTCCGTCGATGAGAACCTCGATCTTCAAGACCTTTCGACAGTGTCAGTTTGGCCTAGTGACATCATGCTTGACGTTCAGGATGGGCCAAGATGCCTTCTGGCAGAAGCCGCAATCATTGATCTTCGCCGTGATAAACAATCGATTGTCATCAAGTTGAAGGCTGCCAACTGAAGGACAGCTTCGTCCGCACTGTGGTGTTTTGCTTAGGCCCAAGTGGGTTGTCTTTCTCACCTCAAGGCCTGTTTGACATGACAGCAATCAGAGATAGCTAGAATGTTTTGGCTATCTCGGCCCCGCACTAGTGCGAAGGGCAGCAATGGTCACTCCGCAACATGCCTGTAATCAGGGCCACAAGCAGCCACTCAGGTGGTTCCATCATGGGTTGAGCCACGCTCACCTGGAGGCTTCTACAGTAGCTCTTATTGGCGATATGGAATTACTCGACTGACCATTAGCTGCCATTCGCTATGTCTCTGAACATCCTTAGCCACAGCGAAGACACAACTTAAGCTTGCGTATTTTTGACGTGTACAATAAGTTTTTCTTGAACTTGAATGGGGCACAAAGTGCATCAATTACTCCACGAAGTAGCGTAGTGGTGACGGAGAGAAAATGACATGGCTAGATGCACCGCACCAGTAAGGGGGCATAAATCAGCGGCCGCCGCTGCAAACTGCCCTGCATGTGGAAGTCGCGGTCGCTTCGGCGGTTACGGTGGTCACAGCAGCTACAGTTCAAACTCGTACCCTTCATACCTCCCCTCAGGGAGCAGTAGCAGTCGGAACGGGGGCGGTTCGGGGAACCGTACCAAAAAGCCGAGCTGGTCTGGAGCGAGTTCGACTGCTTCGTACACGCCTGAACAAGTGCAGGCGCTGACACCGGTTAGAGAAAGCGTGGAGAACCTAGCTGTCTCGCAGCCTGACCTTCGTGACGTGTTTCTCTGCCATGCATGGGACGACAGGCAAGGTTCAGCGAAGGAACTGCATGATCTGCTTGAAGCGCGTGGTGTCCGCGTTTGGTTCAGCGAAAAGGACCTTGGCCTAGGGGTGCCGATGATGCGTGCAATCGACAAGGGCTTGGTGAACTCACGCATCGGTATCGTTTTGGTTTCTCCAGCCATGTTGCGGCGCCTCCCAGCTGAAGGTGTTGCAGATAAGGAGCTTTCAGCGCTCCTTCGACGTGAGCGTCTCATTCCTGTTATTCATGAAACGACCTACGAAGAGCTTGAGCAGGTCAGCCTCTTGCTAGCTTCTCGAGCAGGTCTGAGCACAACTGAAGAGACGATGGCCGAAGTCGCGACCAAAATCGCAGAACTAGTTGCCACTTAGTTGCGATAGGGTTGAAGCCGGAAATTGTAAGATGACAAAACACAGTGAACTAATCAATATCATTAACCATTGTTCTGACGCTGATAAGCTCGAAAATTGGATTACCAATGCTGAGCGCGAAGGGGCAGAAGACGTAGCGGACGCTGCACGGCGGCGATTGATTAAGATAGTAGCTGCAACTAACGATAGTAGTTCAAGTGATCCGGTGGTCTTGGATTTCTGGAAAAGCATAATTGCACTCGAGTTCGTATTGTCCGGAGAGCGAAACAAAACTATTCGCCTTAGTCGAACTCGTCAAAAGATATCCCGCGTGGGGGTTCACAAAACACTCACCGATTTGACGCTTAAAACTACACCGTCGGAAGGGTATAATCTTCTGCGTGATAGGGGCATGTTGGATTTGAGTGCCGAAGCTGTTGTCCTTCGTTTTCCAAATCAATTTGACAAAGAAGTCTTGCAGGCGGCACGGACCAAACTGGAACTACATGACGATGAGAATGCATAATTCGTTGCCATTGAGGGTTCAGCCAACAATTCACAAGTTCAATGGTCCGCTGTTGGCCGGATCTCACAGCCGTTCCCGCTAGTTAGCGGCGTGACCATTGCTACCATTCACCTAGTTACCGAACAACCCCATCCAGAGCGAGACTCAACTTTGGATTGACCTTAATCAGCTTGTAGTCAGGGCCAACAGCTGCCACTCAGGTGGTTCCATCATGGGTTGAGACACGCTCACCCGGAGGCTTCTACAGTAGCTGTTGTGGGCGATATGGAATTACTCAACTGACCAATAGCTGCCATCGACCTAAATCTAGGCACATCCGGCTAGGAAGTGACTTCAACCATAGGTCGATTTTGGGCAGCTTGTTGCTGAGTGACCTAAGTTGACATTTGTCAAAGACTAAAGGCACCTTGAGTTAAATCGATATTTCAATCTCAAGTAAACCTCATTCAATTTTGTTTAGATCGAAATTTGGTGCCGAAGCGCAGTATGTTTCTTGGCGGCACAAAACACAGAACCGCTATTGATTTCTTGAGAAGTCATTCCTGCGTAAGATCAGGTACAAAAATTTGCTTGAGGGGAACTAGAACCCGGTATCGAGGTGCTAGATTTGCGTAGTTTTCAAACAGGATCATTACGAGCTGTTCACCATTGATCAGCCGCAGTTTTGCTCGATTGCGCTCAAGTTCGACCGCACCACGAGCAAAAGAGCCTAGGTTTATGAACAGGCCATATTCCCCATCCCCAAGCGTCCCTAATAGTTGGTCAACATCCGGCCTTGAGGTCTGGCTGGTTGTGCGCTTACATTGTACCTTTACAATAGGTGGCTGAAAGCCCAACGGGTCCATATGAGCAATAACATCGACCCCGCCGTCACCTGATTTTGGTGTTACGCGGGCAGTATACCCCATGCATTCCAAAAGATGCGCAATTAACTCTTCGAACTGATGGCCACTAAGCTCTTTCATTAGCCGCTTTATTACAAAATCACTCGTGCTGGTCTCGGCCTGTATTGTAGCGGAAACAGTAGCGGTGTCGTCATCAGCAATATCATCTTGTGCATCCGCCTGAGCCGCTGCCGCGTCTGGCGTGGTTCCATCACCCATGAGGTTTACTTTGCGTAGGAACTCGTTGGCGTGGCGACGCACCCTAAACATAGTCAGGAATGAACCGATTTCGTTCAAGGCAGTCTGGCTGAACTCGTCACGTGGAAAATGGCCTAACCATTCTACCTTTTGGTGTGTCGGGTATTCGTCATGATCATCCGGCACGTAAATTGCTTTGCCTGTAAAGCGCCCAATATTCACCATGCGATCAAATTTGGACGGGTATACTACAATGTCATCCGCTTTGATTTTATGCAGGAACTTAAACATTGAACCTGCATCGACTGGAATGGCCCCGGTTTTCTTGTCTGGATAAGCCGCGACCAACGCGGTTTTGAAGGCTTCACGGCTAGCGCCTATTTTTGTTAAATCGCCCATAGCGAGCCAACCGATGCCTACATAGCCGCCCTCAATAGGCCGGTCAGAGACATGCACACCCATGTGAACGCCCCAGACTGTTGGGTTACTTACCATTTTTCTTACCCTTTGATTTTGCTTTGACCTTTGCCGCCTTTGTCTTCGCAGATTTTTCAACTTTAGCCTCAGCCTTGGCGCGTGTTTGGTTCAGGTCGAACAGACGGGCCAAGATCTCATCCTCGGTCAACAGTCCAGCACGCCAATCATCGCCCCAGCCGTAAGCCTCTGCCACTGCCTCATCCAGCACCTTATGCGCATGATCAAGCCATGCAGGGCGGGCGTTATAGAGATTGGTAAGGGTGCGTTTCTTGAGCTCCTTGGCAGCGGCACCGTCTTTGGGCGCGATGCGATCTGGATAACCCGGTACTACCTCTGCCACGCGATCCACCAGATCGGCAGGGTTGAGCCAGTTTTCCCGTAACTCATTCAGCCGAGCAGCGGCGGCGGCGATTTTAACCGCGCGCGGATCGGCAACGTAATCGTCGGCTGGTATGTTGGGGGTGAGGCCCTCAGGGAAGGGATAAGTCTCAAACGTGGTGGAGGGGGTGTAGCGCGGCCGATCCTCAAGTGAGGTGCCCAACCGCAACGCCCAAAGTTCGTGAAAGCTACAATGCAAAATGCCGAATGTGGTGTTGTCATAGCGAGCGATGGCAACAATAGCAGAGTCTGGAACTAACTTGGCGTTTCGCCAAGCAAATAGGCGATATTTTGAAACACGCGGGGAAACGATCATTCTATGCAGCTTTGAAACGGCCTTTTTTTGAGCTGGCCGTGGATCACCGTGCAACCACCATTTCAGGCGATGCCAATCACGCCTTAAGTGTTCGCGTGTCGGTTTTACGTCGCAAACCACCTTTTCGAAGGGATCTTCGTATAGTGATGCATCTTCCTGTTTCATCGCAGGTCCAAAGTCGATGATCCATTTATCGGGATCTCTTTGCGTTATGGCAGAACCGTTACTCCAAGGAAAAATCACATCAGAATTGGGCCTGCCATTTGGGTTCAGTGGGCTCTTAAGATAAACTCGAGCAATTTCGCCAGAAATATCGAATGGCCCATTTTTTTGCGTACCTATGAAACAGACACCCTCATTAATTCGCAGCCGTGTTGCATCCGTTAAATCGAAGTCAAGCGCATTAGTTGTTAAATCAGAGTAGATAACCTTTACGACCTCACCGTTTAACACCACTTTCTTTGCAGCTTCTTTTCTAAAGCAAACAAGAGAAACCCTGACAGCAGCTCCTTCTACGGTCCAAGCTTCATCTGACCACGCGGCAGTGACGCACCCGTTCTTGACAATTTTCTGGATAATTGTTCGATTTGCGCCTCCTCGTATCGAATTAGTTGCTACCAGCCCTGCACGGGTGAGCAGACTATTTTCTATTTGCCCCCAAGCCTTTGCAAACCAGTAGCAGACCAAATCGCTACCGCCAGGAACCATTGTGGAAAATGCACTGCGCAATTTAAAGGTATAGTCTTCGCCGAGCTCAGCAATCATCCTCCTATCACCCAAGAACGGCGGATTACCGATCACAACATCTGCCTTGGGCCACTTAGCCTGCGTGCCGTCTGCGTTCAGCACCGCATCACGATTCTCAATCGTATTCAGAGTCCGCAAAATTGGATTTTTTGCCGCCTCAAAGCCGTTGCGACGCATCCATTGAATCTCTCCGATCCACACCGACACACGCGCTAGTTCTGCAGCGTAACTGGACAGCTCAATCCCTAGCACACATTCTGGCCCAAGCTGGGGGAAACCACGTGGCAGGCCAAGTGCCTCAGCCTCTAGGTTCACTCGGTGTTCGATATTCTTCAGCTCCAGTAGCGATATGTACAGAAAGTTCCCCGAACCGCAGGCCGGATCGAGCGCGCGAAACGCTTTGAGGCGCTCAATAAAATGCACGTGCAATTTCTCGGCCTTAGACAGTGCACGAGTACGGGCTGCGAGCTCCTTACCACGTAGTAACTTTTCCTTGGTTGCTTTTGGTGCTTTTTCTATCAAGCTCTCAATCTGGGCTTTTGCTCCTGCCCATTCAGACAAAAGCGGTTCCACGATCACCGGCGTCACGATCTGCATAATCTTATCACGGTCGGTGTAGTGCGCCCCAAGTTGGCTACGTTTCTCCGGGTCCAACCCGCGCTCAAACAGAGTACCAAGAATAGAAGGGTCAATATCAGACCAATCCAGCTTGGCCGCCAAAACCAGATCATCCAGATCATCGTGTTCCAAAGGCAAGACGTCATCGCTGTCAAATAGCCCGCCGTTAAACCAGTCAACAGTTTCAAAACCAACAAGCCCGCCGGTTTTCATTGCCCCAAACAAGGATTTAGCATGGATACCGAAAGTTTTTGGCTTGGGCAGGGCGGCTTTTATCATCCGCTCAAATATCTTGTTTGGAAGCAGATCCACATCCTCTGCGAACATGCAGAACACCAGCCGGTTGATGAAATGCGCCACCTCTTGCGGCGCATGGCCACGACTACGCAGGCGTTGGGCCATATTAGCAAATCTTTGGGCCGCCTCTTCTGTGACTAACTTCCGGGTCTTGGTTGGCTTCAGTTTGTCAGGATCGAAGAAGGCATTTCGCAACAGGTCGCGGTTGGCTGCATCGGTCAAATCTTCAAGCTGGATCGTGTGGACATTCTGAACAGTGTTTGTCCAGTTTGTGTGCAACCGGATAACGTCCATATCAGAGACGATCAACAGCGGCGGGTTTTCCAGTGCGATGGCATATTGCAGCAACTGATCAAAAGCTTTGTCCAGATTGGCGCGCTTGCCCTTGTACTCCCAAGCGAAGCTATTTTTGCGCCAAACGTCGGCCCAGCCTTCGCCACCACTCGTCTTGGAGGCGCCTTTTTCAAAGGTAAACCACTCCCCTCTAGGGTCCGCTGTGATTGGGTCCTCAATTTCCAGCAGTTTACAAAGGTCGTTGAAATGGGATTGGGACGCTGTCCGCTCTTTAAGCTCGACATTGTTCCACTTTTTGATGAACTCAGCAGGCGTCATAGATATCCAATAAGCATTACACAATCAATTTTGTAAGACACTAGCTGTGATTAGTCATGTTTTCTAGGCGAATGTGCCGGGATGAGTTTGAAAAACATGAAGCTCTGTCACCCAAATGCTCGTGGAATAACTTAGTAGGCAGATTCCATAGTCCTTATTGCTTAACGATCAGACATCTGCTGCAATCGACAGTTAATGACGGTTCTCCGTCCCTCTTGTCACAAGGCTATATCCGTTTTGGGCAACTCAAGTGATCACAGAGCGCTTTTAGCGTTAATGGCAAAATCCTTTCCAGAAACCTAGTTCAACCATTGATAGAACCGCTCGAATGGCAGCTCATGGCCCTGATTACAAGCTGATTGAGGTCAATCCTAGGTTTAGGTTTCGCTCTGGCTGGGCCTGTCCGGTCTCAGGTCGAACGGCAGGTATGGTCACAGAGCAACATGCCTGTAATCAGTGCCACAAGCGATTGGTCGCTCATTTCAACCACCGTTAGAATGTTTTTCTCAAATAAAAGTTTTCTCGAGGCAACAAACATTCCTTGCTCACCTTACCAGACGCCTCAATACATAAGATGCTTTTGTCGTCACAAGCAGATGTGATCCCGATTTCGTGACCAGCTACAAAAGCGTTTTGCTCTTTTTCACTCAGTTCGGCCCAAAAGCCATCTGTTGCTAGAATAAGTGAGGTGTTATCGACTTGGATTGTTTTGGTGCTTGGGGCAATAAATTCCTTTGCCCTCGGTGTTTGTCAAACAAGTTGTCCGCCAATTTCATGCAGCGTCTCTGATTTCGCGTTCCGGGTTTAGCCAGACGGGTCCTTCAGGTAGCCAGTTGCGTGTTTTTCCTGACCAGCGTTCTGGCTTTTGCGCACGTGCATTTGCATAAATCCTGGCACGTTTGTCGAGCGTTGCTCGGTCCTGCCCTGCATGGCGCGCGTCTGGCGTAACGAAGCGGATCGCGCTGTGCAAGTGCTCGCTGTTATACCAGATGACGAAGGATTTTACCCACGCCTGCGCATCGGCCTTTGTGGCAAATCCCCTGGAGGGCCAGTCAGGGCGGTATTTGCAGGTTCGGAATAACGCTTCTGAAAAGGGATTGTCGTTGCTGACACGTGGTCGGCTGTAGGACGCTGTAATGCCCAGCCTTTCCATCGTTGTTTTCATGGTAGCCCCCTTCATTGGGCTGCCGTTATCTGCGTGGAGGACCAGAGGTTTCAGAACACAGCCCTGGGCCAGCACCGCCTTTTCGATGAGCTTAGCAGCTCGTTCTGCGCTCTCTCGCTCATGCACTTCCCAGCCGACGATTTTCCGGCTGAAAATGTCCACGATCAGATAAAGGTAGAAGAACATGCCCGCAATCGGTCCGGGCATCCAGGTTATGTCCCATGTCCACACCTGGCAGGGCCCTCTGGCCTGATAACTGGTGGGTGGTTTGCGCCGTACAGGAGGCTTGGCACGGCCACGGTGATGCTGCTGACCATCTGTGCGCAGGATGCGGTAAAAGCTGGATTCAGACGCCAGATATCGGCCTTGATCGGCCAGTTTTGGTACAATCTGGCTGGGTGGCAAGCTGGCGAATTCCTCTGAATTACAGACCTCCAGCACTGCGGCACGCTCATACTCGCTGAGCTTATTAGCTGGCTCCAGGCGCGGCACAATAGGCCGCTGATCGGGCTGAATTTGGCCGTCTTTCGTCCATCTCCTGAATGTCCGCTCACTGATCTCCAGCTCTGCGCAGGCCATGAGGCGTCGTGCGCCAGCGGTGACAGCCTCGTTGATCAGAGCGACTGCGGTTGTGCGATCTGGGGTGCTGATCATGCGTCCTCTGCGCCCCCCCAGATCGCTGAGACCTTTTTTCTGAGAATAAGTGTCAATGCTGAGTCAAATTTCCCCACATGTGCTGGACGGAAAGTCCTCAGTTTGAGTATTTGGTGACCAGCCTTGTCTGTGGGTCTAACTCTCCTTTTTGGGTGGCCTGCCGCGTCGTTTTGGTGGTGGAGGTGGAGCTATTGAAGCGTTAGCCCGTACGTGCTCTGGCATGAGGTCCGCATGGCTGCGCAACCGATAACTAGCACCTTCGATCTGGATGACGACGGCATGATGCAAAAGCCGATCGAGAAGGGCTGTGGCAATAACGCGATCACCAAAGATCTCACCCCATTCCGCAAAGCCACGGTTTGAGGTGAGGATCATGGATCCCTTTTCATATTTGGCATTGACGAGCTGGAAGAACAAGTTTGCTCCCCCATTGGTAATTGGCAGATAACCGATTTCATCGACGATTAGCAGTGAAGTTCGTGCAAAGAAGCGTAGTTTCTCAGTCAACCGCCCTTCTTTTTCAGCTTTTGCCAAGGCTTCGATGAGGTGAGCTAAAGCAATGCGATACACCCGTTTACCCGCTTTAACGGCTGCAACCCCAAGAGCAGTTGCCAGATGGCTCTTTCCTGTACCAGGTGGACCGAGAAAGTGTACCACTTCATTGCGAGTGATGAACTCCAGTTCGGCTAGAGCCATGATGCGATCCCTGTCCAGCGAGGGCTGGAAGGTAAAGTCGAAGCTTTCCAGTGTTTTTATCGGAGTAAGCCGCGCTGTCGTCAGGGCGACGCCGATACGGCGGCCCTCGCGTGTTGAATATTCTTCATTGAGCAGAGAATCCAGGGCCTCCAGTGCCGTGAGTTCCCCTTGTTCCAATTGGCTCAGCGTGTGGTCGAGCACCTCTAAAGCCCGCGGCATTTTTAAGCCTACCAGTGAAGACTGAATGCGTTTACTGAGCGAACTCATGGCTTACCTCCAGTACTGGCAAGTCGTTGGCCTACCGCTTCATAGAACTCCAGTGGGCGTTGGTTTACACCGCTGTGTTTGGTTGGCTCCGCAGCCAGACGACGGCGCTGTGTTGCCCGTGGAGGAGCCTTGCGATGGCATGGATCAACCCGGCGCTGGTTCTTTCCCTCCATGACCGGATGGGTGGCGATGAGCTGACCGTTTTCATAGATGCGCACCTCTTGCGGGTGATGCTGGACTTCGACCATCCGTTTCTTAACGGTGTCCGGCACTGAATAAAGATTACCTCCAACGGAGACCATGCCATCACGCGTGACCCGCCGCTCCACCAGTAAAACAGCATCATAAGGGTGCGCTGGCAAAGGGATCAGAGCGGGCTGTTCCTCTCCAAAGACCTCGCCCACCACACGGTTGGTGGTGGCATGAACACGGACATTGGCAATTTCCTTGCACCAGCGTGTGAACTGGGCATTAAGATCGTCCAGATCGCGGAACGTACGACCAAGGAAAAAATCCTGCCGGATGTAACGAAATGGCCGCTCCACCTTGCCCTTGGTTTTGGCCCGGTAGGGCTGGCAGGCATCCGGCTGAGCGCCATAATGGTCCAGAAGAGCGACAAGAGCAGGATTAAAAAGAACAGTGCCATCTGGCTCCTCTCCCAGAACGGCTGTCTTCATGCGATCATACAGGACTTCCAGTGTCGCTCCGCCGAAGACCTCAAAGGCCGCGATATGACAACGCAGGACTGTCTCTAGTTTTTGATTGGCACAATAGCGCCCCCACAAAAACCGTGAATTACTCAGCACCATTGAAAACAAAAAGACTTTTCGCACCACATCTGGTTCACTGGTGAACTCCACCTGAAACTCAGCAAAATCTACCTGTGCCTGCTGGCCTGGTGCTGTCTCAAAGCGCCGTTCAAATGCATGCGGAGGAGCTGGACGGATCAGGCGAAGATATTCCGTTACAGTGGAGTAACCGCCCTTAAACCCCAGTGTCTTCAGCTCACGAAGCAAGCGCCGGGCAGATAGACCGGGAAACCGCTCCAGTCGCTCAAGTAAATAGCCTTTGTATTCCTCCAGTACACGCCCGTCACGCTGGCGGGGGCCGTAGACAGGAGCTTCAAGGCCTTGGTGTAAGTATTTGCTGACCGTCTTTCTATCCAGCCCGGCTTTGCGCGCTATGGCACTTACAGACAGTCCCTGCTGCTTCAAATTATGGATCATTACGATCTTCCCTAGATTGACCACTCCTCCACACCCCTTCTTTCCAACAGGAACGTAGAGGAGAGTTTGGCCAACTTTTGTTTGAAGGGGCATGCCCCTTCAAACAAAAGTCAAAGCTGAAAAAGTGGGGAATTTTCAACCAGCGCTTTTGGGGAGAATACATCCAGCACTGACAATAAGCAACGCAGCAGCCTCAGCCAGAGCTTTCTCCTTTCGGGCCAGTTCCCGTTCCAGATCCTTAACCTTCTTTTTCTCTTCTTTCGTCGCTTGACCAAGACGCGCAGTGCTGGCGCGGTCCCAGTCATTTGCCTGCTCACAAGCGACCCGCCATGCAGCGATCTGCGCCGGATAGAGCCCGCGCTTGCGGCAGTATTCGCCCAAATCAGCCTCATTCAACGCCGCCGTTTCCAACACAGCGGCAAACTTATCACGCGAGGACCATCCCTCAGGGCTCGTGTCAGCGCAGGGCAAAAGCTGGCCTTTGCCGCGCGCCTCAGCCCGCCATTTATGGAGCGTCGCCTCGCAAATCCCTTCCTCGCGCGACAACTGCCGAATGGCTATGTTGCCCGGTGGCAGCATCCGCTTAAGCACTGCCGCTTTTCGTTCCGGTGAATATCCCACGTCATCTTCCTATCCCGCCCACCTTAAAATAGAGAAAAATAGAATAGCGGACAACATCCCTGACACAGGGGGTTGCAAACAATCTGAGTTCATTCGCAAATAATGTGGGTTTGCCCCCTCGGATAGATGCAAATAATTCGAGCCGAAAAACGCGATGATTGCAAGCCGAGTCGATTATGATTGCAGGTCATAACAATTATTTGGCTTTGGCCGATCTTTGCGGATGCAATCGGCGAAATGGCGACCAAAGCGGTTAATCCAAAGCCGAACAGTTTCCCGGCTGACTATAACACCGCGCTCTGCCAGGAGGTCCTCAACATCAGCGGTGCTCATTGCAAAACGATGGTATGCCCAAACGGCATATGCAATGACCTCACGAGGAAAACGGTACCCCTTCAGGCGGGCAAAGGAGCTCGGTATTTTCATTGGGATTTACTAACTCAAAATCCGACCTCAAACAACTTGGCAATGCCTCCAAAAGCCACTGTCTCAAAGTCGTTGACACGTTCCGCAGACTGAGGGAAACGCGGTGATAGAGCCAAACAACATGGGAGATAATCTGTGGCGGAAAACACTGGCGTTTGTAACTGATCGGTGCAGAAGTCATACTCAACACTTACTAGCCAGGACTGGTCCTAGAGTTAACTTGATAGCACCCTAAAAAACGGTTGGACATGCCAGTATGCAGACCGCATCACCGCATCCCGCATTGCAACTAAAGACTGGGGGAATAAAATGCGTCGTGGGCTACAGACAATGTCGCAGTCGTATTACAAACCTCCGCAACGAATGCATACGGAATGAGCTGCAAGCAAGAAAACGCGCGAGCTGCCGAGGCGCCGCAATAATCGCCACATACCTCAAAGAATGCAGAGTGACTCAATGATAAACATAAGTAAATGCAATTGGAATGGTGCTTGGAAGTATCACCGGCAAGAGTTTCTAGTTTGGATGTTTGCAGTAATTTTTTATTACCTTTTCATGAAAGAAGCCGAGCCTTCAAAGTATACATCAATAATCTGGTTTCTAATTATATTTATACCTCCTTTTACAGCTGCAAGGATAGTTATTACTGCTGTGAAGGGAAAAAAAGGGAGCTGACCAATAGGTCGAGGTAAAAATGGCTGATAAAACCGGCGCTGTTGCATAAATACTCTTCAGGCGTATATTCCGGCTGATATTTCCTTCAATGAAGATTCACTTCATGCCGTTTAAAGCCAATGCTGATCGCCGACATAAGTTTGCCAAAGCCAAATACAAAGTGACGAACTGGTCGAAGTATAATGAAAGCTTGCGTCGTCGCGGCGATGTCACGGTTTGGATTGAAGAGAGCGCTGCCAAGGCTTGGTTTGCACCCGAGAACCAACGACGTGGACGGCCCGCCAAGTGTTCAGAGCTTGCCATTGAAACCTGTTTGCAGATCCGGGTCGTATTCGGTCTTGCTTTGAGGCAGACTCAAGGGTTTGTGAGGTCTGTGTTCCATTTGATGGAGTTGGTTTTACCGGTTCCTGACTTTTCAACCCTGTCGCGCCGCGCAGATGGCTTGAAACTTTCAAATCCCAAACCGCGAACGAACTCTGAGCCAGTAGCGCTGGTAATCGATAGTACAGGCGTTAAGATCTTTGGTGCCGGAGAATGGCAGGAAACCAAGCATGGAACCAGGATAAAGCGCAGAACCTGGCGCAAAATTCACCTTGGCCTTGATCTAAATACCGGCGAAATCGTATGTTCTGAACTGACTGAGGATACGGTTGCCGATCCAACCGTTGTGCCGGATCTGTTGGATCAGGTTGAGGGTCAGGTGGCAACGTTTTTAGGCATGGTTCAAATCGAGTGAACACTTTTGTGTCGCTGCCATTTCCAAACAAGACACACTTCGCGCAGGTTGATTGCATTATCCTGGCCCCTCAGAGCCGACTATTCATTGCTTATCAATCAAAGAGCCCGTACATGCAGACACGTTTATCGCCGGAATGTAAGAAATTTATTGGCCTCCAGGTCATCACCGCAGGCAATATAGCCAAAGTATCTCAACAAAATCAGGTCTGCAGAAACACTGTCTATACTCAAAAGCTTCGAGTCCAAGCCGCGGTTAACAATGCCTTTCTGGAACCCAACCCTGAAGAACAGATTTTGTTCCACCTGCCAGTCACTAAACCGTTTCTTCGCCAAGTCGTCCTGGGAATGTCGCTGATTTGCAAGGCGAGCTACCGGAATATACAAACGTTGCTTAACGACGTGTTTGACACGCAGATGAGCCTCGGAACAATTTTCAACATCAATGACGCCGCTTGCCATAAAGCGGCTAAATACAAGGCTTCATATTGCCTTGCTTCAGTCAAGCAGAGCGCTTCTGATGAAATCTATCACCGCAACAAGCCCCATCTGGCGGTCGTCGATGTGACAAGTCGTTACTGTGCGAGCCTTGCCCGCGAAGATGGTCGCGATGCGGAAACCTGGTCCATACATCTCCTTGATCTGATCGAGCAAGGCTTTGATCCAGATGTGAATATCAGCGATTATGGTTCCGGGATGGTATGCGCGTTCAAAGAAGTACTGCCTGACACCGAACATCGCTTTGACCACTTCCACCTGATTAAAGTCTGCAAAGAATTGGTCAGGTATTTGAAAAATAGGAAGAAATCAGCACTCACCCATCAAAACAAGTTACTTCAAGGAATGGAGCGAGCAAAGCAAAAACGTAAGGGACATACCCTCTCAGTTAAGCTTGCTCATGCCAGTAAGGCAACGGCAAGGGCTGAGGATCTCTACCGTCATGTCTCCACACTCAGTTCCTGGCTCCAATATGACATTTTGCAACTGCCAGGCCACAATCCTATTGATAGAGAGATGCTTTTCGACTTCGTCATGGAAGAATTGTCCACGGTTGCTGATAGCCTGCCTCGCATCGCGGCCTTTGTAGCGTCCCTGAAACATCAAAAGGAAAACCTCCTTGCTGCCAGTCATGTCCTGAACCAGGAGTTCCAGCAGATTGCGGCCCGTTACCGTGTCACGGCTCAAGATGTCTGGGATGTATGCTACGTGACCCGATACGACAACCAAACACCCAAGTACCACAACAAGGTAGATGCGCTGGCATCACAGTTGGGGTCACGGTTTGAAGAAATCGAAGAGGAAGTGCTGAGCGCGATTGCTGCAACACCTCGGTGCAGCTCGATCGTGGAGAACTTCAACAGCAGGCTCCGCCCTTACCTGGATCCCCGTAAACAAATCACTTCCAAACGTCTGGAGCTGGTCCGGTTTTATCTGAACCACCAAGTGTTCCTTCGCAGTGAACACAGCTATATGCAAGGCAAGACACCGGCAGAGGTGCTGACCGGAACACCACATCCAAATTGGCTAGAGATGATGGGGTTTAAGCGTTTCAAACGGGCCGCCTGATCAAGCTAATTTACGCTGCGAGTTCTATGCCTTTTCTTGGCAGGGAAACCCGTGCCTTGTGTTCACTAAAAACCGCTGTTTTGAACCATGCCGAATTTTCAACCAGCGCTTTTGGGGAGAATACATCCAGCACTGACAACTGGGACTGTTTACGATAGATCTTGGTAACCCGGCTAGAAACCAGCTTACCTACTGCATTATAGGACTGCACCACGTCACCAATCACGATCTCTTCAATCGGCTTTTTATGTCCATCTGACAGCAAAATTGGGGTGCCTGCGAGGAAGCAACCTCCAGCTATCAATAGGTCATATTTTTCAATAAATTCGGCGCGATACTCTCCACCCAGACTTTTTGCTAACGCCAACTCAACGAGCATCTCTTCTAGAAAATTAGGTATATCTGAATATAGTATCCTGAGATTTTTTTCAGTTGCTATCCAGTCAACTGTAAGTTCTCCTGAAGCGCCAAACGTATAGCCTAAAGTTAATTCTGCGGCTGCTCCCCATTCTGCACCAATTTGAACCATACTAAAGCCTGAAGGTGATCGCGAATAACCTACGGATATTCCTGTCGCAGCTTGAAGGCCATACGAAGGACCGGGAATTTCACTCAAAGGCCCATCAAACATAAAGTATCCGCTAGCGACATTTCCTAGGTCCTTGAGACCAGGGAGACCCGCAGATCCTCCGACAGTTACTCCGCCATATGCAAAGACCTTAGTTTCTCTTGTTAAAGTATCGTAGCCGACAAGAATTTGTCCTTCGCCGCCAACAAATGAAAGCCCAGGTATTGGACTTGGAACACCAGGGGAAACTCCAATGTATACACCGATAACTCTTGCTTCGTCTGTAGAGGTTAGCGCGCCACTTAGGCCTGCTGGAAGCTCAGCGATCTTCTGATCAAACTCACCTTTGTATTTTTCTAAATTGGCAATTAGATCAAGCCGCATTTCGGCGGCGATATTATACACAGACACTGGAGAATTATTCCTCATTATTTAACGTTTATCGGAGGCTACTCGAAATCCAAGGCCCACTGCTGATAGTTCAGCGCCACCGTCAAAAAACGCGAAGCCAAATCTATTTCGTGCATAGTAATCCGCATTTAAGTAAGAACCGCCCTTTACAACACGCATTCCGCAAATCTGGCCGACCATTGGAAGTATTGGTGATGCGTCATCTGGATAAAGAGCGATTGCCGCTTTCCCCGTTGTTGCTAGTTCTTTTCGATCATCACAGTCAGATACCCACTCTGCAGCATTTCCGTTCATGTCATATAGCTCATACGGGTTTGGGGGGTACGAGCCTACATTCGCAGGCTCTTTCCAGTCTGTATGTGGAGGTTTAAGCAGGCCACCAGATGGCTCCTGGCCATAATTCATAAAATCGTGTGAAGCTTCATTGCCCCACCAATAACGCGTTTCTGTTCTTGCGCTTGCTGCAAACTCCCACTCTACTTCAGAGGGGAGACGGTACTTCCTTCCAGTTCTTTGGGTTAGAAACGCAGCATAAGTGACGGCATCTTTCCAGCTAACAGCCATAACGGGCTGCTTACCTTGCTTTTTTAAGTTAAATTTTACGTCTGGAGCGTCACATATACCCTCCTCAACGCACACAAAATATTCATCGAGTGTGACTTCGTATGTGCCTATGTAGTAGTTTTGGACGCGTATCTTTTTATTTGCATCGCGACGGTGATACTTTTCGTACTTTGTCAGTCCGATCGTGTACTCCCCGCCATTGATAAGACGGAGTTCAGGACAAGTTGCACAATCCTTTATAGCTTCTATCTTGTCAGCTAGTGTGGATGTTGGAAATATGAAAGGGCTGGATACAACTAAAAGCTTGGTGATCCTCGAAACTGTGTTGAGCGTTCTCAAATACGAGGCCGCCGGTTTGGGGATTATTCTTCTCATTTTTCTCATCCCTAGCGGTTCTTATTGCCGGTATGGGTACTTCCCAATCAGGTGTACAAAAGATGTTTGCTGTGAGCAACTTATCGTCAATCTAGTTGTCTGCAACCATGCAGGAGTTGAGTAAACAACTAAAATGGATAGCAAGTTCAATCGGAGGGAAGCGCTGGTCATCAATTCAATGCCGAACGTGCAAAGGCATTGGGTTGTGTCGCAAAGTTTTTCTCTCGACTGATATTCTGCCATATACTGGTTCGGAACGCAGGAGCATGACTTCTCAATGACGATCGATTTCAAGGGCTGTCACTATCCCAAATCAGTAGTGCTTTATGCAGTGACCTTTTATCTACGGTATCCTGTATCCTATCGGGATCTTGAAGAGATCATGGCAGAACGTAGCGTGGATATTGATCATGCAACACGGCCTTGTTGCAGGGGTCGTGAATAGCTTAAAGCACGCCCAAACCCGTAAATTCAGGTCATGGGATTGCTTCGAACGCGGGCCTGCCGAGTTTGGTTATTGTGTTGAAAATGCTAACGCCAATCTTTGTTTCGGTCCTCTGATTGTTAAAGGTGCGTGCCTTCAGTTTGTTGCCGATGACTTGCTTCCAGCGTCCCATCTGCGTTTCAATTCGCGAGCGCTGATTGTAGCCTGTTTGTTTTTGCCAACCGAGGCGCCCTTTGTCTTTGATCGAAAGAATATGTTTATCTCGCGATGACGGATTCCGGTCAGCCTCAGGACTTAAAACAGCTGTTTTGGGTGGGGGAATGATAATCTCAACGTCATCTCCATACCGTGTCTCAAGGACCCTTCGTGTTGGCTCACCGTCATAGGGGCGCTGTTGCATAAATACGCTTCAGGCGTATATTCCGGCTGATATTTCCTTCAATGAAGATTCACTTCATGCCGTTTAAAGCCAATGCTGATCGCCGACATAAGTTTGCCAAAGCCAAATACAAAGGTAACCGTCCGCTCAAGGCGCCATGATTTGGGCTTGACGCTGTGATTTTGCGTCCGGCTTCCAGTTCCATGGCAGGAGCTCGTGGAGGCGGTTGATCATGTGATCGTTGATGCGGGCAAGGACATCTGTGAGATATTCCTGCGGGTTGAGACCATTGAGTTTGGCGGTTTCAATCAACGTCATGGCGTCTGCCAGAGTTTCTCCGCCGGCCATTGATCCGGCAAATAAGAAGTTCTTACGGCCCAGTGCGATAGGTCTGACTGCGCGCTCAACCGCATTGTTGTCGATCGCGACGCGGCCCTCGTCGAGGAATAAGGTGAAGGCGTGCCAACGGGAGAGGCCATAACGGATGGCTTTGGCCAGCGGTGATTTGCCTGAGATGCGGGTAAGCTGAGCCTCGCACCAGGCCTTGAAGGCCTGAGCGATGGGTTTACTGTGCTTCTGCCTCACTTCATGCCGCAGGTCTGGTGGTTTTCCGCTGATCTGACGTTCAATGTCATAAAGCTTACCGATCTGCTCCAGTGCGTATCTGGCCAGTTCTGATTTGGTGGCGGTGAAGATATCATGGAAGTCGCGGCGCCAATGCGCCCAACAGGCGGCTTCTTTAATGTCCCCGCTGTCATAAAGCTGCTTGTAGCCGGCATAGGCATCGGCCTGCAGAATGCCGGAAAACTCTTTGAGGTGGCATCGCGGGTTGTCAGCCTTGCGATTTGCGGAGAACCAATAGGCAGCAATAGGCGGGGCCTCTCCTGCGAAGGGGCGATCATCGCGCACATAGGTCCAGATCCGGCCCTGCCTCGAAGCTTTGCCGGAACCGCTCGCCGCCTTGAACTGGCGACCCAGGACATCAATGGGTGTGTCATCGGTATGCAAGCGATCTGAGAGCATCACCTCAGCTTTAAGCAGTTCGCTCAGCGGAGCCAGCGTTTTCATGGCAAGCCCGCACCAGTCCGACAGAGTAGAGCGGGGAATATCAATGCCATGCCGGGCAAGGATTTCGTTCTGACGGTATAGCGGCAAATGATCATCGAACTTGGAGATCAGAATATGCGCCAGTAAGCTGGCTCCGGCACTGGATTTTTCAATGGGCCGGGTTGGTGCTGGAGCTTGCACGATTTTCTCGCACACCCGGCAGGACGTCTTGGGCCGCGCCGTTTCAATCACCTTTAGCTTTGCGGTGATGAACTCCACCAGCTCAGACACATCCTCCCCGATGAGCCGCAGCTCGCCGCCACACTCGGGGCACGCTTTGGGTGACTGCAGAGTGACCCGCTCGCGTTCCACATCGCTACGCACCCGAGGTTTGCCGCGGGTCGGTTTGGGGGGCTCTTCAAGTGTGGAGGTGGCCAGTTCCGGCACGGGCAACTGCTCATCTTCCGGCTCCTGGCATGGGTGGGCAGTCTCCAGGTTTTCCAGCGCCAGTTCAAGCTGGGCAATCTCGCGGTCGATCTTTTCTGAAGATGCGCCAAAGCGTTGCCTGCGCAACTTGGCCAAAGCTTGTTTGAACCATGTGATCAGAACCAGATGGGCCTGCTCATTGGCTTGTAAACTCTCAACCTTTCCCTGCAACGCCAGCACCATGGCCTTGAGTAAAACTGGATCATCAGGAAGGGAGTTAAGAGACTGGTTCATATGGGTATTTTACCTCATATATCTCCAATATCAAAGTAATACCCCATTCAAAACCCAAGATATTCACCCCATTCGAGCGGGCGGAGCTCCCCAACTGGGGCGTCTCCAGTCCATCCCTTCCCACAGCATGGCCAGCAAAGACACTTCAAAGAAGTGTCCTTTGTGCTGAGGTAAGTCGGGCTGAGCCATCGACTGGTGAAGGCCACGGGAACCGGCCCTTTTGTAGGGTAAGAGACGTCAGCCACAGCTGACGTTTCTCCCCTCCGAACCGTACGTGCGGCTTTCACCGCATACGGCTCTCCATTCAAGCTTGGCTAGAAAGCCAGCACGAGACCACGATAGTGCGTTTCGTAGAAAGGAGCCTCGTTCTTTTCCCGAAGATAAGGATTTGAACGTGGTGTCTTCCAGCGGAATTGCCCGCGCTGATGATTGGTTAGCCGGTACAAGATGCTTGAAACGCGTACTCCTTCTTTCGTCATCGAGTGCACCATCCATGTCTTGGCTTTTAAGCCATACGGCCGCGCGAACCACTTTCGCATCAGACGAGAGATGCGCGAGCGATACTTGCGCCCCAGCCAATGTGCCATTTTCCAGAACACGACGGTATCGACGTGCTGGAAGACCTTGGATGTGTAATCGGTGAACTGATAGAAGTTTGCCCAACCCATGAGTTGGCGGTTTAGCCGCTTAATCATGTCGGTATGGGGCGTATTGTGGTCGCCGCTAAGAGCCTTAACCAGTCGATGTTTGAAACCGCTGGTTTTCTCTCGGGGAATGGTCGTTACTGGCCGCATCACGCCACGGGGACCGCGTTTGCGAATGATCCGGTGACCGAGAAAGACAAACCCATCATTAACATGAGTGACATGGGTTTTCTCCATGTTTAACGTCAATGCCAGATCGCCTTCCAGGAATGCTCGGCATTCCTCGCGTACCGCGAGCGCCTGTGCCTTCGTGCCTTTGACGATGACAACAAAGTCATCGGCATAACGGCAATAGGACACTGCCGGTCTGCGACAGCGGTTCTCACGAACCGCCACAGGGCTGGCTTTTCTGACGCTCTCATTCCAACCACGACGTTTGTTGCGCGCTGCTTTTCCAAGGAATTTCTCATCCATCCAACGATCAAACTCATTGAGCATAATGTTGGACAGAAGCGGAGAAAGAACCCCGCCTTGAGGAACGCCCTTGCTGGCGGCGCAGAAGAGGCCTTTATCGATGTGACCTGCCTTCAAAAGCCTCCAGAGCAGTGCGATAAACCGTTTGTCCCGGATGCGCTTGCGCACACACGAGAGCAGCTTGCGGTGATGGACAGTATCAAAGTAGCTTGCTAGATCACCTTCGATCACCCAGCGACCCTTTGTGTTCCTGCCATCCGTTGTCTGCATCAAAACGGCCCGGATCGCGTGGTGCACGCTACGCTGTGGCCTGAAACCATATGAGTAAGGACTGAAGTCGCTTTCCCAAATCGGCTCCATCACCATCAGCATGGCGCGCTGTACTATGCGATCCGTCAGTGTCGGTATTCCCAACGGTCTCAGCTTTCCGTTCCCTTTCGGGATGTAGACGCGTCGTGTTGGAGCGGGCGCATAGGTCCCATCCAGCAGAGATCGCCCCAACGTCGCAAGGAGTTCCTCCTCATTTTGTCGGAAACGATCTCGGTCCACGCCATCTACGCCCGGGGTCTTTGCGCCGCTCGACGCCAAGGCAACCCGGGCAGCCTCAGTCAGCCAAGTCCGATCGGCAATTAAGCGTAAGAGGCGATCAAATCTTCTGGTTCGCTCGTCCTGCGCCCATTTCGCAAGCTTGTGTTGCATGTCGCTGATTATCAAAGGTCTTCACCTCGTTGTGGTCAGTTAATGTGCAGCCCTAAGCAGCTTGAACTGTTCCCCTTCGCCATGTGACAGGCTTTCCCTATCTCGGACTACTACGGGAACTCCGCCAGCGTGGCCGTCATCGGGGTGAACTCCCTTGCGAGTATTAAATATACCAACCTCATTCGGCACACGCCTTCCCTCGTTCCTATGTTGGACTTAAAGCGTATTGGTTAGGCTGCCGGCCGTAGTCTTTTCCCTTGCGTCCCGCAAGTCGGCATCGGCCATCGCCAACAAACTGCATAAGTTGACGACACCCTCGAAAGCGTTTCTGGAGTACGCTGTCGGTTTGCGCGCTTCCGGTCATGAAATCCATGGCGCGACCGATGTTCCGCCTGTTAAGCCATGTAGGCGGAGGCTACAATTCAGCCCCTCAGATACGGTTTAGCCGGTTCGTGTTCCTCAACCTTCCAATACTCAGCCTGAAGATGGGTCTTGACTTAATGGCTTCGTCGCACATCTCTTTATCCCACGGGCTACGTCACCTTGCCAGTTCACGACAAATCACCGCCGCTTCGGCTCTCGCCCTTTCGCAGTAAAGGACGGTCTGTTAAAGGAAACCCCTCCTTTCACTAGAATTCCAAACATAAGCGCCCCGGTCGAAACCAGGTTCGAGGCGCACCCAGCACCTTGTAGTAAAGGCAAAATCCCTGACCATCCCAGTAAAGCAACTTGATCCGGTCGCCGCGCCGACCGCGAAACGCAAACACGGCGCCATTTGCAGGGCGCTGGCGTAATTCCGTCTCCGCCAAAGCGGCCAGACCCGCAATGCCCTTGCGCATATCCGTCACACCGCACGCAAGATAAACCCGCACACCTGTTCCCGGCCCGATCATGTCGCTTCCACCAGCCCAATAAACCGGCGAACCTGCGCATCACTTAAGTCACTGGAAACCCTCAGGCTGCGACCGTTCCCGAGCCCAACCTCAATAACGGCGGGTCCTGAAGGCTCAGGATCAGTAACAACAACAGGCACAAAAATGGGAGCCAACGTGTTTTCACTTGTGTTGCTCTCGCAGTACTGAGCCATCCATCGCTTCAGCAAGTACCGGCCGACACCATGGCTCTGCGCAACATCAAACAGCGTTGCTCCATCAACCCCAACTTGCGCAGTGATTGCCGCCTTTTCTACCCGTGTCCACGACCGCCGTGGCCTCGATTCATCCAACAATGACTTGCCTCCTCAACTAAAACTGAAGAAGAAAATACTCAATCAAACGCAACCAAGTAAGGCGGTACTGAGCGGACGGTTACATACAAAGTGACGAACTGGTCGAAGTATAATGAAAGCTTGCGTCGTCGCGGCGATGTCACGGTTTGGATTGAAGAGAGCGTTGCCAAGGCTTGGTTTACACCTGAGAACCAATGGCGTGGACGGCCGCCAAGTTTTCAGAGCTTGCCATTGAAACCTGTTTGCAGATCCGGGTCGTGTTCGGTCTTGCTTTGAGGCAGACTCAAGGGTTTGTGAGGTCTGTGTTCCATTTGATGGAGTTGGTTTTACCGGTTCCTGACTTTTCAACCCTGTCGCGCCGCGCAGATGGCTTGAAACTTTCAAATCCCAAACTGCGAACGAACTCTGAGCGAATAGCGCTGGTAATCGATAGTACAGGCGTTAAGATCTTTGGTACCGGAGAATGGCAGGAAACCAAGCATGGAACCAGGATAAAGCGCAGAACTTGGCGCAAACTTCACCTTGGCCTTGATCTGAATACCGGTGAAATCGTATGTTCTGGACTGACTGAGGATACGGCTGCCGATCCAACCGTTGTGCCGGATCTGTTGGATCAGATCGGAGATACAGTTGCCACATTTCTCGGTGATGGCGCTTATGATGGGACACCTGTGAGACAAGAATTAGCAGACCGTTTTGAAGGTATCGAGGTCATCATTCCACCTCCCAAAACAGCTATCCCCGGCCCACAGGCTGCGACCGCTCCCACTGCTCGCGACCGGGATATTCTTGCCATTCAAAAGAACGGCAGGATGTCTTGGCAAAAGCAAACCGGATATGGCCGAAGGTCTCGAGGCGAAACCTTGATGGGCCGCTTTAAGCAGGTGATCGGGACCACGCACAGGTCACGAAAGTTGAACAATCAGAGGACAGAGGCAAAACTTGGCGTCGCCGTTCTCAACACAATGACGACCCTCGGACGCGCCACGTTCGAGAAGATTTATGCATGACCAGATGCATGGGATTGCGCAAGCTGCAAGCTAATTTCGAATTGTGCAACAGCGCCGGTCACCTCCGCCATCTGAACCGTCACTTCCAGGAATGGAGCCCAACCTACCAGCACGATCACGCCTCAATACCCATGAATAAAGGTCTTCGATGACAAATAAACTTAGATGCATAGCTATAATTAGCTTCATTGCGCTGGCAATATGTTCGCCGTTTTTAATATCGATTATGAAAAACGAAATTAAGTTAGTTAGCTTCTCCAATCAACTTGATGCAATTGATAGAATACTAGGTAAACCCGCAGAAGTTATTGCAGAAGGAAGCCAAATATATGTGGGAGGTAATGACGAAGCATGCACATACAGAGCAACAAGAGTCTATAGGTACTTCACTAAAAATACTAATGGCTTGGAGAAGAAAATTAGAGACATAAAATTTCAACATGTGAATAACAGCAACATGAAAACTGACGTCGATTCCTATGTTTTAATAACGCCATTAAGGGTGATAATTACCATTGAAGATGGCCCATACTCGGCTGGTTTTGATTTTAGATGCTGGTAAGCAGGGAAAGATAGAGAATGACAGAATACCTTTCAAAATCTGAAGATAGAATCCAAGCGATATTGTGTTTTATTAGTTGTTTTGAATATCTTGACACCAAGAGACCCAAACCCCTCAAAAGTAGGTATTCCGCTACTGACAAGCTCGTCCAAAGGGCTAAGTCCAGCCCCTTTGGTGCCCCCACCATGTATTTGAAATGTAGTTCCATCTGATTGAGTGTATAAGATAAACTTGTGATATGCGTAGTTTCCACTGACCGCAATAGGGTGATAGCCGACTTCAATTTTTTCCATGATAACCTAGAGTGTTAGTTTACTTATTGAGGCTGAATTTAGAACGATAGAGGCCAATCGAAACTCAAATACGAACCGTGCGGTTTCACTAGCATATGTGAATCCTAAGATAGAGTGCTCGCGCAACTTGACGTCTGCTATAACGACCCAACAGGCGCAATCATTATTATAATCAGCAATTACTGATTGCGTTTCCCTCATAGTATATTCAAATATTTTTTTTTGATCATTTGAATATAATGATAATATATCATCCGTGATATCTATATTATCTATGTAATTTAAATCTCCGTATTCTATCGAATTGGTTATCTTATTAACAAATTCGGTGCTTTTATTAAGATAATAATAAGCACTGACGATAATCGCTAACACAAGAGAAATTGTAAATATCATTTTCATCGTATTGCCGTCATCCTGTTGTGCGACATTTAAGCTCTGTTTCATGGCCAAATTTGAGTTGACTGTTCACTGTAAGTTTCCTAGCTCGCAAGAATCCATTAGGGTGAGCTCCTTCAGGGTTCTGACACCAATCGGATTACATGTCATAAAACTGCAAGAAAGCCATTTCAGGTCTCTAAGTCATTAACCACCATATGCACACAATCAGCGTGCATCAGAAAGTTTCAGTTGCGGCATTTGATCTGTTGCAAAATATACTCAAGGGGCAGCTCTCAGGAGAGCCGAGTACTCTTCAAGCCGATAAGGGGGCATGGTGCATTGTTCAGTTGAACTAGTCATATTTTGATGGCGCTGTTGCATAAATACGCTTCAGGCGTCTATTCCGGCTGATATTTCCTTCAATGAAGATTCACTTTATGCCGTTTAAAGCCAATGCTGATCGCCAACATAAGTTTGCCAAAGCCAAATACAAAGTGACGAACTGGTCGAAGTATAATGAAAGCTTGCGTCGTCGCGGCGATGTCACGGTTTGGATTGAAGAGAGCGCTGCCAAGGCTTGGTTTGCACCCGAGAACCAACGACGTGGACCGCCCGCCAAGTTTTCAGAGTTTGCCATTGAAACCTGTTTGCAGATCCGGGTCGTATTCGGTCTTGCTTTGAGGCAGACTCAAGGGTTTGTGAGGTCTGTGTTCCATTTGATGGAGTTGGTTTTACCGGTTCCTGACTTTTCAACCCTGTCGCGCCGCGCAGATGGCTTGAAACTTTCAAATCCCAAACCGCGAACGAACTCAGAGCCAGTAGAGCTGGTAATCGATAGTACAGGCGTTAAGATCTTTGGTGCCGGAGAATGGCAGGAAACCAAGCATGGAACCAGGATAAAGCGCAGAACTTGGCGCAAACTTCACCTTGGCCTTGATCTGAATGCCGGCGAAATCGTATGTTCTGAACTGACTGAGGATACGGTTGCCGATCCAACCGCTGTGTCGGATCTGTTGGATCAGATCGAAGATATAGTTGCTACATTTCTCGGTGATGGCGCTTATGATGGGACGCCTGTGAGACAAGAATTAGCAGGCCGTTTTGAAGGTATCGAGGTCGTCATTCCACCTCCCAAAACAGCTATCCCCGGCCCACAGGCTGCGACCGCTCCCACTGCTCGCGACCGGGATATTCTTGCCATTCAAAAGAACGGCAGGATGTCTTGGCAAAAGCAAACCGGATATGGTCGAAGGTCTCGAGGCGAAACCTTGATGGGCCGCTTTAAGCAGGTGATCGGGACCACGCTCAGGTCACGAAAGTTGAACAATCAGAGGACAGAGGCAAAACTTGGCGTCGCCGTTCTCAACACAATGACGGCCCTCGGACGCGCCACGTTCGAGACGGTTTCTGCATGATCAGATGCATGGGATTGGGCAAGCTGCAAGCTAATTTCGAATTGTACAACAGCGCCACCTAAAGACCCCACCGTATAAAATGAGCGAACTAGGAGGGCTCAGTGATGTTATTAAAGAGAACCTTGCAAGCCTTAGCTCTATTGATTGTGATATTATTGCTTCTGCCTGTACTGGGGATCGCGCCTGAAGGTGAAGAACAGCATGATTTTACGCAGAGTCAAGTAAATATAATTGCAATTAAGTATATAAAGGAGGCCGATCTGAAATTAAAGAAGAATATAGGTGTCCTATTTCTTCCAAGCATTAGGAAATCTCCGCTTGTTGGTGCAGAGGATATTCCTTTGATATCTAATAGCGTGAGCGAATGTGATGGTGTCTGTAAAGATCTGCAGCAGCAAGGATATGTAGATACTTTTCTTGACCATCAACAAAACCTAAATGAAACAAAACATTCCATAAGCGAATACTACGCAAGAGAAATACAAGATCTTGAGCCAAGATCAGACAGGCTTCAAAAGTTACTCGAACAAAAATACAAACACAAAGATATAAAAGATTACAATTATATTTCCTGTAGAACATTTACACTTAAAAATAACGTATATACTGCCCAGCTATGCTATATTGATGGGAATTTTCTTAGTTTGAATTTTTATAAATACGTAGAAACTTCCTTTAATTTTTACATTACTTACTGGTCCGCTCTCCTTCGTGGTGAAACTATTTATTGTTGCGAGTATATCGGGAGTTTGTACTACTCATTTGAGGGTGGGACTACTTGGTATCAGCTACTGCGTTGGCAAAAACAAAATAACTAACTTACTGGGGTAATTATGAGTCAAATTTCTGATGTGCTAGCGTGGGAAGCTTACCAATTTTCGAATCTAGCGTATAAACATTTAAACTCAAGTAATTGGCAGATTGAGCACACCGGGCATTCCTATGAGCTGTTGGATTCATATGGTGATGTGAATACTGGGTTTCGAGCCTATGCCTTCAGAAATATAAATACGGGTAGAGTTTATGTTTCATACGGCCTTGTTGCAGGGGTCGTGAATAGCTTAAAGCACGCCCAAACCCGTAAATTCAGGTCATGGGATTGCTTCGAACGCGGGCCTGCCGAGTTTGGTTATTGTGTTGAGAATGCTAACGCCAATCTTTGTTTCGGTCCTCTGATTGTTAAAGGTGCGTGCCTTCAGTTTGTTGCCGATGACTTGCTTCCAGCGTCCCATCTGCGTTTCAATTCGCGAGCGCTGATTGTAACCTGTTTGTTTTTGCCAACCGAGGCGCCCTTTGTCTTTGATCGCAAGAATATGTTTATCTCGCGATGACGGATTCCGGTCAGCCTTAGGACTTAAAACAGCTGTTTTGGGTGGGGGAATGATAATCTCAACGTCATCTCCATACCGTGTCTCAAGGACCCTTCGTGTTGGCTCACCGTCATAGGCTCCATCGCCTAAAAACTTGTTTACAGGACCGTCAACCTGATCCAGAAGGTCAGGCAGGACGGTCGGGTCACCTACATTTTCATAGGTGAGATCGGAGCATACAATCTCGCCAGTGTTCAAGTCCATACCAAGATGGAGCTTGCGCCAGGATTGCCGCATTGCCTTGGTTTTGTGTTTGTTTTGAAGCCATTCGCCTTCGCCATAGATCTTGACACCAGTACTGTCGACCACAAGATGCACCGGCTCTGTTCTGGCCTTTGCTGGCTTGGTAATCTGCAAGCCACCGGCTCGCCGGGACAACGTTGAAAAATCTGGAACTGACAAATCAACTTGCATCAATCGAACCACAGAGCGCATAAATCCTTGCGACTGTCGTAACGCCAAAGCGTATACGCTACGCAGTGTTAGGCATACCTCAATGGCTAAATCAGAATACTTGCGTTGCCCTCCACGAGTGGTCCGGCGCTGCGCTGACCACTCCTTCCCGATCTCACGGCTGACCCAGATCGTCAAATCACCACGATTACGAAGACTTTCGTTATAGTCACGCCAGTTTGTGACACGATATTTCTTCTTGTCAAATTTGTGACGACGGCTGGCGTGGAACTTGTGGGGCATCGGATAGCTTTATGAAGACGAACAAGCCTTCTAATTACAGACACTGAGCGGCGCTGTTGCACAATTCGAAATTAGCTTGCAGCTTGCCCAATCCCATGCATCTGATCATGCAGAAACCTTCTCGAACGCAGCGCGTCCGAGGGCGGTCATTGTGTTGAGGACGGCGACGCCAAGTTTTGCCTCTGTCCTCTGATTGTTCAGCTTTCGTGACCTGAGCGTGGTCCCGATCACCTGCTTAAAGCGGCCCATCAAGGTTTCGCCTCGAGACCTTCGACCATATCCGGTTTGCTTTTGCCAAGACATCCTGCCGTTCTTTTGAATGGCAAGAATATCCCGGTCGCGAGCAGTGGGGGCGGTGGCAGCCTGTGGGCCGGGGATAGCTGTTTTGGGAGGTGGAATGATGATCTCAACACCGTCATAGCGCTTTGCTATTTCCTGTCGTGTCGTGAAGCCATCATAAGCGCCATCCCCTAAAAACGTTGCCACCGGACCCTCAACCTGATCCAACAGATCCGGCACAACGGTTGGATCGGCAACCGTATCCTCAGTCAGTTCAGAACATACGATTTCGCCGGTATTTAGATCAAGGCCAAGGTGAATTTTGCGCCAAGTTCTGCGCTTTATCCTGGTTCCATGCTTGGTTTCCTGCCATTCTCCGGCACCAAAGATCTTAACGCCTGTACTATCGATTACCAGCGCTACTGGCTCAGAGTTCGTTCGCGGTTTGGGTTTTGAAAGTTTCAAGCCATCTGCGCGGCGCGACAGGGTTGAAAAGTCAGGAACCGGTAAAACCAACTCCATCAAATGGAACACAGACCTCACAAACCCTTGAGTCTGCCTCAAAGCAAGACCGAATACGACCCGGATCTGCAAACAGGTTTCAATGGCAAGCTCTGAAAACTTGGCGGGCCGTCCACGTCGTTGGTTCTCGGGTGCAAACCAAGCCTTGGCAGCGCTCTCTTCAATCCAAACCGTGACATCGCCGCGACGACGCAAGCTTTCATTATACTTCGACCAGTTCGTCACTTTATATTTGGCTTTGGCAAACTTATGTCGGCGATCAGCATTGGCTTTAAACGGCATGAAGTGAATCTTCATTGAAGGAAATATCAGCCGGAATAGACGCCTGAAGTGTATTTATGCAACAGCGCCCGGCATAGGCATCAGCCTGCAAAATGCCGGAAAACTCTTTGAGATGGCCTACCGGGTTTTCAGCCTTACGGTCTGCTGAGAACCAGTAAGCGGCAACGGGTGGGGCCTTACCGCCAAAGGGGCGGTCATCACTGACATATGTCCAGATCCGCCCTTGTCTTGAAGCTTTTCCGGATTTGGAGATTGCTTTGACAAGTCTGAAGGTAAAACGCTTGGCCGACCGCAACGTTTGACATTACAGCAAAAACAAGAGGCCTTGGTGGATCTGGACAACGGTGTAAGCATCTCTGCGACTGCCAGAAAATACCATGTCAGCAGGCAGACAATCATGCGCCTCAGAGATAGTCGTGGCAGTGAGAACTAAGCAAAGTTTACTGCAATGGGATAAGATAGGCCCCAAGAAAGTAGGTATTTTACGGTAAGAAAATCAGAACTGAAGAATACCCCTCTCGTCAGACAAAGCTCCTTCTATCCAACTCTTCATTGACTAAAGCGGATACATTTAGGCAAAATTCTATCTATGTGACAAGCCAAAACAAGGTTCGTGCAAGTCAAACAGACTTATCTATCAAACCAAAGCTAATTGAACATGAGCGAATATTCAAATATGCAGGGCGTTAAGAAACCAGCAGCAACTTAGGGTAGTCATATGTCTACTGAAAAACCTGATTTAAGTAAATTTGACGCGCAGACCTTTGCGTCAACCATGGGACAAGCCGTGTGGTTGATGACCATGTCCGAAGCACATAAAGACTTACCAATTCGCGTTGTTGAAGAGCGTATTGCACCTGCGCTTTTGCTGCACCAATTCAAGCTTTATTCCAAAGGAAACCAGCCTGTCGCATTTCTGGTTTGGGCCTCGGTGAACGATGAGGTCAAGGCGCGCATTGAAGCGGGCGACAAGAAGCTGGACATCAAAGATTGGCGCTCAGGCAATAACATCGTCATTTTAGAATGCGTTTCTCCATTTAATCCCGCGTCTGTTTTTGAGCAAAAATTCCTTAATGAAATTAAGAAGTAGGTGTTGTGATGAAGTGTTTTATCCTTACTCCCAAATTCAGTTACAAAACGCATACTGGTTTGGTTTGGGCTACTGGTCCGGATCGGGAAACTGTCGTAACACGTCGCAGCAATGTAAGTTGGGACCCATATAACGATGTCTCCTATGAGACTGGAGCAAATACATGGGCAGCAGCTGGCATTTTGACAAAAGAGAGCAAAATCGAGCTTGCAAAACTATATGTCATTGCCGCCGGAGCTCGTGCCTCACTTGAACACAGCCATGTTATAGGCGATCTAAGTACATCCCCTCGCGTCGATACTGCAGTAGATGAGGCGTTTGTTTCAGCAATGAACGCATTAGATCCATCTCTTTTTGAGTTCACGCTGCATAAGAACGTCATTGATGGTGAACGCGGCTGTCCTCCATGGGACGGGCCTGTTTTTCTTGTGACTGTGCTCTCCACTCGACCCAGCTATGATTTGGCAAAATCGGATCTCCGTGTCGCGACGGGAGTTAAGGAAACCTGCAAGGGCTCTTATCGGTCTTGTGGGGCAAGGCGAGTCGTCAAGGCAAGTGTGGTCCGGGACGGTTTGATATGGCGTGATGCATATACCCGGGATGTAATGTGCACTCAACCAGTCCTTGATGCATTAGAGGCAATTGGCGTGCCCGAATGGGATACCCGAGAAATCGAAGTTTTCGACGATATGATTTAACTAAATATCACCCAATACTATTGATTTTAATATTGAGAATGTGTCTATGTCTGACGATAAAAAAGCATTATCCCCTCTCCAAGACCATCATATTATACCGCAAGATATTTTTGATAAAGGCCACCCATTACTTGAAGATCTTGGCGACTTTTTTCCAAAAGACGGCAAAAAATACAATATAATGGGACTGCCAAATGAACTTAATGATAGCTTTACACGCCATCAAGGCCCTCATGACGAGTATACAGTTTGGGTCAGAGCTCAACTTGACATTATTGATGACTCTGGTGCATCACTCGAGCAAAAAAAAGGCATGGTCGTTGGTTTGACCAATGTTCTCAAAGTCAAGTTTGCAACCCCCGGCTTTCTTGAGCAACTTAACAGCAGGCCAAAAGGTGAAGTTCTTACAGAACTTGAAAATGGGCTGCCGTTTGACAAATACAAAGAGACATCTTTCTTCAAATTTGGGGAACTTGTTGATGGTGCACTTGCTGTAGGCGCCAACGGGGATTGGAAGTACGTTCACGGCCAGTCTGCTTTGAACGCCTGGCAGTTTGATAAGGTGAACGTTGCGGACCAAGAACAACGTCTCAAAGACCTCAAAAAAGCATATGATGCCATCTACAATGAACTGAAAGATGAGCTGGCCGACCCTGACTTGAGCGAAACGTCCAGAAAATCTGCCAAGGATGCTCTTGATGGTATTGCTGCTGGGAAAGGGCTTTCTCTGGATGATGCACTGGAAACCCTACGTGGTGACAGGGATTTTACTAACTATGTAGGACCCGATGGAAAAGCGTCTATCCTGTTCAGCTCTTCGTTTGCAGCAGGCTTAAGCGCCAAATTGCTTAACCTTGGGGATGGGTCGGCAGTTGTTGATGCAGTTTCGCTTGGGCTGTTTGCCCACGGTCTTGTGGAGATGGGGGTCTTCTCTTCTTCAACCAGCCTAGCTTCCATGGCTCGCGCCCTGGCAAACTCAAATATTCTACCTAAAGCTCTTGGTTTACTTGATGATTTGGCTGTTGAGATTGGAAAAGAAGCCGCTATCACCGGTATTGCAACTGTTCTTGGCGTTGGGCTGCTGTGGAAGGGCTACGAAATCTATGAGAGCCTTGACGGCCTCAAAGGGGCTCTGGAGTTTGCCGGTCAACATTCTGACAATGAAACGATTGATTACCTCAATGAGACCGTGAAGGAAATTGAAAAATGGTTTGGCCAAGACGGCCATTCTGATTCTGGTTTTGTTCCTGAGTATGCAGAGCTAGCTGGCCTTATTTCGGTTGCGTTTAAAGACTTCCCGCAAACACTCGCTACCATCGGCTTTGCGGTTAAAGAACATCTGCGCGCAAAAGGTGACAGTTCCTGGACGCTTTTTTCAGACAATGATGTCGAAGGGGCTTTGTTTCATCTGCAAAAGTTTATTGACGAAAATGGAAGTGGATCACTTCAGTCTGAGCTGCAGACGGCAATGTTCAACAGCGATGATCTGAGTGTTCTTGAAAAAGTCAATCTGTTCCCAGATCGGTGTTTTCCCAAGGGAACGCTTATTGCCATGTGGGATGGCTCGCAGAAGGCAATTGAAGAGATGACAGTCTCGGACCAAGTGCTAGCATTTGACGAAGATGGCAACAGACAGCCGGGCGAAGTCACAACCCTGTTCCGGAATACAACTCAGGAATGGTTGCAGCTGAGTTTTGAAGATGGACGTGCACCGCTGCATGTAACTCCAGGCCACCGCTTCCTGAGCGAAACTGGCGATTATCTTGAAATTGGCCAGATGTCCCGCTTGGGAGGCGGAACGGTTCGGATTGTCAATGAACAAGGTGCAGTCGTCACTGCTCAGACGAAAAATATTCTTTACAGTTCTGAAACTGCCCATCTGTTTGAGCAAGTGGAGCAGCAAGTTGCTGCCGGTTCTTCTGTGAACCATGCAGCCAGTGGCTGGCAGACTTACAATTTCGAAGTGTCCACCCACCATAATTATGTTGCTGAGAAAATTCGGGTTCACAACGACTCTATTTTTGCCTACCTCAAACCGCATGAACGTCCTTATGTGACTGGCTACAAAGATCTTGACGGTGATGATTTTCCAGACTTTGTTGTTATTAAATATCCAGGCTCGACACTGGAAAAGGAAAAGTATCTCGTTGCGGGGAGAGTGGTTGAGGAAATCACCACCACCGACAAGGATGGCAATCTCATCTATATTCGTAGAGAGCTGGATGAAGACAACCAGGTCGTCAAAGAAGAAATCAAACAACTGACAGGTGCCCAGGCAGGTGAGAGCATTGGCAAGTCGCTGACGCCGTTTCTTGCAAATGCCATCCTGGGTGATGATGCCAGTCTTTTTGAGCGAGTGGCCACTGACACCGTGCTCAACACGCTGCTGGGCAATCTTGGTGAATTCCTTGGCGGTACCATTCACCGTGGTGTGCTGGATCTTGGCGAACTTGCCTTGATGGACAACATTGAGACGATTGCCGGTGATGCTTTTGAGGATCTGGGCGGCGATTTTGTTGTCGCTGGTGCCAACGCTGCCATCTCTGTTATCAATCAGCTGATCATGGCAGAGATCTTTTCAGATGTTGCAGGTGATGGTGTTGGCGGAGAAGTTTTCGAGGCTGTTGTTGGGACTGGCCTCGATATCCTGCTGACTGAGGGGGCCGGTTATCTTTTTGAGACGGATGTCTTTACGACCCTGTTTCAAGACGTAGGCCTCTCGGCAGACTCCATTAAGACGATTCAGGGTATTGGTGACATAAACCCTGTCAGCATGGTGATGACGGCGGTGATCAATGCGGTCTTGCCAGATTTAGAGACGTTAGAGGGGCAGATTGCGTCCACTGTGACTTCTATCGCCTTTACTGCATTTTCCATACTTACTCAGACCCTAACTGCATTTACCGGCCCCATCGGTGCAATCCTCGGTTTTATTGTTGGTTCCATTTTTGATACTCTGTTTGAAAAACACCCTCAGGCATTCACCCATGTGGGTTTTGATGACGAGACTGGACAGTATGTCATTCTTGATACTTGGTCCAAGGATGGTGGCAACAAGGAGATTTCCAAAGATCTGGCACAGGCTTACGTGGACAGCATGAATGGCTTTGTTGATCTTGTGAAGGCGGAGTCCCACAATTTCGAAGAATTGGGGAAGTGGTCTTTCGGGCACTATGAGGAAGCCCTAAAAAATGCAGGCAAATCAGGGCTGACGTTCAATGATTTCCAGTCTACTTATTTGGATGCATTTGTGCGTGATTTGGCTGCTGCGGAAATTTATGATGGTCAACGCATGGCTGTAAGAGCATTAGAAAGTGCGAAAGTAGTTGGATACGTAAAACTTAAAACAGAGTTAGGATTTACTCAAATACTTGAGTATATGAATGGAGAATTATTTGGAGTTACCTATAACAACAATAAAAATTTTCAAGAAAACATTGGCGTATTACTACAGCAGTTACATGGTTACATAGGTTATCATTTTAGTGGATATGGCGACCCGAGAGTTGGAGAACATCTCGCGGACTTATATCTTAAAATCGAAGGAATTACAGATGGAAATTCTATTGAAACTTATGCTGAGTTCGCAATTATTCACGATTTACCAGAGGAACTGCTAACAGATCCCGACCTGACACAAATGGTTCTGAGCCGGATGCAGATTGCAGACGATTATCACAAGTATCTAGAAAACCGTGCAACCATCAATGCGCTGATCGCAGCTGAACCGGAAAGCGCATTTGCAGCTGGCTGGATGGCAACCTTCATTGCAGCCAAAGATTTGGGTCTGGATGAACCTTATATTCTTGATGGTGATGCGATCGATAACGTGTTCTACACCGCCGACGGGGATGATGTTATTGACGGCAAGTCCGGTGACGACCTTATCAAAACCTATGGTGGGGATGATGTCCTCAAGGGCGGCACTGGCGATGATACACTCGTTGGTGGCTCGGGCGATGACCAGCTTGAAGGCGGCGCTGATAATGACACCTATGTCTTTGCCGGCAGTTTCGGCAAGGATGTAATTATCGATAGTTCAGGCAGCCTGGATACCATCCGTTTTGAATGGGGAATAACTCTCTCTGATCTGAAGTTTGTCAAAGACGGCAATGACCTGCTGGTCTACAAACTTGACCCTCATGATCCTGGTAAAGCTCTTGAGGAACTGAACAACGTCATACGCGTTAAAAACTGGCAATCTTCAATCGAACGCTTTGAGTTTACTGATGGTACGATAAAAGGCCGTCTTAGCCTTCTGACTGATGGCAATGATAGCTTTACCGGAACGTCATCAGAGGACTTGATCACAGGCTTCGGTGGCAATGACACGCTTAAGGGAGGCTCAGGAAACGACACCCTTGTTGGCGGTGAAGGCAACGATCAACTATTGGGGGGCTCAGGCGACGATATCTACGTGTTTGAGCGTAATTTCGGCCGAGATGACATCACTGAGACGTCCGGTACCGACACTATTCGCTTTGCAGATGGCATAACGCTTTCTGACCTGAAGATTGTGGAAGCTAGCGGTGATCTAAAGTTCTATCTCATCGATCCTGCAAATCCAGATCAGCCCTTGGATGATATCGCAGACGTTCTGACCATCAAAAATTGGAGTGCCGATAACCCACATGTTGAGCGTTTTGAGTTTGCTGATGGGACTGTTTTAAGAGAAGTTGAAATCCGAGAAGATGGCCGGCTACAACTTAAAGGGCTAACAAATGGTCAGCCCAATGTAATTTATGGCTCGTCTTTGGATGACTTCGTATATGGCAGCTCTGGGAACGACATCTTAAGTGCTGGCAAAGGAGAAGGCGGTCCTTCCTGGCAACATCTATATGGTTATGGAGGTGATGATACTTACCTTTATGGCAAAGGTGGTGGCAATACCTTACTGAATTATCATGATGGTGAGAATGATGGGAGTGATACGGTCAGGTTTACAGATTTGAACCTCTCAGATTTTACAATTTCCATTCATGATTATGGTTCTGATAATCTTAATGGGAAGGCCTTGAATTTTGCCTGGTTCTCTGATGGACAGTCAGGGAACTTCCGTGTTGCCAATCTTGGCGAGCATATCGAACGGTTTGAGTTTGCCGATGGGACGGTGTTGAGCAAAATCGACTTTTTCAGCCATGGTCGCATCAAATACTATGGTACTGATGGTGATGATATCATCAAAGGTGGAGCTCATGGTGAAGAGTTCTATGGTGGAGCTGGAGCCGACCATATTGATGGAAGTGCAGGCAGTGATACAGCAAACTATGCTCATTCATCATCGGCAGTCTCAATCAACATGGGCACAAATGTGCTTGTGGGTGGTGCAGCCGAAGGCGACAAGCTCGTAAATGTTGAAAACGTTGTTGGTTCGCAGTTTGATGACACCATTATTGGGGATGATGGCAATAATGCTCTTTATGCATTAAATGGCACAGACCATTTGGAAGGGCGAGGGGGCAACGACACTCTCAATGCATATGGGAATGGTGCAGATTATCTCGATGGTGGAGCTGGTGTTGACGCCGTTCGCTATCGCTGGTCCCAATCTGCGGTTACAGTAAATCTTATCGACCAGACAAAGAACGCTGGAGACGCTGCAGGAGACACTTATATCTCCATTGAAAACATCGTTGGCAGTGATGTCTATGGCGATCATCTTACAGGCGATGCTGGAAACAACAGGATTTGGGGTGAGGGTGGTGATGACACTTTAGTTGGCGGTGCTGGTGAGGATCAGCTCTATGGTGGAGATGGCTCAGATACTTTTGCCTTCAATCGTAATTTTGGCAAAGATGTGATCAAGGATTTTGCTGCCGGTATAGGATCAGATGACATAATTCGCTTTGATCTAGAGGTTTTAATGGATTTTGATACGATCATTGCTGCAGCAAGCGATAATGGTAGTGATACTGTTATTAAGATTGATGATGATAATTCAATCACATTGACAGGTATTCTAAAGTCGGAACTTCATATAGATGACTTCCAGTTTGTCTGATTATTCGTAATTAAAATCTTGAAAGCCCTCAACAAATCTCTGCTGAGGGCTTTCTTTGGTTTGCCCATAACGTACAATTTAGAAAGCTATTGTTCTAGCTGTTACAAAGCGGATTGCCCAAGACTGTCGGCCAGACCCTTGTCACTTGTATGCTAGGCGAGGGCCATCCAAACAGGACACCGAATCGCCCTCTCTTACTTCATGAAGTCCCTACGAGATTAAATCGCTCGTACGTTGAAAGAGAATTAAGGATTGGCTATGCCCGCTGCTCGACCGACAAGCAGGACCTTGAAATCCAGAAATCATCGCTTGTGGATCTTGGTGTCGATGCCAGCCGAATTTATAGCGATCACGGATTAACCGGCACCAATCGGACCCGACCGGGGCTCGACCAAGCGTTGGCCGCTGTGCGCGAGGGGGACACTTTGGTTGTTGCTAAACTGGATCGGCTTGCCAGATCTGTACCGGACGCCAGATGGATTGCCGAACAGCTCACAGAGCGCGGCGTGAAGCTGCAGCTGGGCGCCAGCGTTTATGATCCGGCTGATCCGATGGGGAAGATGTTCTTCAACATTCTTGCCACTTTTGCCGAGTTTGAAGCCGACCTTATTAGACTACGAACCCGCGAAGGCATGAAGCGGGCAAGAGCGCTAGGTAAACTGCGCGGCAAGAAACCCAAACTCTCCGAGCTGCAACATAAAGAGCTTCGCCGGATGTACGATACTGGCGAGTACTCCATTTCCGATCTAGCGGAAATGTTTACCGTCTCTCGGCCAACAATTTACAGAACCTTAGCAAGAACCTCAAAGACCCAGCAGGTCTGAGCCATGTTCCAATAGGGAAGGGCACATTATAGAGTTATATTTCTATAACCAATCCTATATCCTTCATTTGGCGCACAAGGCGTTCTCACAGAGGTTCCTAAACAATGACTTCAGCAGAATCCCGACCGTACGGCTCCACGTTTTGGCGGAGGTCCTTCGCGCTCTTCGCTGTGATTTTTGGGGCGATGACTCTGATTTCCGGCGGGAGCGTCTTATTTGGGCCGGTGGAGGCTCAAGTGGCTGCGGGCGACTACATGCCAGTTGTGCTCTGGTTCAACTTTCTTGCAGGTTTTCTCTACATCGGTGCTGCCATTGGGATCTGGCTACAGCGCAACTGGGCGCTTGGTCTGTCTGCGTTTATCGCAGTGGCAACGGGCCTGGTTGCTTTGGGGTTCGGATTTCAGGTTTCTCAAGGTGTGGCATATGGGATGCGAACTGTTGGGGCCTTGGCCTTACGGATAGGTGTTTGGATCGTGATCACTCTGACGCTAATGCGCAGTCGGCATCAAATGTGAGGCTCTGATAACGAAGTCAAACAGGGCCAACAGCTGCCACTCAGGTGGTTCCATCAAGGGTTGACACACGCTCACCCAGAGGCTTCTACAGCAGCTCTTATGGGCGATATGGAATTACTCAACTGACCATTTGCGGGCATTCGGCCTAAC
Organism: Pseudovibrio sp. Tun.PSC04-5.I4; assembly: GCF_900104145.1. NCBI lineage: Bacteria > Pseudomonadati > Pseudomonadota > Alphaproteobacteria > Hyphomicrobiales > Stappiaceae > Pseudovibrio > Pseudovibrio sp. Tun.PSC04-5.I4. Next base: position 156,222 of record NZ_FNLB01000001.1, on the reverse strand, counting down.
CCGAGGCAACTCCAAACTGAATGAAGTTTCAACTTTGGGTTTTTGCCATTCGCGCAATTACTGCCATGAGCGTAATTGTCGCCTACTTCTAGCATTTTCTGAGTTTCGAACGCTCAGGCCCTGACCCAAAGTAATGATCTGTCAGAAAGCGTCCTTAAACCCTCTTTTTTATTCGTGTTGACTTAAATATCTCGTAAGCGTCCGCTCAGGACCGCCTTACGGGTTTGTTTCTGATAGGGTATTTACCTCCTGAGTTTTATGGAGGATGGCCTTGTCTAAAGTTAAGCAGGTGCGGCGCACGTGGACGCGTGAAGAGAAGCTGTCGATTATCTCTGAGATTGGGGTTGATGGTGCCTCTGTTCTTGATATTTCCCGCCAACACAACATTGATCGTTATCTACTGAAGCGTTGGCTCAAGCATTTTAGCAGTGCTGAAAGTGCCGATATTGAGCGCCAGTCAGTCTTTGTGCCAGTTGTGGTTGCTGCCCCGGATCCTGCTCCAGTACATCCTGTTTGTATTGAAGTTGGTTTGAGCACAGGACGCAGCTTGAGGCTTTCCAGCGATCTGAGCGATACACAGATCCAGCGCTTCATTGTCTTGGTGGAAACGGCATGATTGGGCCGGGAACAGGCGTGCGAGTGTATCTGGCCTGCGGAGTGACCGACATGCGCAAGGGGATTTCTGGCTTAGCCGCACTGGCGGAAACAGAATTGCGTCAGCGCCCGGCAAATGGAGCGGTGTTTGCATTCCGAGGTCGGCGCGGAGATCGGGTCAAACTGCTTTATTGGGATGGTCAGGGCTTTTGCCTTTATTACAAGGTGTTGGAAACCGGCTGTTTTCCCTGGCCATCGCCCGCAGACGGCACGGCCAGACTGACGTCAGCCCAACTTGCGATGCTGTGGGAAGGGATGGACTGGAGACGGCCGAGTTGGGGATCTCCGCCGGCAAGAATGGGGTGAATATCTATTGGTTTCAATAGGATATTTGTGGTGTTGCTGGTGTCATAACGGTAAAATACGTATATGCAAAAGCCGCTTAACTCCCTTCCTAATGATCCTGAACTGCTCAAAGCCATAGTGCTGAGTTTGCAGGGAGAGAACCAGGTTCTGAGCGGCAAAGTGAGCAGCCTTGAAGCCAACGAGACCGCTTTTCTGGATCTGATTTCCCACCTGCGCCTGACACTTACTAAACTTCGAAAACAGCGCTTTGGCTCGTCTTCGGAAAAGATTGACCGCCAGATCGAGCAACTGGAACTGGCGCTGGAACATGCCCAGATGGCTCACCCTTCACAGAGCCCAGAAGAAGACCAGCTACCTGTTCCTGATTTGGTTTCAGACACACCTGAAGCGTCCGTCAAGCCAACCCGTGGCAAGCCTCGGGTGCGCGGCGATGTGGAACGCGAACGCGCTACTCTGGAACCTCAAGGAAACTGCCCAGACTGTGGTGGTGAACTGCGGCTCATTGGGGAAGATGTGTCTGAACTTGTTGAGTTCATCACTGCCAGACTGAAGGTGATTGAAACCGCAAGGCCTAAGAAATCCTGCCGCTCTTGTGAAAAAATCGTGCAAGTGCCAGCCCCCACACGGCCTATTGCCCGTTCCAGTGCCGGAGCCAGCCTGCTTTCTCACATTCTGGTCTCCAAATTCGATGATCAGCTTCCGCTCTACCGGCAGAGCGAGATCCTGGAGAGGCATGGTATTGAAGTGCCACGCTCCACGCTTTCCGACTGGTGTGGGCTCTCCATGAAAACGCTCAATCCTTTATGCGAGCTCATCAAAAGGCAGATCATGACGTCAGATCGACTGCACACCGATGACACGCCGGTCGATGTGCTGGGCCAGCACTTCAAGGCAAGCTCCAGATCGGGAAAAGCGAAAAAGCAGGGGCGGATCTGGACCTATGTCCGCGATGATCGCTCCTTTGGCGGTAAAATCCCACCCATTGCCGCTTACTGGTTCTCAGCGGATCGCAAGGCCGTAAACCCGGCAGAACACCTGAAAGAGTTTTCCGGCATACTGCAGGCCGATGCCTATGCTGGCTACAAACAACTTTTCGAGACAGGCAGAATAAAAGAAGCGGCATGTTGGGCACATTGGCGGCGCGACTTCTATGACATTTTCACTTCCACCAAGTCGGAACTGGCACAGCATGCCCTCCATGAAATTGGCAAGCTTTACGACGTTGAACGCCAGATTAATGGTAAACCGCCGGATCTGCGCCGAGAGGTAAGGCAGAAATATAGTAAGCCCATAGCAGAACACTTCAAAGCCTGGTGCAAAACGCAGCTTGCCCGGATCTCCGGAAAATCAAACCTGGCCAAAGCGATCCGATATGGATTGTCACGCTGGCACGCCTTCACCCTGTTTCTCGAGGACGGTCGGGTCGCCATTGACAACAATGCCGCTGAGCGCGCCATCAAGCCAGTGGTGATGGGCAGGAAAAACTGGATGTTCGCTGGATCCATGGCAGGTGGTGAAACGCTCGCCGATGCCATGACGCTGATTGAGACCGCCAAGTTCAATGGCCTCAACCCGCAAGAGTACCTCACAGACATCCTCGAGCGCATCAACGATCACAAGATCAATCGCTTGCACGAGCTCCTCCCCTGGAACTGGACGTCGCTCTCAAAATCGAAACGTCAAGAGAAAATCTTGGCGCCCTGAGCGGACGCTTACGGTGCAAAACGCAGCTTGCCCGGATCTCCGGAAAATCAAACCTGGCCAAAGCGATCCGATATGGATTGTCACGCTGGCACGCCTTCACCCTGTTTCTCGAGGACGGTCGGGTCGCCATTGACAACAATGCCGCTGAGCGCGCCATCAAGCCAGTGGGTGATGGGCAGGAAAAACTGGATGTTCGCTGGATCCATGGCAGGTGGTGAAACGCTCGCCGATGCCATGACACTGATTGAGACCGCCAAGTTCAATGGCCTCAACCCGCAAGAGTACCTCACAGACATCCTCGAGCGCATCAACGATCACAAGATCAATCGCTTGCACGAGCTCCTCCCCTGGAACTGGACGTCGCTCTCAAAATCGAAACGTCAAGAGAAAATCTTGGCGCCCTGAGCGGACGTTTACAATATCTCGGCGGCCTTGGCCGAATGCACCGCATCCTCCAAGTTTTCCTTCCATGGCCAAGTCAATGCTAGAAGCCCATCGATTGGATTTTTATTTGTCACACTGTCGACCAAAACGTACCACCGGTCACTCTCAGTCTCATATTTATTTTTCAGGCCAATTGAGCGTGCCGCCATCACTGATCTTTCATCGAAGGTCTGCACTACTGCGTATGAAAAGCCACCACTGCCAGTCAATATCGAAAATGCTTTGATAGCTTTCCCTGTCTTCGCAATCTCTTCTCGTAAATCTAAGATATTTTGGGATACTTCTTCTAACGCTGAGCTCGAAAAATCATAAAGATCGATAGCGAGAGAAGAGACTTCCGGCTCGGTATGCTTTAGCTCATTTAGCAGCTCAGTAATTACTGGAATTTTTAATCGCTCAAGAATACCAATAGGACGTTCAGCTTTGACGCCTACGTCAGCACTCATCATAAAATCATCTACAATCATTGCATAATCGCGTTCCAAAACCATGAGATCATAATCAGGTGGTAGAGCAAGTTTTGACCCAATGTGATATCCGAGGTAGTTATGCTCGCTATCCGATAACACGCTCGAAAACACATCTGATCTGCTCTTCAAATAGAAAATAAGTTCAACTGGGTTAGGCAATAACCGTACTATGCAATCTAACATGCCTATGTCCCAGATGACCGGCACACAGTTCTCCTCAGTCTCCTGTAGCATTGATCGGGAAAGTAACGTTGAAGCTGGAAATGTATCGCTCAAAACTACCATCGGGAAAAAACGGGGGAGGTTATGAATTTCTGGCTGCCTACCGTCTTTTGCAACACACTTTGCTCCGGATTTGATTAGCTTAATACACTCAAGTGCTTGTCGGTATGGTGCTTGGATTGCACCGTTAAAATCAGTTCGAAGAGCTTCAGCATCACCAGATCGGGCTTTCTGCGTCACTCGCTTAGACTTAGCCTGAATAACGAGCACAAACTCTCCATAGTTCACGAGCACATCGATTTCGCCACCAAAGCCTCTGCTGTCCCTCTCGATCGTGACATTTTCGAAGACATTATCTGGCCCGAAAACGGCTCGTAAGAGTTCTGTTGTCGTTTCCTCTAGAAACTCACCTCTATGCTTCGAGTGAGTGTTTCTGTACGTTTTGTCGGCCATCATCCAAAAAAATGGGCTTTCATAGAGGCTTTGAAATAGTCTGTACTGACTCGTGATATATAGATGGTCTTCAAGTTCGATAATTGGTGCTATAGAAATGTCATTTACTGCAAAAGGGGTTGTAAATCCCAAATTTGAAGAAGTGATCGGTGTTACAAACTTTTCAAAGAATGCGTCTGCTTTGTTTCCAAATTTCTCTCGGACTTCCGATTTCGCTATGAGTAAGCTGTTCGTAAGATCTCCATTTGAAAATTGATGTCCTTCCTTGCGACGATGTCCTATTAACGTCATCTGTTCATTTATTTTGCTTGCGAGGAATTCTGCAATTTCAATCATAGGGCGGATCGATATTCCGACATGCGACAGAAGCCAGTCCATATCATTCCGATATCGTTGCCTGGTAAATCTCGGAAATTGGTGCAGATAAAAACCCTCTGCTCCGTAATAGATAGCTTCACGCGCAAGCAGACCAATGCTTTCTGGATTACCTAAATCTGCATTAGATGCTGGATCCATAACAGAACTGCAGTCAGTAAGCATCCGGTCATGAAATTCTCGAAATAGCTTATCTGCGCAAGCTGCAAACTTCTCGTTAGGCGTTTGATCCAAATAAGTTTGCTTAGACGGTGATTGAACCATCAACCCAATAAGGAAGAGAAGCTCATTATTGTTGAGCTTTGCTGTTGACCACCGCTGCTCTGGACTATCTGCGACACGTTCCTCTTTAACGTCTATTGTAGTTACCCAATCCCTATAGATTATGTTGGATATTTCATGGAGAGCGCTATTTGAATGAGCCAAACTGCGCAAATCCTCAAAGATCTCTTCAACTGATCTAGGTTTGGGTTGTATCGAACTCTTCGTATCAATCATTACCGTCCAGCCAATTTCTCTTTTCGGGAGGTCAACTGCAGAGTGCACCATGGAAGCAGATTACTCCATAGGTTACTCCGACAATATGATCGGCTCTAGACAAGTAGTGAGTTTCTTTACATGCATACTTACTGCGCCGCACTCGACCAACTTGCGTTTGTAGCGCTAGATTCTATTGTGTTTAAAGCAACGTGAACAGTTGCAAGGTCTGACATGGTCGCGAGCTAACGGTGAATCTTGGTGACGGAGTGAATTGCGGCTTATCATAGCAAGTGATTGAGGCTTGCTTTTGACTCCAGAGGAGCTGATACGCCTATGACAGATGATAGTGTTATCCCGCTTGTGCAGCCAGGGGAATTTCAAGATGCGCTCACGGAAGTTTTGCGTTCGGGTGCACAGCAACTTTTGCGAGCGGCCATTGAGAGTGAAGTCATGAGCGTGCTTTCGCTTTACTCGGACTTAAAATTACCAGATGGCCGTCAGCGGGTGGTCCGGCATGGGCATTTGCCAGAGCGCCAGGTCCAAACTGGGGTTGGGCCTGTCACGGTCAGCAAACCTCGGATCCGGGATCGAGATGAGAATGCAGAAGAGAAAATTCATTACCATTCCAATCTGTTACCTAATTATCTGCGCCGTTCAACCAGTCTTGATGAATTGATCCCAGCGCTCTATTTGCGTGGGGTTTCCACCAATGATGTTCAGCAAGCTTTAAGTGCTTTGTTGGGTGTTGATGCTCCCAACCTTTCGCCGGATGTCATCCGCGGCCTTGTCAAAAGCTGGCGATCTTTATGGGAAGAGTGGAAAACTCGAGACCTGTCAGCGCGCAACTACGTTTATATGTGGGCAGATGGCATCTATCTGAAAGCCCGGGGAGAACGGGAAAGTCGCTGTATTCTGGTGTTGATCGGGGCAACACCGGAAGGCAAGAAAGAGCTGATTGGCTTTGATGATGGCTACCGGGAAGATACTCAGAGCTGGCGGGAACTATTGCTTGCTCTCAAAGCTCGTGGCCTGCAGATCGAACCGAAATTAGCAGTGGGAGATGGTGCTCTGGGTTTCTGGGCGGCATTGCGGGAAGTCTTTGGCACAACAAAAGCTCAACGCTGCTGGGTCCACAAGACAATGAACGTCCTAAGCAAAATGCCTAAATCCTTGCAGGCCAAAGCGAAAAAGGATCTACAGGATATCTGGATGGCGGAAAATCGTGCAGATGCAGAGACGGCTTTTGATCTTTTCATAGAGAAATTTGAGGTTAAATACCCCAAAGCCACGCAATGCCTTGCCAAGGATAGGATCGAACTGTTGGCTTTTTATGACTTTCCTGCTGAGCATTGGGGGCATATCAGAACCACCAATCCAATTGAATCAACCTTTGCAACTGTGCGCCATAGAACAAGGCAAACCAAGAATTGCCTCTCCCGGGATACTGCAATGCCAATGGTCTTCATGCTGATCAAGGCAGCGGAGAAGCGCTGGCAGAAATTGAGAGGCAAAAATCAATTGCCTAAGATAATACAGGGTGTCATCTTCACGAATGGCATCGAGAGTGATGCAAACCAAAATCACGCCGCGTGAAACCCATCACCAACTTTTGCGGTTAGCTCTGCAGAGCGATATCACATCAAACTTGAGCAGACCTTCGAGCTACTTTCTCAGTATCCTGAGCTTGCTCAAGAGAGAGCTGAAATTGTGCCTGCAGTGAGAGTGCATCCTTTCCAGGCTCATATCATTATCTATCGTATTCAGGATGATCGAGGTATTTTGATTATTCGAGTGCGTCATAGTCGTGAAGACTGGATTGAGCATCCCGCAGATGCTGAACATTAACCACCGTTTTTGTACATGTCCATAACGGGCGAAGGTATCTCGAAACTATTGGGTTTTTGGGTTTTATTTTTCCGGATGTACAAAATAATTCATTTATTTTATTTTTGTACATCTATTTTTGTACATGCTGAAACCACAATATATTTAGCAAATACAGTGGGTTAGTTTTCAGTTTCTATTGTCGCATTTTATAGTTTATAATGTTTTTGGACAAACAGGCTGCAAAAATGATTTTTGGCTATGTTCGTGTCTCTACCGAAGAGCAGATTCTAAGAGCAAGCTTTGGTCGATGCTGGCTGCGAAGAGATTCTAGCCGACAAAGGGGTGAGGGGCAATGCTGTTGTTAAGCCCCAACTTGCTCGCCTTCTGGATAAAGCCAGAAAGGGAGATACCATTGTCGTTTGGCGCTTGGATCGTCTTTCACGATCCTTGCAAGACCTCATTTCATTGATGGAAGATCTTCAAACACGCGGCTTGCATCTGCATTCCATCAAGGAGGAAGTTGATACCAGCAGCCTTAACCTTGATGTACGTTTCATCAACTTGCCAACTGTCGTTCCAAGATGGCCGCCGCCAATGCCAACGAAGCCGCTTTTCCATCTCGGGCGCATAGTGCTGAACCCAGCGGTAGATCGTGGTGTGGGCGACATCCATACCGCGCTCCTCAAGCATTGCTTCCAAATCACGATAGCTAATCCCGTAGCGACAATACCACCGAACAGCCCACAGGATGACTTCACCACGATAATGCCGCCATTTGAAGTCACCGCTCATTGGAATACCTCTCGCTTTGCACAAAATTCAGGCATGCGAAGATTATTTGCAACAGGGCCGTTCATTGCACAGGTCCTTGAATTGGATTTGTGGTGAAACCAACATCAAGCATCTAATCGTGATGAACAACCTCTTCAGAAATCACACTTAGCCCGAAAGGCGAGAAATTCATTCCAACGCGCTGGCTGTTCGCGGTGTTTGTGAGTTCCAAAACAAAATCACCCGATGCAACGGACGAGGGCATCGGGTGATAAAGAATATCCTTTTAAGACGCCTCTTGGGAGGTGGTTGCCTTCAAAAAGAATTGCAATAATGTGGGACTGTGCAACCTTTGCTGAGGGCAAACACTTTTTAATGAACTTAGATTGAGAGAGTTAAGTTAGGTAATTTACCTAAATGACGAAGGAAGTACCTAGCTCAACCCTTCTGATGTAGAGAAGGCTACTCTGGTTTTCTGTGAGTTTAATAACTTCTAGGCAAACAGTTCTTTAAACAACCCGATGCACTGGCGGAAGCCATCTTCAAAATTGTTATTGCCCGGGTGGTAAACGCTCTCAAAGGAGATCACACCGTCATAATTGTCCGCGCGCAGAGCATCCGCCATTGGCTTGAACTGGTCTGCAAGCTGACCCTCACCCATTTTCTTCACGGTCAGTGTCGCACGCGGAGTATCGACAAGGACGTCCTTGATATGGATATGGCCAAGATACCCATCTTTTGCCTCAGCATATCCTTCCGGGAATGCGCGCTCATGGCACCAGCAGTTGTTTGCCGGATCCCAGAGAATTTGCAGTGTACCTTTCGCATCCAGGTCGTCGATGAGCTTACGACCGGTGTAATTGGAGTTGATCATGGTGCCGTTACCAGTTTCAACCACCAGTTTAACACCGGCATCCTTAGCAACATCGATTGCAGGAGCGATCAGGGGCAACATTGCGTCCCACGCCCCGTTGGCAACATTCCATCTCTCAGCGCCATTATGGCCCCAAAGAATTTGCTCTTTTTTGGGAGACATGATACGCACCAGCGGGCTGCCAACAACATGCGCCATATCGATAACGCGCTTCAATGCATCCATATGCTTTGTGTGCAGGTCATCGCCCGGTTTATTCGCTCCAGTCATGCCCGCAAAAATGTGCCGGGACAGGCAGGAAACAGGCTTGCCCCGGTCACGCAGCAACGTATCGATTGCAATAATTTCTTCTGCTGTGTGATCACCCACTTCGGTGTCACCAACAAACTGCAGCTCTGCATATTCAAGGCCAAACTCGTCCATTACGTCTACGGTATGGCTTAGATTGCGGCTAACGCCGTCGCAAATTACGCCTAATTTCATTTTCGTTATTCCTGGGTTCTTAGCGATGCAGTTCGGCGCCGATGATTTCTTCGATGACACGGGTACAAACCCAGTTATCGCCATCAGGATATTTGGATTTGCCAGCATGGAAGATCTGCATGGCCGTTGAGGCCGTATGCATCGGCACGCCGAGATCTTTCGCCATATCCAGACAAATCGTCAGGTCCTTATGCATTGTCGCAATGTGGGAGCCAGTCCCCTCAAACTTGCGATCAATGATGTTCTCAAGCGCTGTGTTGGAGACACCGCACCCTGCACCGGACGTGGAGAACACCTTAAAGAGCACATCACCGGAAACACCCGCTTTTGCAGCAAGAGCAGAGGCTTCGAATGTGGCTGAGAAAATGGATCCAATAAGCGATTGCAGGCAGGACTTTACAGTTTGCCCCTCACCTGCGCTGGTTCCTACGCGATGAATGGTCTTGGAAACGGCTTCCATAACCGGCGCATATTCATCCAGAACAGCATCAGCACTTGCTGCCATCATGGTCAGGGCACCGCCCTGTGCCCCCGGAAAACCGCCTGAAACCGGGCTGTCGATCAGGTGTACACCACAGCCTGCCATCGCCTCGCCGATTTCGCGTGCTTCGCTTGGCTTGATGGTTGCGGTGAGAATAACAGCGCCACCTTCAGCCATATTTTCAGCAAGGCCATTTGGACCAAGGATCACCGCTTTCGCCTGATCCCCGTTCATCACCATGACATAGACAGCATCTGCCGCTTTTGCCACATCTGCCAGACTGCCTACTGGTTTGCCGCCCATTTCAACAAAGGCAGCCATACGGGCTTCAGATAAATCCAGACCTGTTGTCTCAAATCCGTTTTTGATCAGGTTCTTGGCAAGACCGCTGCCCATGTCCCCTAATCCGATAACACCTGTACGCTTCATGGTACTTTCCTAAATCTTCCGGCCACACCGGCTAGTTGTATTCAGGCATGCTCCCTATTCGCAAGTGAGGTAGAGCATGCCAATTGCGTGAGGATTTCAAGCACTTATGTGCCGGGCGGGTCCGGAAGACACCTCACTGCCCCTTGTTTTGTTCTGTTCTTTTCGCCTTAAGGGAAGGCGAGGCTTGGCACCCAAAGCACCAATTGTGGGAACAGACAAATAAGGATGAGAACAGCTACGTTTCCAAGCAGGAAAGGAGCTGCACCCATAAAGATGGAACCAATGCCCATACGTGCGATTGCCGCACACACGTTCAAACAGTTCCCGACAGGCGGAGTGCAAGCGCCAACAGCAAGGCCAGACACCAGCACCACCCCAAACTGAACTCCTGACACGCCCGTTGCAGTTGCAGCTGGCAATAAAACGGGAGTGAGAAGCAAAATTGCCGGGCTAACATCAATGAAGGTGCCTGCAATCAGGATCACCAGAGCAATAACAAGCATGAGAGCTGTTGGGCCTAAATCCATACTCACAACATAAGCAGCCAGCATGTCGGGCACGCGTTCCAAAGCCAGCACCCAGATATAGAGCTGAGAAAAAGCAATGATCATCATAATCTTAGCGGAGGTGATAATGGCAACTCGCATGGAAGCAGGAAGCCGCTTCAAGCTACCAACACCAGTTAGAAAGAAACCCAGGATCAGACCATAAAGCACACCAAGACCCGCAGATTCTGTCGGTGTAGCAATACCGAACACAACAGATCCCACGATTAAGATTGGCATGATGATAACAAGTCCTGCGCCTTTTACTTGAGCTACTGCATTTTCAAGCGTCCAGGCAATCGGCTGTGTTGGGTAATCTTTGCGCTTAGAGATGACGTAAACAATGGCAAGCTGAAACACGCCGATCAATAACCCGGGAACCAAGCCGCCAAGGAATAACTGACCAACGGATTCTTGCGCCACAATGGCATAGATAACCATCGGCACACTTGGAGGGATCACCATGCCCATCGTGGAGGAGGCAACCGTAATGCCAGCTGCAAAGCTTGCCGGGTAGCCGCGTTTTTTCATCTCCGGAATGAGAACCGAGCCAATTGAGGCTGTGTCAGATGCCGATGAACCGGAAATGCCGCCAAAGATCATTGAGGCAACCACGTTCACCAGCCCCAGTCCGCCTTTAAACCGTCCTACGAAGAACAGGGACAAGTTGAGCAGACGATCAGTGATGCCACCCGTGTTCATCACAAAGCCCATAAGGATGAATAGTGGCAAAGAGATCAGAGCATAGTTGTTGACGCCAGCAAAGAGCCGCTGTGGCAAAATGCCGATGAGCATAGGTTGCTCAATAAGAAAGTAACTGAGAGCGGATAACCCAAGCGCATACGCAATAGGGACACCCAAGGTCAGCAATAAAAACAAGCTGATGAGAAGCAAAAGCATCAGGAAACCCTTTTATTCCGTCATGACAGTAAGGCTGCCAGCAACCTGTTATTGGTGCGGCGCCAGTGCTCTTTTTGATTTCGGCAAATATGTTTTTCGCCGGTTGGGTCTTTAATCCGGGAGTTTCTTATTCGTCTGGAACCCAAAGCAAATCCACGCTTTCTCGTCTGGAAAGAGTGAGAATTATTTTGATGACGCAGAATAAAACAGCTAACCCGCATCCAACAGGAATAGCGGCCTGAACAATGCCTTGTGGCCAGTCAAACGGTTGCCAAGGAGTGTGTCCTGTCAACTTAATCCAGTTCCATGAGTAGTAGACCATGTAGCCATTGATGATTGCGACCAGAGCCAATTGCAAACTGAACGCAAGACGTTTTGGCCACTCAGACAACATGTCTGCAAAAACAGTAATCGCGATATGTTCTCGCCGAGCCACCCCCACCGCAGCACCTAAGGCCGAGGTGAACAAAAAGGCGATGGTCACGAACTCGTTGCCGCCATAAATCGTATCGTTAAAGCCATATCTGAGCACAACTAGAATACAAACGAGCGCAAAGAACACCATAAACAAACCGACGAGAATCCATTCCAATATGGTCGCCAACCCATTATCTATTTTTTTTAAAAAGCCCATTTTCCCTCCCAGGAAACAGATAGAACGAGCAGTGCGCAGACTTCTCACAGAAGCAGAAGTCTGGACCGAACCAATCTGAAAACCATCGGTTCGATCCGCTCTATTCATCCGTTCATATCTGCCAAATTATGAGCAGGAACGAGCTGCTGCTTTTGCCGCCTTCACATCATCTATTGTGAAGGCACCTTTACCCACGAAGATGTCGTAGACTGGCTGGACGGCGTCCTGAAACCCCTTCAACGCTTCGCCTTCAACGTAGTTCACTTCCAGATATTCAGTCATTTTCTCAATGAGTTCTGCCTCTGACTGACGATACATCTTGTCAGAAAGTGCGAGTGCATCAGTCGCAACTTCATCAAACGTCTTTTGCAAATCTGCCGGCAGTCCATCATACCAAGCCTTGTTTACAATCAACGGATCTGGGCCTGTAGAGTAATTGGTGATGGACATAAATTTCTGGACTTCTTGGACCTTAAAGTCCCAAATGTTTGCAGGTGGATTATCTTGGCCGTCAATTACGCCCATTTTAAACGCCTGATAAGCTTCAGAAAAAGGCATTGCCTGCGGGCTTGCACCCAGAGCTTTTGCGGTCTCGATATATACTTCTTGCTGGGGGACGCGCATCTTCAAACCCTTGATGTCGTCAACTTTTGTAAGTGCCCGCACGTTATTTGTGTGGGCACGGAACCCCTGAGAAATGCCGGTTGCGGGAATGTGGTAGCCATTGGCGGCAGCAGCTCCCTGCACCTTCTTGGTGAAGTCACTCCGGACCAAACATTCCATCTGGTCCCAGTTTTCAACGAGGAATGGCAAAAGGAAGATGTTGTAGTGTGCACTTGCCTCAGCAAACATTCCACCACGTGTACCTTGCAGCAAACCAGTTGTGAGCTGGTCCATCATTTCACGTTCAGTTCCTAGCATACCCGAAAAGTAGTTTTGGACTTCAATACGCCCGTTCGTACGTTGTTCCAACTCCGTTTTAAAGAAGGTCATAGACTTGGATCGAATAGCGCTTTCTGGTTGGTCATTGGCATATTTGAAAGTAAAATCAGCAGCATTTGCGCCAGTCGAAGATACAATTATGCAGGCAAGGCCCGCTAAAAGATTTTTTTTAAGTGACATCGTTTCCTCCCAGGATGAACCCCCTCGCTCATCCGTATAAACTCTCATAAACCAACCTTTCACCAGTTGGGAATACAAACACCTCAACTAAACCAAATTGATGCCTTTTGATGCCTTTGGGATGTTGTTAGGACGTCTCGTTGATGCTACTTGATGTGATTATGCAAGATTATTTCAACATACCCATTAAACGTATTGCAAAAATTCCCGAGATTGCAGAGCTCGCAAGCGTGAGCACTGCAACTGTTGATCGTGTATTGAATGATAGAAAAAATGTAAGTGCATCAACTCGGCAGCGCGTTTTGCAAGCCAAAGCAGCTATTGAGAATGGAGAAACGCCAGTACCTCGTTCCAAACCCTGGCGCATGAAAGTTTTCCTGCCGGAGGACGCAGGGCCTTCAACAGCTTATCTAGCTTCGTGTTTTCAAGAAGTTGGAGCAATGGGGAATGCAACAATTGAATGCGTCTTTACCCGCAAGATGGAGCCTGCAGTTTTGGCTCGCAAGTTACGCAATTGCATCGGGCAAGGTATCGAAGCGGTTGCTTTTCAGGCTTTGGATGATCCACGTGTTCATGATGCGGTTGTGGAGTTGGAAAACTATCAGATTCACACGCTCGCACTCTTATCTGGCATTGAGAGCAAATCAGTCGTTGGGTATGTCGGTATAGACAACAGGGCTGCCGGTAGAACAGCAGGCTACCTTATGGGCCGCATGGCAAGTGGCCCTGGTCCTATCGCTATCCTCTCGGGAGGGCAGCTCTATAGAAGCCACGAAGAGCGCGAAATGGGGTGCCGTGCCATATTACGGCGAGAGTTCCCCCACAATGATGTTTTGGCGACTTATAGTGGCAACGATGATATTGACGGTAACTACGAGGAAACTCTTGCTCTGTTGTCACGCCATCCCGAAATAGTCGGCATTTACAATGTAGGTGGAGGGAACGAAGGTGTTGTCCGAGCTCTCAACGAAAGCGGCCATGTAAGCGACATCATGCTAATCGGACATAATCTAACCCCGAAGACACAAAGCTACCTTCTTGATGGGTCCATGGATGCTGTCATTCACCAAAACATGAGCCGGGCTGCTCAAAAATCCGTTGATGCATTAATCGCCTCACTGAACAACAAACCAATCCAGCCAGACATACTGCCAGTTGAAATCATCACCAAAGAAAATATCTGGGGTGCAACGTTCGGTTAACAGGCTCCTATGAAACTATCCGGCGATGGGGCCTCAAGTTCAGCCCGACTAATGTACGAAAACTGCGCCGCAAAACACACAGCAAAAACGATATCTGGCATCTGGATGAAGTGGTGATTTCTATCCAAGGACAGCGGTATTATCTGTGGTGAGCTGTTGATCAGGACGGTTATGTTCTGGATGAAATTGTACAGAAGCTGCGCAATCTCTTCGATCAACCTCGCGATCAACGTTCTTCAATCGATACTCACCTTCATCGCATGAACGCATTTGCTCAATGGAAAATGGCTGCCATGATGGACGCATGAAGTGTGCCCAGTTTGGGTTTTGCGACCAAATCCAACTTAACGTGACAACACCGCAACAACGCCATGATCACGCTTGAATTTACGGGTTTGACAAGTTGCAATCTAAATTCGAGTTGTGCAACACGGTCCGTTACGGGGTTCCGACCTGGAGAACTATTTTCCCTCGTGCACATCCGCATTCGCTTAGTGCCATTGCGTCTTTGATTTGGGAAAATGGGAATTCATGCCTAACGATAGCGCGGAGTTTGCCTGTGTCCACGAGATCTGCAATCTTTCTCAAGTGGTGTCCATTCGGTCTAATGGAGAGGAATTGTGCGCGGACGTCATATAGTTCTGCTTCTTCCTGATCTGGATAAGTGTTTACAGTCACCAAGATGCCGTTTGGTTTGAGAACCCTGTATGAATCTCGTTGTACTTGGCCTCCGACCGTATCGAGGACAAGGTCGACATCTTCTATAACTTCGGGAAAGTGTTGAGTTTGGAAGACAATGATTTCATCAGCTCCCTATGATTTTACAAAGTCATGATCTCTGGCCGCCGCGGTGACAATTACCCGTGCACCGACGCTTTTGGCTATCTGCACAGCGATACAACCGAGGCTTCCAGCTCCCCCATGAATGAGCACTGTTTGTCCTTCCTTTAGCTCGCCGATGTCGAGAAGGGATTGCCAAGCTGTAATAGATGCAATAGGCAAGGAGGCCGCCATGGAGAAAGTTAAGGTTCTCGGTTTGAGAGCGATATCCTTGGCAGGAACAGCGATGTATTCCGCATGAGAACCATCTCTGAAGACCTCTGGACGGGAGCAAACAGCGTCGCCTACAGCGAAATCAGAGATCTCACCGCCAACTTCAGTAATAATCCCCGAGAAATCCCAGCCGAGGGTTATTGGAAGCTTCGCCGGAATAATATACTGCAACCGCCCAGACCGAAAAATCCAATCCAACGGATTTACTGCTGTCGCTACTACTTTGACCAAAACCTCATCAGCCGTTATCCGGGGCATTTCAACGGTTTCAATTCTAATCTCTTCCATGCTGCCGTACTTGTAAATTCGCGCCGCTTTCATCTAAATTCTCCAGACTTTTGTGTAGGTCAACATCATTGAAGACAGTGGTTTGTCCTGTTAGTGTCGAAGTTAGTGCAAGGCGCTATTCGTCTGTAGAGGTCATTTTTCGAATGAAGAGTTCTGGATTTGAGTACAGTTGATATTTCAAAACTACGGCATCTTGCAATTTTCGCCAAAGTTGTCGAGTGCAGCAGCTTCGCAGCGGCAGCGAGGAAGCTGAATACCAGCCGCTCCCGGGTGAGCGAACAGGTGGCACAGCTTGAAGCCGAGATCGGCGTAAGCCTGTTTCATAGAACCACCCGCCAAATTTCCCTTACGGGTGAAGGAAAGCGCATCTATGCAGAGGTCAAGGTACTTCCAACTGTATTGGAGAGTGTGAACGACTTAATCTCAAAAGACGAGCCTATGGGCAGGGTCTGTCTATCTTTAGCCCATAACATCGCGCATTCACACATTTTGCCAATCTTGGATCGCTTTCAGGAAGCATATCCGAATGTTTATTTGGACATGAAAGTCACAGATCAAACTTCGGATTTAATTTCAGAAGAAATCGATCTGGCTATTCGTACTGGCATTCCCAAAGATAGCTCTATGATCTCTAGGCTCTTACACGAGGAGAGCCTGGGAATATTTGCCAGCCCTCAATATCTAGATCGAACTGGAACACCCAACACGATCTTAGAACTAGAGCGGCATCGATGGGTATCACTTTATCAGGCAAGCCCAAATGGTTCACAAAAGCTATACTTCGATGGAAAGGCAACGACCTTAGTCCCGCAAAGCTATGATACTTGCAACTCTCCGATGACAATTCATAGGATGTTGCTGAATGGTCTTGGAATAGGCCTCTTACTCCGGAGTTCGGTCCGTAAAGAAGTCACTAACGGTTTGCTTGTTCCAATTCTGCCAGAGGTGTCGGGCGAACAACTGTCCGTCACCTTGATGTATCCATCCAAAAAGCAAGTTCCCAAAAGGACACGCTGCTTAATCGACTTCCTTTTGTCGGCCCGGCTGTTCAGATAGGGCCGTGTTGCATAACTCGAATTTAGATTGCAACTTGCCCAAACCCGAATATTCATGCGTCATAAACTCCTTTCGAACGGGTTGTGTCGCAAAGCTTTCCGATGGCTAGGACAGGCTTATCTCTGGACACAGCTATTCTGCAAGGCTGGCGATAACCTGGAAATCTTGCTTCGATAGTTTTTATTAACTGCTCCTCTCAGGCTCAAGCCATTAGTGAGCTGTTCCCACTGCAGGTTTGTTGAGCTCATTCTTACCCTTGGCAATCCCCCAGCAGGATCGAGAGCAAAACGCATTTTCTACCGCATGAATAATCTAACTGGATATTCTCAAGGATGTTTAATTGGATAGCCAAGCCCAGCATTTTGTTGAACGTTGAAAGTATGAACTGCAGGATATGCGGTTGGTTGAAGTCCACTTAACTAAAGCTTGAAGATATTGCCAATGATATCTGCGCATTTTGCGAAGTCGTCCTCGCTGTATTCCGGCAAGCGCTCTCTATAGCGACCAAAAGCTTTGTGGTCTTTTTCGCGGTGTGTTTCGAAGACGATTTTGCCGCTCTCTGTAAGTAGCAAAAATTTTCGACGCACATCGGCTGGGTCAGGCGTTTTTCGCAGAAGACCTTTTGCTACCAGTTTATCGACTGTCTGGGCAATTGCACCTTTTGTTTTTCCGGTTGCGTTAGCCAGTTCCGTGACACTTGACCCGATCGTTTTTCCAATCCGGTCGAGCAGGTGAACTTCGGTCATGTAAAGCAAATCGTCCGTGCCATATCTGCGCGGCGTTGAACCATAAGAATTCATTTTTTCGCCCGCTGCGTAGATGTTTTCCATAAGCTCTATAAAGTTTTTGTTCCGCATATTCGACCTGTCAGTAATGTTACTTATTCTATATATTCATTGATATTTCAACAGGTTATATAGGATTCTTCGAAATCCACATATTGTATAGCTCCTATTTGATTTGCATCAATTTTCATATGGTGTAGCTGCTATACCAATATGCAATATCACCTGAGGTATTTCAAGAACCCGACGCAAAAATTGCGAAATTCTCGGGAGAATCTCATATCGACTCTATGGCTGAAGAAAAAGCCAACCGCGTTTAAGGAATAAAAACATGGGAGAGAAACGCATTGCAACGATTGCGGTGCATGGCGGAGATCAAGTGGATAAAGGACACAGAGCAATTATCCCGCCAATCACGACAGCAAGCTCTTTTATACAGGAGAATATAGGAGAGTACGGCGAACACAGGTATTCCCGAGTAAGCAATCCGACACGATATGCCTATGAAACGGCATTGGCGGAGCTGGAAGGGGGCGTTTTCGCAACGGCTACTGCATCAGGCATGGCAGCGACTTCACTGGCAGTGGAGCTGCTGGATCAGAATTCACACGTCATCGTTATGACTGGCGCGTATGGGGGAACCTTCCGGCTGTTCGAGCAATTGAGCAAAAGAACATCTGGCACCGAGGTCGAGTATCTGAACCTCAACAAACTGGAGGCCGTGGAGGCTGCGGTTAAAGAAAACACAGCGCTGATCTGGATTGAAACCCCAACCAACCCATTGTTGGAGCTGGTGGATATTGCAGCGGTGTGTGAGCTAGCGAAAAAGTATGGCATCCGTACATGCGTGGACAACACCTTTGCGTCTGCATGGAACCAGCGACCAATTGAGTTGGGAGCGGACATGGTCATGCTCTCCACAAGCAAGTATATCGGTGGACATTCCGACGTGATCGGCGGAGCGCTGATTACCGGTGATCCAGAGTTGGCAAAGTGCATCAACTTCATCAAAACCACAGTTGGGGCAATCGCATCTCCATTCGATGCGTATCTGGCACTGCGGGGCATGAAGACACTGGATGTGCGAATGCAAAGACACTGTGAAAATGCACAGATTATTGCGGAATATTTGGAAACCCACCCCAAGGTGCTTGAGGTCTACTATCCGGGCCTAAAGTCCCACCCGCAACACGAGCTGTGCAAGAAGCAAATGCGCAGTGGCGGGCCGGTGGTCTCGCTTCGCCTGAAGGGTGATTTGGATACCGTGAAAGCTTTCGTGAGTAAGTGCAAGTATTTCGTACTCGCAGAGTCGCTTGGCGGCGTAGAAAGTATGTTGAACCACTCCGCTACCATGTCTCACTCATCCATGCCGAAAGAAGAACGGGAAAGCGTCGGTATCCACGATACCACTTTGCGCCTGTCTGTTGGGATTGAAGCCGTTGAAGATCTTATAGAAGATCTCAAAAATGCTCTGAATTAAGGAATAATAAAATGGAAGACTATGGCATTTGGACGGTCATTACACCATTGGTCACTATTGGTCTGGCGATTTTTACACGACAGGTGATCCTGTCCCTGCTGGCTGGTGCGGTTGTGGGAACCACCGTTATTGCAGGCTTCAATCCGCTGCTGGGCATTAAGGGCACTTTGGACGGCGTGATTGGGGTTTTCGGATCTGCAGGTAGCACAAGAACCATTCTGTTCTGCTTCATGGTTGGCGGTATTCTGCGCCTCATTCAGGTGACAGGTGGCACACAGGGGCTGGTGCGTTGGCTGACCATTAAAGCAAACTTAATCCGGAACCGTAAGGCAGTTCAGCTGCTGGCCATGTTCATCACCGCAATCATCTTCATTGAAACCTCCATCTCCGAGATGTCCTCGGGAACAGCAACCAATGAACTGGCGAAACGCTTTAAAGTGTCTCGTGAACAGATGGCCTATGTCATTCAGGGAACATGCGTTTCTGTTTGCTCAAGCGTCATGATCAATGGTTGGGGTGCGGCGCTTATGGGCGTTATCGGTACCCAGATCACCCTCGGTTACCTGACCGGAGATCCGTTCTCCATTCTGGCTGGCTCCATTGTTTACAACTTCATGGCATGGGTCACCATTGCAGCTATTCTACTCTCCGTCCTCTTTGACCGTCACTGGGGTCCAATGAAGAAAGCAGAAGATCGGGTGCAGGCTGGCATAGAACTGCGTGATGGTGCATCCCCGATTGCAACAGAAGAAGAAGTAGAGGTTATCGATCATCCATCAGCTGGTAGTGTATGGAACTTTGTTCTGCCTCTTGCCTGTACAATCCTAATGGTGCCGATTGGTCTTTACATCACCGGCGAAGGCAATATCGCAAATGGGTCTGGTTCAACCTCTGTATTCTGGGGCGTCATGCTCGGCACTGCCGTTGCCTTTGTCTGGTTCGTTGGCCGCGGTTTGCTGACAGTTCAGCAGTTCTTCAACGAACTCTTTGCGGGCTATGCAACCATGATCCCGCTTGGCGCGATCATGACCCTTGCATTCCTGATGGGCAACATCTCTGGTGACCTGAACACCGGCGCATACATCTCTGATGCAATTGCAGGTTCGTTGCCTTCCGGGTTCTCTGCAGCGTTCGTCTTCATCATTGCTTGCATCATGTCACTAGCAACGGGCACCTCCTGGGGTACCTTCGCAATCATGATCCCGATTGGTGTACAAATTGGTGTTGCCCTTGGCATGGACCCACAACTGATGATCGGTGCTGCTCTTTCCGGTGCGATCTTTGGTGACATGACCTCACCAATCAGTGACACCGGTATTGTGGCTTCCATGGCGACTAAGAACGATCACATCGATCATATTCGGACCCAGTTCCCATATGCGATTGCAACAGGCATTATTGTAACAATTATGTTCTCAATCGCGGGCTTCATGTCCATCGGTTAACGCACAAAAGGGAGGAGACCTCTCCTCCCTTTCCATTCTGATTTTGAACAAATTGATACAAGGAAATGACCATGTTCCCGGAAAAGATCGAAGCATTTCTTCAAAAGTTCGAGCGCGCTACGGTGGGTCACTTTCCAACACCTATCGAGAAGCTGAGCGGAACATTTCCGGCATCCAGCGGCCCTAACGTTTACATCAAGCGCGATGATTGCACCGGTCTGGGGCTAGGCGGCAACAAAACCCGCAAGCTGGAATACCTGATTGCTGATGCAATGAAACGCGGCTACACAACGATTTTCACCACCGGCGGTATTCAGTCCAATCATGCGCGTCAAACCGCAGCGATGGCGGCAAAATGCAATCTGGACTGCGAACTGTTTCTGACCCCTGTAGCAGGCACCCCGGAGCGCAATTACAAGGACAACGGTAATGTGCTGCTGGATGAGCTCTTCGGTGCGAAAATCAGGATCTGCGAAGACGAAAAGCAGGTAGACGTGCGCATGGAAGAACGCGCTCAGGAGCTCGGCGCAGACAACGTTTACATAGTGCCCATAGGCGGCTCCAACCCGATCGGCTCACTGGGTTACATCCGGTGCGCCCAGGAAATTCTGGAGCAAAGCCAACAGGCTGGCATTTCATTTGACGCAATTGTGATCGCCACGGGCAGTTGCGGCACTCAGGCCGGTCTGGTTGCCGGTCTTGAAATTGCAGGCGTTAATACTCCGGTCTACGGCTATTGCGTCTCCCGCGATGGCGATGAGCAGGCGGGTCTGGTCATGGAACTTCTAGAACGCTGCAGCGAAGAAATCGGAACACCTGAAAATCCACACCGCCTATCCGCACTATAGGCGGCGTGGACGAACTTTGCCAAAAAACAAGAAATGTGGAGAACACTATGAAAACTATCGTACACACTGATCAGGCGCCAGCAGCTATTGGCCCATATTCTCAGGCCGTCAGCTTCAAAGACCTTGTGTTTACCAGCGGCCAATTCGCTCTTGACCCAGAAACCACCGCATAGGCCGAGGCAAAATTGATGACCCAAGACACCTCAAAATACCTTCGGTTCCTGAGGGCTATCGCCAAACCAGCTCTTGGCTGCACCGACCCCATCTGCGCTGCCTATGCTGCTGCCGAAGCAGCGGCTATGTTGAACGACAAACCCACCAAAGTGGAGATTATTGCTTCCAAGAACCTCTTCAAGAATGCACTTGATGTTTTCGTCCCTGGCACGAATGCTGTTGGAATGCCCATTGCTGCAGCCTGTGGTGCGCTTTTCGGCAAGGAAAAGCTCAAACTGCAATGCCTCCAAGGCATTCGAAAAGGCGAAGTTGATGCCGCTCATGATTTCATCAAACAGGGCCGCGTGACGATTAAAACCAAAGAGGACTGCGGGCCGATTTATTGTCACGCAACACTGCGCAGTGAAACACAAGTGGCAGAGGTTCTGCTTGAAGGCGGGTACACCCAAGTCACCTCTAAAAAGCTTGATGGCGTCGAGACTTGGGAGAAACCTAGCGACGACAGCGTTACAACCTCTGGCGAGAAAATTGACCCAAGCGAATTTTCGATCGCCAGCATCTATGAGTTTTGCACCACCTGCGAATTCGACCAACTGAGCTTCATTCTGGAAGCCCGTGACCTGAACAAAGCTCTCTCAGAAGAAGGCCTGCGAACAGATTACGGCTTGCAAGTTGGTAAATCCATGCTGGAGCATAGTGTTTCAGAAATCACTGCACTTCCCTTATGCACCAAAATCCCGATGCGTTCCGCTGCTGCCTCTGACGCTCGAATGGGCGGCAGTTCCTTGCCAGCCATGAGCAATTACGGCAGCGGAAATCAGGGCATTGCAGCCACCATGCCGGTTGTTGCCTTGGCAGAACATCTGCAAGCAACTGAAGAGCAATTAGCGCGCGCACTCTGCATAAGCCACATCGGCGCTGGTTACATCAAATCCCATTACCCACTCCTTTCCGCATACTGCGGAAACTCGGCCACCTGTGCAGCGGGAGCCAGTGCCCTAGTGTACTTGATGGGTGGTAGTTTCGAACAGTCTTGTTACGCAATCAATTTGGTCCTCGCCGACCTTTCCGGTATGCTATGCGATGGAGCAAAAGCGTCGTGTGCATTAAAGGTGGCAAGTGCGGCCACCTCGGCCCACAAGGCAGCAAACATCGCAATGAAGAGCAACACCTCTATCAACATGGGCGTTGTTGCAGATGAAGTGGAAACCACAATACGTAACTTGGGAAACATTGTCACCACAGGCATGGCCCCAATAGATGACACGATTTTTTCCATCATGGCAGATCGCTAAACACAGTAAACTCCACGCATTTACTGTGTTGAATCGGCTCTCCCCGCCTAAGATAGCATTCTATACCTGAGTTTTTATAGATTGCCTGCAGAGAAGCTTTGCCGTTCTCATAAGGGATTGTGAGAACGGTGGAACCATTGGCAACCTCCATAAGATGATCGTTAGCGCGATAAATTCCTAGGTCTTATAAAGCACTCCTAATCAGTGCCTGCCTCTTTACGCTAGGATCAACCCACCCCATGCAGAGATTCAAATCATCGGGACAGCTGCAAAGGTTTGTGGCTGTCTTCTCCCGCCTGTGCAGTCTCTTCGTTTGACCTCGCGATAAACGTTCTTCAAGCAATTTGGCAATGCCTTAAAATTCACTTACCTCAACTGAAGGATGATCCGAAACAATTGTGTCTTAGGATTTGCACTAGAGTTGCGGCAACAATCTAACCTGCTCATACTTATGGTAAAACGCGGCAAGCATCTCATGCATGTCTTTGAAGGTTGTGCCAAGGCTATCGCGCCGCGTAAAATCGAATTGCGTGGGTGATTCCGGCTCTCGTCCTAATGGTGTTGGTAGAGCCTCCAAGGGGACATACTCAGAAATCTCTTGATAGATTTCATGCCAGCTCCAGCTTCCACTTACAGCAAAGTAACGTCCCGAGGCTTCTTGATTGGACCAAGCGGCAAGAAACATTGCGGCTAGATCCTCCGGAGAGGTAAGAGACATTGAGCCGGCGGGAACTGTTTTGTGCCACCCGGTTTTTCCTTGATGCAGGTTTGCCAAAAAACCAAGGACATGGCCTGTCAAATGGCTGGGGAGCAGAGGTTCGCCAACCATCATACTTGGCAATAGGGTGCAAAGCCTTATCCCATTTTTGGAAGCAAACTTTTCGGCTGCTGCTTCCATTACCGTTTTTTGGGCTTGGGAGTATTTCTTCTGCCCAATTTGCTGTTCAGCTACGGAGATATCCCTTAGCTCGTGCTTAATGGCAGAGGGAGCTGCCGGTTCTGCTGAAGCTGTACTGGAGCACAGAAGAACAGTCTTAACGTTCTGCCGGAGGGCAGCTTTCATGATGTTTAAGCAGCCCTGTTCAGCTGGGTGAATGATTTCATTCCAACCGCGATCAGGGTCAAGTTGTGCTGCAGGAGTACCATCAATACCGTGATTTACGGCTGGAAAACAGGTGATAAACACTGCATCAGCACCAGTAAGTGGCTCATCAAAAGACCCGCTGTCAGCCGCATCTGCAGAAAAAAGACGAAGCCGATCTGACGCACTTGCGAAGCTCCGTAATACGCCTGCTTTTTCATTGTGACTGGCATCACGCAGAGTGCCGTGAACTCTGAAACCCCGATTGAGAGCTGCTTTCACAATGTACGCGCCCGCCAGCCCACTGGCACCGGCAATGCAGATTGTTTTGGGTTCTGGATTAATCAATGAGCATCCCCGGTTGCCTCGTGCAAACCAAAGGTTTGCAATGTTCTTTGTTATGACAATGCCAGCTGCACACCTGAATTACACATCGGAAATACTGAAGAGTGACTTCGGAATTACTGAGATCATAAACCTCAGTAATTCTGAGGAGGGTCTTTCAAAGAAACGATTGGAACGTCCTGCCCGATTCAGCGTCATCTTGCCATTAGAACAAAATTCCAGACTGCAACTGGGGTGAGCCATGGCCAAGTGGCAGCACAATGGAAATCACAGCCTTTTCCTGTCACAGCCGTACCTCCATCAAGCGAAATTAATTTCCAAAGAAGTTATAGAAAGGACGGTTTTGATGATCACCAATGCACCTTCGGTCAAGGCACGAATTCTAGTTGGAGCAACGGGCTCGTTGGATGCCACACTGTTGCCTACGTATCTTCGTGAAATCAAGAATTCCATTGACTGCTCACTGACGGCTATGTTCACACCAAACGCGACAAAGTTTGTGAATATGGACAGCATCGCCCTTTTCGTGGATCGGTTGATTTGCGGCGATGACCCCAAAGATTGGGCTACCGATAAACCCGGGCGGATTGCGGCGGAACACGATATTCTTGCCATCATGCCGGCAACTGCAAATACTTTGTCAGCGGTTGCAAACGGCTCATCTCTTAACCGTCTCACAACCGTTGTTCTCGCAGCAAAATTTCCTTTGAGCAAAGCAGTTCAGCGGATCACCCCAGCTGTTTTGGCCCTGAGTTATCCTCCAGAACTTTTCTCCTCTCTGCCGTCTTTTGCATTGTCTATGTGCGAACGGAGGGTGGAAATTAAGGGAAATATCTATGAAATGATGGGATTTCGGCACATGCCACAAAGTGAATTGGCTTGAGATGGCACGAGCCACTGTGATTTTCTGGCACGAGATGGCATGAGTTGGCATGAATGTGAAGAGTGGCAGGATGGTGAAAATGGTCCAGACCACGTTTCAAGCAGACTTATTCGCACCTGCGGTGCTCAACGCTTTGCTCATCCTGTTTGTCGTTCCGACAAATTGGTTCGCCTCCGGCGAGTTGCTGCCAGCTCTTTATGAGCTAGTGTCTCCTCATGATTTCATGCGCAGACTTTGGGGAGGCAGATTTGAACGGCAAAGGAGAAGCAAAAAAGATGAGAGGCAAACCTTTGCCAGCAACCATCAAGTGGCTTGCCGTTTGTACCTTTGGAAGAAATGTAGTAATGTAGCTACATAATCCATGGAGGAGTTGATGCCGATTACAAACATATCCAGCCGGGAATTTAATCAAGAAATTAGCAAAGCCAAAAGAGCGAGCCAGAAAGGGCCTGTCATAATCACCGACAGAGGCAAACCTTCTCAGGTGCTTTTGTCTTTTGATGATTACAAACGCCTGACCAATAAACGCAGAAATATAGCGGCCGCACTGGCGATGCCGAAAGCCGCTGATATTGAGCTAGATCTACCAAAATCTGAAATCACCAGTAAGCCTGTGGATCTGATTTGATGTTGTTGCTTGATACCAATGTTGTCAGTGAATTGCGTAAGGTTGAGGCTGGCAAAGCGGATGCAAATCTGGTGGCTTGGTGTAAAACCGTCGCGGCAGATGATCTGTATATTTCCGCCATCACGGTGATGGAGCTTGAAATGGGGATCTTGCGGCTGGAACGCAAAGACACAGTACAAGGAGAGATCCTGCGTTCCTGGTTCGGCCAAAAGGTTTTGCCGGAATTTTGTGACAGGGTTCTGCCCATTGATGTTCGGGTTGCTCAGTGCTGTGCTCAGCTCCATGTCCCTGATCCCAAAAGCGAGCGTGATGCTTTGATTGCAGCAACGGCTCTGGTTCATGGAATGCAGCTTGTGACCCGCAATGTCCTTGATTTTGCTCAAACCGGTGTGATGCTTGTTAATCCGTGGAGGATCACAGCAAGTACGGGCGCTGGAGAGTAATAACGTTCTTTAATTGAACTCCCGCCAGGGTAATTTGTCGCAATCGTCAACCACCTGTTGTTTGGCAAGCTTGGAAATTGTTAACTCTATCGGGTTGGTTTCAAGTTCTGTTCCCTTTTTCCATATATATAATATAAGTTGTGAAATACTTTTAATGAACTCATAGGTGTATTTTCTCGGAAGTCCTCATTTTTTCCTCTCGACATGGTAGCAAATGGGATGAACGGCAGGATCAAGTTGTCAGTGAAGCAACAGCAGCGGGGAAAACTGAGACCCAGATCGCTGTCCTTCTGGACCGATCTGTGAGGAGTATTGCATTTAGGCAAGTTCATCTTGGTCTTCGATTGAAGATAGAAACGGCTATGCAAGTAGATGTGGCAAGCGCAAAATCAGCTTCAAAGGGTCTTGTGAGAATGCCAGCCATAGACGCTCAGGACTACGAGCCCAGATTTTTCAATGCTCCCTCTTCTTTCATCATGGCGAATGATGAGCAGTTGAATCCTGAAAAGGTCGAACAAAACCAATGCTCCCTTGCTCAGGCAAAAGAACATCTTTCTGAAGGGCATGAAGAATGGTTCATTAGGTTGTGGGAGGCGTTTGTTGCAGACCTTTGGCAGATCACTGAAGTTACAATGGATAAGCGTTCAGCGGAAATGCAGCACTATGCAATTTTGCACCTCTTTTCTCCTGATAAGCGGATTATGGGGCTGAATAGGGGAAAGGCGAAATTTGTCTCACTTGAGCAAATTAGTAAGCGTTTCACTGTCACAAGAGAACGTGTACGTCAGGTGAAGGAAAAGGTTCTTGCCCGACTACTCCGCCTGTTCGGCAAGAAGACGAGCTTCTTTATGTTTGAACTAAGGCATCAGATTAAACTGATGCCGATTGCGGAACATTCATGTCCATTCATGGCTATGCAACGGTTGCTGTTGGCCTATCCGATGAATATCGACCTCAAGATTATAGTGCGCGCTGCCACTTGTGTTCTAGAGGGGGTATCCAAGCGTGAAGGACGCAAGGGATGCTGTTTCCAAAGGAGTTCAGGAAGCGCATAAATTACCTCGCTTACGCAAAAGAAAGAAGCGTGTAGATAGGTCAGAACTAAAACGATCGGACGCAGACGATTACATCAAGGAGCTTCTGCGAAGAAGTGACTGGCCTTTCAGTATTTCTCAGGCAGTTAGTGACCTAACTGCGGTCAGGCCCCTGCGAGGTGTAAACGGGCTTCAGAGTCCCTATTCCAAAATGCTAAAGCGGAAAGTTGCATATGAAAGTAAGGGCGAACGCACTTTGATCTGTCAGCTTGATGCATGTACCTTTGTTACAGGATTTTGCGAGCAACCCCTGAAAATACCATATCAATTCAAGCACTATCAAAAATTCTATTTTCCCGATTTATTAATACAAACCGCTGAGCAAATCGCAATTGTGATTGAGATTAAGGGGCGTGATTTCCTTACTGATGCGGAGACATTGGCGAAACGAAAAGGTGCCCTCGAGTTTCTGGGACCATAGGGCATCGGATATTGTCAATGCGACGTAGATGGCTTGGGCTTGCAAGATATAAAGGTACGGTAATCCCCCCATTAATGGAGGAGTTTAGCAGTAGAGCTATGCCGCCAGTTTTAGTTTTGTGGCAGGCGCGATGCCGCCGACGGCCATGTTGGGCCGTTCATTGTTGTAAGTCCAGAGCCAATTGGTTGCTTCAGTCTGGACTTGATCGATGCTTTCAAAGCAATTTTGATCCAACCATTCCTGCCGGACCGTCCGATTGTAACGCTCAATATATGCATTCTGCGCTGGTTTGCCGGGCTGAATATGCAATATCCTGATGCCCTGACTTTTTGCCCAGGTCAGCAACACTTCCTTGATATTCTCGGGTCCGTCATCAACCCGAATAACCTCAGGCACTACGCGCCATTCTATCACCTGTTCCAAAGTTCGTACGACCCGCAGTGCCGGAAGTGAAAAATCAACTTCAATAGCCAACCCCTCCCGGTTAAAGTCATCAAGAATATTGAGTGTTCTGAATCGTCTTCCATCTTCAAGCTGTTCAGACATAAAATCCATTGACCAAACTTGATTGACCGTTGCCGGCACAGCCAGCTTGTCTGGCTTTTGCCGTTTCAATAGATCGTAAGCGTCCGGCGAACCCGACCTATTTAACTTGAGCCGCTTCAGTTATGCTGGTTTACCAACGTAACACCAAGGCATGAGGTCGTTGATGCGGTTGATCTTGTGGTCGGCAATTTGAGCCAGCACCCAGGTGAGCCATGCTTGTGGGTCGACGTTATTGAGCTTGGCAGTTTGTATGAGTGTGTTGGCGATTGCAGCAGCCTTTCCCCCGCCTTGTGATCCCATGAAGAGATAATTTTTTCTTCCCAATGCTATCGGCTTCATCGCGCGCTCGGCTGCGTTGTTGTCCAGCTCCAGATGGCCATTATCAAGATAGGACCGTGCTTTTGGCAGGCGGGTGAGTGCATAACGGATTGCTCCTGCCAGTGGGGACTTGCCGGATATTCTGGAAAGCTGAGTATGCAGCCAGTTCTCCATATCGTCGAAGACAGGTTTGGCGCATGTCTGCCGGAGGTTCACTCGCTCCGAATACCTTTATGATTCGAAGGCAAATTCATTCCCTGGCGCACCAGCAAGTGTTAATAAGCTTTTGAAAAATGAGGGTTTTAGAAAGGCCGTCGATAAAGGCCTGAAAAAATACTTTGGAGAGTAGCAAATGTTATTAGCAAACCAAAAAATGTTAGCGTTATATGAGAAAAAAGCCTCTGATAGCGTCAAGAAAAATGCGGAAATTTGCGATATTGCCAATTCTGGGTTTGAGAAAATTGGAGATTGCTACTTTTTGAAGAAATTGCTGTCATATGGCACGAATGTGTCCCTAAGTGATTTTATTGATAAGACTGGATATGAGTGTTTATTAACTCAGTGAACATCGATGACTACGTAGAGAATAATTTTTTGGAGTACGGAATCGAACTAGTGCGCAAGATCTTATTTGCGTGGGGAGAGTTATGATGAAGCAATTTTGATGGCAGATTCATCTGAGCTTGACTTCTTATGGTAGGAGGGGCCTTGTTGCGTAATTCGAAGTTAGCTTGCAAATAGTCCTTACTCTTTACAATCAGAGAGGTGGTCCCGTTTGGTTGGACAGTTGAGCGTCGTTTATAAGTGGACCCGCTCCGAATACGCAGCAGCTTGAGTTATGTGCAGCGGGTGGTTGCAGTAGGCCTGATCCGGGGTATTCCAGTCAAGCGATGAATGTGGGCGTTTCTGGTTATAAAAGGTGATGTACTGCCTAATGGATTTTCTGGCCTCTGGCACACTGACGTAGGCCTTGAGGTAGACCTCCTCATATTTGATGGTGCGCCAGAACCGTTCGATAAAAACATTGTCACGCTAGGCTCCTTTGCCGTCCATGGAAATCTTGATCTCTTCGCGCTTGCGCACATCGGTGAAATCTATGCTGGTAAACTGGGAGCCCTGATCGGAGTTGAAAATCTCTGGCTTGCCGTGTTTTGAGAGCGCCTCTTCCAGAGCTTCGATGCAGAAAGTTGCCTCCATGGTAATCGACAATCGCCAGCTCAGAACTTTACGCGAGTACCAGTCAATGATGGCAACCAGATAGGTAAAGCCCTTCGCCATGGGAATATAGGAAATATCGATGGCCCAGACCTGATTGGGTCTTAAAACCTCTACATCACGCAGCAGATACGGGTAAATCTTGTGACCCCGTGCGGGTTTGAAAGTGTTTGGTCGGCGATAGATTGCATCAATGCCCATCCTCTTCATCAAAGATCGCACCCTGCGCCGGCCTATATCATAGCCTTCTGCCTTCAATAGCTGCTGCAGCATGCGGCTGCCCGCGAATGGATACTCCAGATGCAACTCATCCAGCCGGCGCATGAGGGCAAGCGTTTCCGGCGAGACCGGGCGGGGCCGATAGCATACACCGCTTCTGGATATGTTCAGGGCTTTGGTCTAACGACTGATTGAGAGTTCATGGTTACGGTCGATCATCTTTTGGCGCTCAGTAGTCCCGCTTTGGTGAGCGTCTTCTTACGAGCTTACGCGGCCCCACTGGGGCCACGGTCCCTTCGAAGTCCGAAAAATTGTTCTCCAAAGCAAGCTCCCCAATTTTGGCGTGCAGCCGTTTGATGTCGACTTCAGGTTCCTGCTTGGCTTGTTTATCAGCTCCAAACACATCTGGCATGGCTGCAAGAGCCTGTTCTTGGTATCATGCCAGTATTAGGAGCAAAATCCACTTATACAACCTATCTAAATTTCCCGAGCCAGCTCTATTTCATAAGTGCGGTCAAAGGCCGTCATTCTCGCACTGTGATCTAAGATTTGTTCGCAACAAAACCATGTCCTAGTGGTATCTAGTGGTGATTAACCCAATCTTCCACTCGTAATCCGGGGGCCCGGTTAAACTCGCGGGTGTTATTGGTAACAAGAATCAATCCCAAGGCTCGTGCATGTCCTGCAATCATCATGTCATACGGACCAATTGGCTGTCCCTTTTTGGCAAGCTCTGCGCGGAGCTGCCCGGTTTGCCCGGCTGCGTCATGATCATAGTTCAGAACATTCAATCGTGCCAGAAAGCCTTCAATAACAGAGAGGTTTTCAGCGGGTTTAGCTGATTTTTCCGCCCCGTAAATCAACTCCATAGTGGTTACAGTGGAAACTGCCATCTGGTTGGAATAAGTCTCGAATTGCTTTCTTACTTCTTCTGGTCGGTTTTTGATTGTGAAGATGCAAATATTTGTGTCGAGCATGTATTTGAGCATCAGAAGCTATCCCGCTCCTGCATTTTTGGTTGCTCGCGGTCACTCATAAAGTCATCTGTTACAGTTGGCCCGTCGAACCAGCTGGACCAGCTTTCGCCTTCCGGAGAAATGATACGAGTGTTCCCGATGGCTACGATCTCAACACGTTTGATGTTATCTGGCAGTGAAGCAGCTTTAGGAAGGCGGACAGCTTGGTTCCTATTGGATGTAAATATTGCACCTTTAAACATAAGCGCTCCTTAGGATATACATGAAGTATATACAATATAGGTCCGCATATGGATATGTCAAGTGTATATCCAATTGGTTGAAGCCTCACATGAGCTATCTGGCCTTTTACAAAAAGGGGAAGGCATGAGTCGTTACTGTTGAAAAAGGGTGCTGTCACGTTAACTTTGGCACCAGTCTACGCGTTTACTTCTGTAGCATGACTTCAACTCCGATCGGCTATAAGCGCTACCGGTTTCCGCCTCAAATCATTACTCACGACGTTTGGCTCTATCACCGTTTCTCCCTGTGTCTACGAGATGTTGAAGAAATGTTGTTGGAACGCGGCATTGTGGTCTCATATGAAACTATCCGTCGATGAGGCCTCAAGTTCGGCCCGGCCTATGTACGAAAACTGCGTCGCAAAACACCCAACAAAAACGATATCTGGCATCTGGATGAAATTGTACAGAAGCGGCGCAATATCAAGGCCGCCAAGCGTTTGCTAACCTGCCTTTTGAAAAAACAAGGTGGAGCTCCAAAGTGAATAATCACCGACAAGCTTGGGGGCTCTGTCGCAAAGTTTTTAAGCATAGAATTCAATTCTACGCTTGTTGGTTGGGTGTCCGTCAATTGGCGATTCAGCCAAACTTTTGTAAGCGAAATGGATAGTGTGGAACTCACAAACACCGTGAACAGCCATCGCGTTGGAATAAATTTCTCACCTTTCGGGCTAAGTCGAAAATTTGCGACAGAACCCAGACTGGTGCCATAGTTAACGTAACGGCACTCTTAATACATAGCCGTGTAGAGTGTAATTTCGACAGGCGCGTCGACCTCAATTTTTGCGCTGCCTCGCGCAAGTAGCCAACCGTCTTCTCGCTCCATGCGCGCAACTACCTGCAGCGTGGGCGAAGCGATGGCGCTGGCGGGCAGCGAGAAGGAAAAGGCGATCGTCTTTGACTTACCAGCGCTTTTAATCTGAGTTTTGGTTGCAAGTTCCCGCGCATTAGCTTGAATGGCAGGGTCCTTGAGATAAATCTTGATGTGACCTTTTGGAATAACTGCGTTGTCCTCGAACTGGACTGTGCCGCTAATGTCTGTCGATTGCACAGCGATTGCCTCTGCACCCGTTGCTGTGCCGGTGACCAATAACCCGGCGGCCAATAGCACTGTACGGCGATTGGTCAAGTGTTTCATCATGCTCCCCTTTTTGTTGCGTTGCTCCTCGTTGCTCGGATGCACAGGGTGACCAACGTTGGAACAGGAGGGGAGCCTGCAAGCCCCCTCCTGGACCGTATCAGATGATGGCGAAGTCGTCAGCTGAAAGAGACAGACCTGTATTCAATTGAGCGAATTGAATCGCGGCAATGTCTCCAGAGCCATCCGCGTCGTAAGACAAAGCGCCAGTATCGCGGTTGTAGATGATGCGGTCTGCAGCATCTTGACTGACACCAGCTGCACTCGTGTGGAATGCAGTAAGATCAAGAGCTCCAGCGCCACCGAGTTCCGCAAAAATGCCGTTGTCCAGAAGGATCAGATCCTCGCCGACGTTGAAGTCTTTGATCCGGTCGACATTGTCGTTTCCAAGCTCTGTTGAGAAGCGGAAAGAATCCTCTCCCGCACCGCCGACCAATACGTCTGCACCAAGTCCGCCGTCCAGTAAGTCGCTGCCACGGCCACCGTAGAGCTTATCATTACCCGCTTCGCCGGGCTGTATCGGTTCAGGTGGGAATTCAACCGATACATTGAGCTTATAGGTCGAACCCTCTGGCACGGCTTCCGACCAACCATCGCCCGGAACGTCCGGCGACCATGCGCCTTCCAGAATGTAATAGGTTCCTGTTTCCTCGACGACGAAAACTGTGCTTGAATCCCGGTTGCTTGTTGAGCCAGGATCGCCTCCGCCATCATCGTTTTGGGTAACGATATTACCATTGCTGTCGACCAGCCTGACCCAACTGTCATGGATGCTTGGATCCGCAATACCGTCGATGTCGATCGTGAGGATCGTCCCAGCTGCCAATTCGATGGCATAGTACCCGCCCTGACCATTTCCGGTGGCGTTGACGGTTGTGTGAAGGACAGTTGTTGAATCGAAGATGTCAGGGTCTTCGGTCAGAGAAAAATTACTGGAAATATCGAATGCGGCTGCGATTGAATTGTTCGTCGCATCCGGTCCGAGTGTGGCGTAGCCCGTGCCCATACCAGGGCGTGGGATAGCCTCAGCTTGATCAGCGAAATCGCCGAACAAGATGTCATCGCCGCCACCGCCGCGGAGCGTATCGTTGCCGCCCTGACCAGTCAGCGTATTGGCAGCGCTATCGCCTTTAATTCGATCGTTGAAGCCTGACCCGGCAAGATTTTCAATCGAGATATAGGTGTCGCCCTCAGAATTACCGCGAGCCAGATTGAGCCTGACCCCGCTGGTGGCGTCGGCATAATCTGCGGTATCACTGCCCCGACCACCATTCAAGAGGTCGGCACCGCCGCCGCCTGTCAGCGTATCGTTGCCAGAGCCACCGGAGAGTTCGTTTGTCTGGTCATTGCCAATGAGATGGTCATCGAAGAATGAGCCTACAACGTTCTCAACATCAACAATGATGTCGTGCTTTATAGTTGTGCCGCGTCCCACGATCTGCACTGGCCCGTCGGCGTCGCCACCGCTGGCCGTTCCGTTGGCAAGGTCAACCGTTACGCCCTCTGAACTTCCAGAGTAAACAACCGTGTCGATACCGTCGCCACCATCCAGATAATCTTGACCGGAACCACCGATGAGTATGTCATCGCCTTCGTCACCATACAGGAGGTCGCCATCGTTGCCGCCGTCCAATATGTCATCGCCGCCGCCGCCATTGAAAACGTCGCCGCCACCTCGGCCCCAGAAATGGTTATCTGCGGAGGTGCCAATGAAACGGTCAATACGATCATCGGACCCGATCAAGTTCTCGATGCTGTAGAAGGTATCACCCGAGGCAGTACCACCACTGGCCACATTCGTTTCAAGATTGACAAGGAGCTGGAAGGGGCTTTCATGGCTATAGTCAACTGTGTCAACGCCATCACCGCCTCTGAAGATATCGACGCCGGCCTGACCCATCAGCGTATCGTTGCCATCGCCGCCATCCAAGATGTCATCGCCAGCACCGCCGAAGATAGTATCGTTCCCGCCACCGCCATAGAGCACATCATTGCCGTCATCGCTCTCAGTCTGGTCTTCAAGATCCTCGACTGCAATGGTGTTGTTGATGTCGCGGCTGGCCAAAGAGTCTCGGCCGCCGATGATGAGATCATCGCCATCCAGACCGAAGATTGTATCGTCACCTGCGCCGCCGTCGAGTGTGTTGTTGCCGTCATCACCAAAGATGAGGTTGGTCAGAGAGGCTCCGCCATCGCTTGAGGCATCGCCGTCACCCTCATTTCCTGATTCAACAGGAGTTCCACCCACATAGATGATGTTCTCGACATTTTCGACGTCACCCAGATCCAGATCGCTGTTCAGCACGATGATGGTATCGTTACCGCCATCGGCTTCTTCACGGACGATATCGTCAGCGGAATCGACGAAATAGATATCGTCACCACCGCCACCTGCCATTCGATCTCCGCCGCCACGACCATCCAGAATGTTATCCCCGTCGTTGCCGATCAGGATGTCATCATACTCGCTGCCGATGCCGTTCTCGATGTAGTACTCGGACTGATCTTCGTTGTGTCCGGCAAAAATCGACACATTGTTGCTATGACCGTTGACGCTGGAGAACTGCCCTGCGCGCAGATCAAGAATCGCACCTGCTGTCGATCCAGAAAAGTCGACCGTGTCGACCCCACCGGTGTCATGGACCACGAAACCGATATCGTGCTGCATGCCCGAGGAGGTGAGCTCGTATCCGTATTCTGTACTGTTAAAGCCGTAGGTGTTGTCGCCTGTGTTGAGGTCAATTTTCTCATATGTCCGCTGGCCACTCTCGTCGACCTCTGAGAAAAAGCGGCGTATGGTAGCTTCGATATCCGCCATCAGTGGTGTTGACGCTGACCAACTGGTCGTTTCGCCGACATCGATCCCATCGAAATAGGACATGACGCTGTATTGCTGACGGTCATAGGTCCACGTCGCATTGTTCAGATAGTTGATCTGAACACCGCCCGGACCGCTGTAGTTGTATAGACCTGGATGGTTTAGGCCGAATTCATGGCCAAATTCATGAATAAAGCTATCAAACACATAGCCGCCGATATCGGTTTTATTGGGCTCTGTGTCGTGGAAGCGTTGACCTATGCTGACAAAACGGTCGCTTGAAAAGGCGCTGCCATCGCTCTGCTCGCCCAGTTCAGGACTTACGATCTCCATCCACTGCGTTTCGGCGTCGTATGGTACGTCGTCGACAATCTCAAACTCCAAAGGGGTGACGGAGGACCACATCCGTAAGGCGCCGATAGCAGCTGCTTTATACTCGGGATGGTCATTGAGCCCTGTAACATTGATCACCAGCGGTCCCGCCGCGATCTCAGGTGTCAGGCTGCGGGGCAATGCGCCAAGGTAATCGAGGTAAGCTTCGTAATCTTCGCTTTTGCCAAACGGATTGTCCGGTGTCTGATCGTTAACCCACCATTGGTCGCTAGGTTGCGTTGGATTTGGCATCTTTGGATCTCCCTTTGTGACAAAGCTTGGATGGTTGATGCTGCATGGATTTGACGTGCCAGTTAAAACTGGCAGTGCATATGTGGCCGTCCCCGATGGTATTTGATGTCGTAATACCACCGACAAATCCGTCCCGAAACGATCCGGTGATGTCAGGCTTGCTCACGAAATTTGGACAGAACTGAAGGTCGCTGTTCCACCTATCTTTGGGCAAGCTACTGGCTTCATCAAGTTGCCAGAAGCGGTCTGCACTATAGGATTGTCTGTGAAACCGGGAACCCAACCCAATAATTGCAATGGGCGAAGTGAGTGAGTGCTTATCGGTACATACAGCAATAGATTCCGCATAGTCATCAAGCATTTCGATGGCTCCAAGTTCACGCTAAACACATTCGGATTTAGGAGAACTTACATTTAGAACAATTTCGGACTTCATTGATTTGTATGGATTTATTCCAAGTATTACACATGCAGTCGTGTAATTATTTTTCAAATATGGTTTGAAGTCAACGCATTTAATGATGATTATTTTTAACTTACTGAGAGTAAATTAGAAATTTTAATTCAAAAATACATAAAATTACTTGAGTCAATTTTTATATATTACCTTTGTTATTTCGAGTTACCACTTTCAGTGGCGCACTACTGATTTCAGATAGCAATCGTTCGAGTAGCCTGAAGGAATTTCACCCTCAGGTTTTCACATACAACTTGCTCACTCTGTATTATTGGGTTGGGGGTTGGTGAATTGATCTGTAAAGGATTGCTCCAACCTGCCGCCAGTTTATGCAGATACAGGCTGGAGTTATACGGTAAGGGCAAAAGTTGCGATAAAATCAAAAGGGGTGGTGTAGAAAAACGACTTAGCAGTGAGTATTGGCTCAAATACAGCTTAGAATCACTAAATAAAAATAAGTAATAAATATATATAAACTTAAATATGGTTAGATGTAATTTGAGACGAAAACACCAAATTATGTGGAGAGTTCTATTTTCTCATACGCCAATGAGTTAAATTTATCTAATTATATCAATTATTTAGTCTAATAACTTGCAGCGAAAAAATTGTTTATACTTAAAATAACATATTTCATATTCTATTTGCATGTTTTCTTTGAGTCAATAATTCAATCAATAGTTGTGTTAATGATACTTTATACTGTGAATGACAGAAATATTTGTATTGCTAATATATGCGTCATTCATACCTTTGTAATGCAATATACTAACATTACTCTAGGGGAGACACTATGTTTATGTTGAATGACACAGATAAGGCTAGTATCATTGAAGGGGGAGATGCGCCTTACAGCACATCAACGCCCTATACCATTTCAGCGGGAGACACTTTTGAAGGGAGCTTAAGCTTCTCCGGCGATAAAGACGCAATTTCACTACAGGTAGAAGCTGGAGTTACTTACACCATTTCTATGGAAGGCGTCGGAAGCGGAGGAGTATCCGACACCTATCTTTATCTCTACGATTCCAACACCAACGAAATCGCAACAGATGATGACGGTGGCAGCGGACGCAACTCCGAAATCACCTTCACAGCGACATCCAGCGGCACCTACTATATTGGCGCTGCGTCCTATCAGGACCGCTTCACCGGAAACTATAAGCTCTCCGTTGACTCAGATGGAGGTCCGGTAGACCCACCTGTCGATCCAAACGCTTTCACCAATGACCAGATTGCAGCACAGCTGACAGACGGCTATTGGGGCAGCACAGGCCGTGGTCGTCGTGCATTCGACGTGAGCCCAGGCGAATCCATTAGCGTGAACATCAATGGATTGAATGCAGCGGGCCAAAGTCTGGCAATCAAGGCCTTAGAAGCATGGACCAAAACAACTGGCATTAATTTCCAGTTCGTCAACTCCAGCGCGCAACTCACCTTCGACGACAATGATAGTGGCGCTTATGCAAACTCATCCGTATCCGGCTCCACAATCCAATCCTCGACAGTTAACGTGGGCACAAACTGGATTGCAAATTACGGTACGAATCTGGATGGGTACTCATTCCAGACCTACGTTCACGAGATCGGTCATGCGTTGGGTCTGGGTCATGCCGGCAATTACAACGGCAGCGCGGATTACGGCACAGACAATCACTATTCTAACGATTCCTGGCAGGGCACTGTGATGTCCTACTTCGATCAGGTGGAAAACACGAGCGTCGATGCCAGCAGAGCCTATGTCGTCACCCCAATGATCGCAGATATCCTCGCGATGCAGGATCTTTATGGTACTGCAACAGACCTGCGTACCGGCTCCACTGTGTACGGCGAGAACTCCACAGCAGGCGGGTATTATGACGACATCGCAAACTTGAGTCCTGCTGCTTTCACCATTGTCGATAACGGCGGCAACGACAGCATCAACTACAGCTCTGTCAACGCCGATCAGAAGATCTCTCTTATTGAAGAGACCTACTCTGACGTGGACGGACTGGTTGGCAATATGGCGATCATGCGTGGTACCGTCATTGAGAACGCCTATTCCGGCTCCGGAA
Organism: Pseudovibrio sp. Tun.PSC04-5.I4; assembly: GCF_900104145.1. Taxonomy (NCBI): domain Bacteria; kingdom Pseudomonadati; phylum Pseudomonadota; class Alphaproteobacteria; order Hyphomicrobiales; family Stappiaceae; genus Pseudovibrio; species Pseudovibrio sp. Tun.PSC04-5.I4. The sequence goes on along the minus strand of NZ_FNLB01000001.1, from coordinate 117,877 downwards.
ACGATCAGCTTATCGGCAACGATGCTGATAATGGCCTTTACGCCAACGCAGGTAATGACGTTCTTGAAGGTGGACTGGGCGACGATACGCTTTCTGGCGGCTCAGGCAGTGACATCTTCGTGTTCAACATCAACTGCGGTGCAGATGAGGTCATCGATTTCTCGAATGGTCTGGATTTCATGAAGTTCGAGAGCGGTGCAGATAGCTTCTCGGACCTCACAATTGTAGATCAGGGAGCGGATACCGTCATTTCTTATGACGGCGGGGTCATCACTCTAGCAGGTGTTAATTCTAACCTTATTGGTGCAGATGACTTCATGTTTGCCTGATAGCTGAAATGGATACAACCTGCCTTAATGGCAGGTTGTATTTTTCTGCAATCAAAACATCAGCTTGCGGCAAGTATTCTCATTTATTTGCAAGAGCAATATTCAGCGCCTTTACTCTTCCCAATAGTGTGCGAAATACATACTATACGGACTAAGTTTTTGTTGGGGCATTATAACAAATTTTGTAACACGTTTGGGGTCCAACCAATTTTCCGGGAGGAAGGGTTGCTCGCTAGAGACCAAAGCAAAGTGGGTTCGGGAGTATCTATGAGTACATCGAAGAGTGGGCAACCAAACCGCCCATTGGTGGCTGAGGCCTTTGCTGCGTCCCGGTCCGGGTATGCGGGGGTCGGGGTTTTGAGTCTAGTCATCAACCTGTTGATGCTGACTGGGCCAATGTTCATGCTGCAGATCTATGATCGGGTGTTGGCGAGCCACAGTGTGCCGACGCTGGTGATCATCGCCAGTTTTGCCGGTATCCTGTACCTGTTCTTTGCTTTGCTTGAAGGCATCCGCGCCCGTGGGCTTTCGCGTATCTCGCAGGAGATTGACGCACGGCTGTCACGCACCGCATTTTTAGCCAACATGCGCGTGCCGCTGCGCATGGGCAATGCCGGTAAGAACGTGGACCCAATCCGCGATTTGGAGACCATGCGCCAATTTTGGGGTGGCCAAGGTCCGGCTGCGCTCTTTGATATTCCGTGGATGCCGATCTATCTAGGTCTGGTGTTTGTGCTTCACTTTTGGCTCGGCATGCTGGCTTTGGGCGGGGCTGTGATTATCCTCGCTCTTGTGCTGGCCAATGAGTTTATGAGCCGCGCGCCGGCACGCGAGCTGTCGATGCAAAATGCGCAGCGCAGCAACACCCGTTCAGGCGCCCGCCGTAATGCAGAAGTTGTGCGCGCCCTTGGCATGAGCTCCACGATGACCGCCAAGTGGGATGAGACCAACGCCAAGTTCTATGACGCGCAAACCAAGGCTGGCGATCGCGCTTCTTTGTTTGCAACGGCCATCAAAGCCTTCCGTTTCATACTTGGCTCTGCGGTTTTGGCTGTGGGTGCATGGCTGGCGATCCGTCAGGAAGTCTCTCCGGGCGTTATGATTGCAGCGTCCATCATCACCTCGCGTGCGCTGTCTCCGGTGGAGCAGGCTGTCGGTCAGTGGCGTATCTTTATCGCAGCTCGCCAATCTCGTGCCCGTCTTGAAAAAGCACTCGAAGGTCTGAACGAGACAGCACCTGAAACGGAACTGCCGCTGCCAACCAAAAGCCTCAATGTGCAACAGATCGCAACAGCCCCTCCGGGAGCCCGCGCGGTAACCTTGACAGGCGTAAACTTTGCGCTCAACGCTGGGGATGGTCTGGGTATCATCGGCCCGTCCGGATCCGGTAAAACCAGTCTGGTCCGTGCCCTTGTTGGCGTCTGGCCAATCCTACGCGGATCTATGCGTCTGGATGGCGCAGAGCCTAACCAGTGGTCCGAGGATCGCCTCGGCACTGCTGTTGGCTATCTGCCACAGGATGTTGAACTGTTTGACGGCACCATTGCGGAAAACATCTCCCGTTTTGCACCGGAGCGCAGTAACGACAAGGTATTGGAAGCCGCGCAACTTGCCGATGTACACCAACTGGTGACCAGCCTGCCAAATGGCTATGACACGCAGGTGGGTGAAGGCGGTACGCTCCTTTCTGCCGGGCAACGCCAACGTATTGGACTGGCCCGTGCACTTTACAACAGCCCGTTCCTGATCGTGCTGGATGAACCAAACTCCAATCTGGATTCAGAAGGGGAAGCAGCGCTCACCAGTGCTATCAAACTGATGCGCGAAACCGGTAGTATCGTGATTGTGGTCGCCCACCGTCCAAGTGCCATATCTGCGGTGGATCTGTTGCTTGTGGTCAAAGATGGTCAACAAGCAGCCTTTGGCCCGAAAGAGGAAGTCCTTCCCAAGATCAGTGCGCCAGCTGCCGCTACTGCCAAATCCGGACCGTTAAGCGTGGTGCCACATGTCTGAGCAAACAACACTTTCCAGCATTCAAAAGTCACGCCGTAAACATATGGGCTGGGGCCTTGCCCTTGTCGGTATTCTGGTGATTGGCCTTGGAGGCTGGGCCTCTGTTGCGCAAATTAACAGCGCGATTATCACCTCCGGCTCCATCGTAGTCGAAGGGCAGGCCAAAAAGGTTCAGCATCAGGAAGGCGGCATCATCGGTGAGATCCTCGTTAAGGATGGCGATAGGGTCAAAGCTGGCGATGTCCTATTCCGTCTGGATGAGACGGTGGTCAAAGCCAATCTGTCAATCACCCGCAAACGGCTTTACCAGATGCAGGCGCAGGAAGCGCGGCTATCTGCTGAATGGCGCAGTAAACTCAAAGTCACCTTCCCGAACAAGCTTACGATCCTTGCGAAAACCGATGCCATCACATCTGCCACCCTTGAAGGAGAGCAGGCTCTGTTTGCCGCCCGCCAGCAAGGCATCAAAGGGCGCAAGATGCAGCTTGGCGAACAAATTTCTCAGCTGGAGCAGCAGATTGTCGGGCTAACGGTGCAGCGCGACGCGAAGGCGGAAAGCATTGATCTGGTTACCCAACAGCTCTCGGACTTCTCCACCCTATTGGAAAAGCGCTTGATCAACGCCTCGCAAGTGACGGCCATCAAACGTGAACGAGCGGAGCTTGTGGGACAGCGCGGCGGGTTAATCTCGCAGGTTGCTCAAACCAAGGAAGCCATTAGCGAGAAGCGCATTCAGGTTCTGCAGTTGGATGAAGAGTTCCTCGAAAAGGTACTCTCTGATCTTCAGGAGATACGCGCTCAGATTGCCGAGCTAGAAGAACAAGAAATCACCGCAGAAGATAGACTGAAGCGCATTGATATCCGCAGCCCGCAATCGGGCTATGTGCATCAACTTAACGTGCATACGGTTGGCGGCGTAATTGCACCCGGTGACATCCTCATGCTGGTGGTGCCGGAAGACGGCAAGCTCATCGTAGAGACCCGAGTGGTTCCAACAGATGTGGACCAGTTGCTGCCGGGACAAAGCGCTTATGTGCGCCTTGCTGCCTTTGACCAGCGCACCACACCGGAACTTGGAGCGATCGTGCTTAACGTCGCACCAGACCTGACACGCGATCAGGTCACTGGCGAACAGTTCTACCTGGCCCGGTTGAAGATCCTGGAAAGCGAACTGCCCAAACTCGGCGGACAGACCCTCGTCCCCGGTATGCCAGTAGAAGGCTTCATCCAAACCGGAGAACGCACAGTCCTCTCCTACTTCATCAAACCCCTCCGCGATCAGATCGCCCATGCTCTCAAAGAGAAGTAGACACTGGGTCGGCGTTTGCTCGCCGACCCGAACCACGCATCGGCAACACTCCCATCAACCCAGACTGTGATGTTACCGCACCGGTGCAGGCTATCATTATACTCAGACCAGTTCGTCACCTTGTATTGGGCTTTGTCGAACTTGTGGCGACGGTCGACATTGAGAGTAATGCAACAACGCCACACGCAGACTGGTGCCAATGTTAACGTGAGATCACCTGACCAGGAGGTAGCTCAATCTACCTTTCGTTGAGAAAGTACCTGCCTCAGAAAAATGCAATCTTGATAATTATATTTTAATTAGACCTATGGATTCGCAGGTTCATCGATGAATCATGCGTGGTGCACCCGTTTTTTTGGTACAAAAATACCCCTAGTTACGCACAGTCTTGAACAATAAACCCCGATGATGCAACGCTGAGTAGAAAAATATTTCATATCCTAAAATATTTTTCAATTAAATATGCAAAACGTAAAAAAGTGATCATGGACTCCTTTACGTAAGGTGCAGCATCAAGAAAACTAATAATGCATTCTGCAGAAATACATTCGGGCAGATAGCAATAGTGGGTTCGCATCGGCTCCTCGCATGAATTGGGAGGGGAACTGGGGATCTTGCATAATATGAACTGTAACGGGGTTGATACATGTTCAATTTCTTTCCTCGATTTAACTTCTATTCGGTCAATGTAATCTTCGGCACGTGGTGGGATGACATAATCTCCGGCACTGAAGGCCGTGATTGGGTTTGGAGTAGTTACGGCAACGATGTAATCACGACCGGAGGAGCGAGTGATTACATCCGCGCAAGTGCAGGTAATGATGTGATTGATGCCGGAGCTGGCAATGATCGCATTAACGCAGGCGCTGGTGACGATGTCATAGCCGGTGGTACCGGGAGTGACTCCATCAACGGTGGTCGTGGTTTCGATACAGCGCTCTACAGCGGCTCTATTGAAGATTACACCTTCAAAACACGCAGTGGCTTCTGGAATACGTACACGAAAGTCATCGCAAATGATGGCTCTGAGAAGGACACGCTGTCTAACGTAGAAGCGGTGCACTTTGCTGCTGACGACTACACCTACTATCTGGATGGTCGCAACAATGAAGTGCTAGCTGGCGAAGATGCTGTGGCATCCAGTGACGATGGCTTGGTCATTGATGCAGTAACATTGCTGGAAAATGACAAGGATTACGACGGTGATACACTTGTGATCACTGGCGTTTCTGCGACCAGCGCCTCCGGCGCAACCGTCTCCATCGAGAACGGCAGTATCTCTTACAATCCAGGTGCTGTGTTCGATAGCCTTCGCGAAGGCGAAACAGCTGAAGACACCTTCACCTACACTGTAACAGACGGCAACGGCAGCACGCAGGATGTGACTGTGACAGTAACTGTCACCGGGTCTAATCAGGCACCTGTGCTGTCTCTGGCATCTGAAGTGACTGTAGCTGAAAACACCACGGAAGTTGCAGATGCAGAAGCAACTGACGTTGATAATGCAGACCTGTCTTACTCAGTTTCCGGAACTGATGCCGACCTCTTTGAGATCGACAGCGAAACTGGCCAACTGAGCTTCAACACAGCTCCTGACTTTGAAACCCCCGCTGATGCTGACGGTGATAACGTTTATCAGGTGGAGGTTACTGTAACCGATGGGGATGGTGGCACTGACACACAGAGTGTTTCTGTAAACGTTTCTGACGTGAATGAAGATCAGCGCGACGTTATCGCTTTTGATATGGTCGATTCTCAGAATCAGGGTCTCGTCAGCTTCACCAACACAGCTCCAGATTTTGCCAGCCCGGCTGATGCTTTCGGTAAAACATCCGCGAGTAATGCTCCGTTTTCTCTGGTTGATTCAACCGCGGGTAGTTTTGAGAATGACGCTCTGGGCATCATCGACGAAACCACCAATACAGGTGAATTCTTCGGTGTGACTGACAGCATCAATGCGGATAACACTGGTCTGCTGTCTGCATCCTGGACATTCAATATTACTGGCTACAAAGATTTGGGTCTTTCCCTTGATCTTGGGGCTATGGGTGATTTTGAGAGCACCGACACATTTGCGATCCGTTACTCCATTGATGGTGGCGAAGAGCAGGTTCTGTACTCCTTCACCAGCGATGATGACGACACTCAGACATACACCCTTGCGAGCGGCAAAACAGTTGAACTTGATGACCCGCTGACAGACACAGAATCTGGTGTGGTGCTTTCCAATGCATTGCAAACCCTGATTTCTGATCTGGAAGGCTCTGGTTCTGAACTCACCATCACACTTGAAGGTAAGTCAGACGGAAGCTCTGAAGCATTCGCAATGCAGAACCTCAAGATTCTGGGTACTCCTGCTGTTGTGCGCGAAACCTTCGCGTTTGATATGGTCGGATCTCAGAATGAGCGCCTGCTTGAGTTTACTAACTCTGCTCCAGATTTCAGCAGCCCGGCTGACGGCTTTGGTAAGTACGCAGTTGGCACAGCACCATTTTCTCTGCTGGACGACACCAACAGCTTCCCGAATGACGCCATTGGCGTGATTGACAGCTCCGCCAACACCGATGAGTTCTTCGGTTTGACGGATACAGTCAACAACGACAACACAGATCCACTTATTGCGACCTGGCGTTTTGATATTTCCGATTACAGCAACATCAGCCTGTCATTGGATGCGGGGGCAATGGGTGACTTTGAGTCTGACGATACAGTCTCTATCCGTTACTCCATTGACGGTGGTGAAGAACAAACACTGTTCGCCTTCACCTCTGACAATGACGGGTCCCAGACTTACACCCTTGCCAGCGGCAAGACTGTCGATCTGGATGATCCGATGGTTGAAACCAACTCCGGCCTTGTGCTCAACAACGAACTGCAAAGCCTTATTGCAGATCTGGAAGGCACCGGTTCTGAGCTGACCATCGTTGTTGAAGGGTCCGCAAACGGCAGCAACGAAGCGTTCGTTCTTCAAAATTTGCAACTGGAAGGTGACACCACCGGTGGTGGTGGAACCACAACAACCTATGCCATTGTAGCGGAAACCGATGCGCAGGCAGAAGGCGATAGCGGAACTGCAACCTTTGAATTCACCGTTACCCGTGATGGTGATCTTTCCGAGGCAGGATCTGTTGACTTTGCTGTTGGCGGCGATGTTGATGCAGCAGACTTTGGCGGTACTTTGCCATCTGGCAGCGTTCAGTTTGACGCCGGTCAGTCCACAAAGACCATCACAGTCGACATCACTGGTGATGTAACCACCGAGCCAAGCGAAGCGTTGACTGTTACGCTGAGCAACCCAACTGGTGGTCGGATCACAACTGGCAACGCCACCAGCACGGTTCAAAACGATGATACGGAAGCAACACTTATCTCTACCATTCAAGGTGAAGGTGATGCATCCAGTATGGTTGGTGAGTTTGTTTATGTCAGCGCGCTGGTAACACGTGTTGCAGACAACGGCTTCTATCTGCAGGAACAAGTCTCTGACTCTGATGGCAATGCAGCAACTTCTGAAGGCATCTTCGTCTACACCGGTTTTGCGCCAACTGTGACAGCCGGTGATGCTGTTGAGTTTGGTGGAACAGTCGCTGAATTTGCAAGCCAGACCCAGTTGACCAACATCGGTGATCTGACTGTTCTGTCATCTGGCAACGAACTGCCTGAACACGCTCAGGTGGAACTCTCACCAACAAGTCAGCAAAACCTGGAAAGCCTCGAAGGAATGCGCGTCAGCGTTGCTTCCGGTACTGAAGAGGCTCTGACTGTCATCGAAAACTTCAACTTTGACCGCTACGGTCAGATTACAGTTTCCGCTGGCACCCAGTATCAGGCAGCGCACCTGTATGATCCGCAGGACGAGCTGGACCAGATCATCGAACATCAGGAAATGAACCAGAACAACCGCATCCTTATCGATGATGGTTCGACCACTCAAAACCCTGACGAGTTCAAATACGTTCCTGTTTCCGCTGAAAATGGCGATAACGGTAATGGTTATCTGGACAGCGGTGACGACTTCTCAGCTGGTGCAACTTTGCGTCTTGGTGCAGAAATTGATGCTCCAATTGAAGGTATCCTGGCAGAAGGCTTTGATGGGCATACTTTGATTGTTGATGGTCAGATTTCCATTGACGAAAGCACCAACTCTGGGGCTCGTCCGGAACAGCCAGCAGATGTTGGTGGTGAGCTGAAAGTCTCCAGCTTCAACGTGCTCAACTACTTCACCACTCTGGGTGAACGTGGTGCCAGCACAGAAGCAGATCTTGCGCGCCAGACGGACAAGATCGTCAATGCAATGCTGGAAATCGATGCGGATGTGTTCGGTCTTCAAGAGCTGGAAAACAACGGCTTTGATGATGCTTCAGCCATTCAGGCCCTAGTGGATGCTCTTAACGAAGAACTGACAGAGCAAGGCCGCACGGATGAACTCTACACCTTCGTAAACCCAACCGATGGGGCTCCGATTGGATCTGACTCTATCACCACTGGCATGATCTACCGCCCTGGCAAGTTGACTGTTGTTGAGACAGAAACCTACACCTATCAGGAAAGTAGCTCTGATGAGACCTACACGATTGCAGACCGTCTGCACGAGTATGCGAATCGTGATTATGTAGGTGACTTCCAGCGTAACCGCCCAACAGTGGCAACTACGTTTGAAGATGTAAATGGCGAGAAGTTCACTCTTGCAGTCAACCACTTTAAATCCAAAGGCCCAAGCGGCTTGAGTGATCTGGTGGAAGACATTCAGGCGAAGCTGGACGCAGGTACCATTCCGGCAGCAGATGTTGCTCAGGTACAGGCAGATCTGGACGCACTGAAAGCTGACCCTAACTACGATCAGGGTGATGGACAGGGCTTCTGGGCTCAGGCACGTGAAGATGCGGCACAAGAACTGCACACATGGCTCAAAACAGACTACGCCGGCGCAGATCTTGACCCAGACTTCCTCATCATTGGTGACCTGAACACCTATGCAAAAGGTGACTCTGTTCAGGAATTCAAAAATGGTGGTGGTCTGACAGATCTTCTCTCTCAGTACCTTGGTGATGAAGCTTACAGCTTCGTGTTTGATGGTCAGCGTGGGTCTCTGGATCACGCTCTTGCAACAGACGGTCTTGCGGGTCAGGTAACCGGCCTTGCGGAATGGCACATCAACGCGGATGAGCCAGATCTGCTCAGCTACAACAGCGGCTTTACAGACGCTGGTTACTACACAGACGATCAGTATGCTGCGTCAGATCATGATCCGTTGATCATTGGTCTGGACCTCGGAGCAAACAACGAAATGCTCGTGTAACAAAAAGAAGGCTCTTGCGGCAACGTGAGAGCCTTTGCTCAAGACGAAAAATCGGTCCCAGGGTAATCCCCCCAGGCCTTGTTGCAGAAAGAAAGTTCAGCTTACAGCTCGGCCTTACCCGCTTAACTCAGGTCGCAATGACGCGCTCGAACGTCGGCCGTTCAAGGTCTGTCATCCGATTGAGGACAGAGACATTGATTTTGGCCTCCGTCTTCTGGTTCGCAAACTTACGGGACTTCAAACTTGTCCCGATGATTTGTTTATAGCGCCCCATCAAGGTCTCGCCTCTTGAACGCCGCCCATACTCCGTCTGCTTCTGCCACCCTATTCTGCCATGTTTCTCAATGAGAAGAATTTCTCGGTCACGGGCCGTAGGAGCGGTCGCAGCCTTTGGGCTGGGGACTGCTGTTTTGGGCGGCGGTATGATGACCTCAACGCCGTCAAAACGGTCAGCTATTTCCTGGCGTGTCGGAGTGCCATCATAAGCTCCATCACCGAGAGCCGTGCCAACCGATCCCTCTATCTGGTCCAGAAAATGCGGCACCACAGTCGGATCTCCATCGGTATCTTCTGTCAGTTCAGAACAGAACAGATAATTTTGCCGGTATCCAGGTCCAAACCAAGGTGAAGTTTGCGCTGTTTTCTGCGTTTCTTCTTGGTTCCGTGTTTGTTTTCCTGCCACTCACCAGCCCCAAACATCTTTATACCCGTGCTATCGATCACAAGAGTTGTCGGGCCAGTATCCTTTTCAGATTTGACTTTGGAAGGGTACAACCCACCAGCTCTACGTGACAGGGTGCTATAGTCAGGAACAGCCAAATCAAGCCCCATCAAAGCGAACATTGACTGAACAAATCCTTGTGTCTGCCGCAAAGCTAAACCAAACACGGATTTGGCACTCAAACAGGTTTCAATGGCAAGATCTAAATACTTGGCGGGTCTCCCGCTGCGGTTGCTCACTGGTGCGAGCCAGGCACCGACAACGCTGTCTTCAACCCAGACTGTGATGTCTCCACGCCGACGCAGGCTTTCAGTATACTCCGACCAATTGGTGGCGACGATCGGCATTGTGTTTGAATGGCATGAAAAAGCAGCTTAGCTGAAAAGTGTTTAGCCTACATACACGTCAAAGGCCGGTTAATGCAGCAACGCCTTGCGCTTGGGCCTCGCCGAAGCAATGAAAACCAAGCAGATCAAAACCCTTCCGATTGAAGCACTAGCCGTACAACTTTCTGCGCTTTTTGACCGCGTTGCGCTCTCTATCTCGGAGGGCGATGCCCCAGAGGATCACCTGAAAGTCTTGGACACAAGATTCACGACGTTAGCTCAATAGCAACCATTCACTATAACTGCCGGGAAAACAGCTTTGTCTGGATCTCCTTGGGCTATTCAAGATGGCGCAGAGTAGTTCGCGCACAAAAGAGCTCTATTCTTTGTGAGTGCAAGAAACTCATCGCGCGAGATCCAGTAGGTTAGATGGAATGGCCTTGACCTTCCAGTCCCTGGAAGGATTAGAGTGTTGACACTAAGTTTTGCAGTGCCAGAAGAATCAAGAAAAAATGGCGCTGTTGTAAGGGCTTTGAGGGATGCGGTTGGGAGGGTGAGTATCTCAACGGTAGCAAAGTAACCTCAAGTCTGAATGGTATTTGGTAAATCAGGACAGGATCGATGCGTCGTGGATATGCGGTTGTGGCTGGACTTGCAGTGGTTGCCAGTGTTTCGGCTGGGCTAGGGATCTTTGTTGGAAGTTCGATGGACTGGACTTCTGGTGGATCAGGCAGTGCTGAAAGCGAAATCTTATACTGGGTTGCGCCGATGGACCCGAGTTTCCGGCGTGACGCACCCGGCAAATCTCCCATGGGGATGGAGCTTGTTCCAGTTTATGCAGGGCAGGAAGCAGAGCAATCTGGGAATGCTGTCGTGCTGTCTCCAAGTGTGATTAACAACATCGGCGTACGCACTGCCACCGCCAGCGTTGAACCTATCTCAGAGAAAATCGAAAGCGTTGGGTTTGTTGGCTATGACGAGCATCGCTCCAGTCAGGTTCATTTACGAACGGAAGGGTGGATCAAGAAGCTCAATATTCGTGCGATTGGTGATCCCGTTGAAAAAGGTGACCTGCTTTTCACTGTTTATGCGCCGGCGGTGACGGTGGCGAGTGCTGATCTGATCCGGGCAGTGCGCCGGAATGATATGCAGGTCGAGCAGAACATCAGGATCCAGCTTCAGAACTACGGCATTGATAGCGCGCAGATTGATGAAATGGCCCGTGCGAGTACCCCAGTTAAGATCTTTAAGGTATACGCCCCTCAATCTGGCGTCGTGACCACGTTGGAAGCAGCAGATGGCATGTATCTGCAGCCGAATTCCATAGCCCTTACTCTGTCTGACATGTCTTCTGTCTGGTTGATGGTGGATGTGTTTGAGCAGGATATCGCACGCCTGAGCAAAAACAGCGATGTGCTCGCAAGTTTTGAACATCTGCCCGGGCAAGTGCTTGAGGGCCACATCGACTACATTTACCCAGAACTGGATGCGGTGACGCGCACACTGCCGGTCCGTCTGCTGTTTGACAACTCAGAGGGTGTATTGCGTCCGAACATGTTTGGCCGTGCGACCATTATCCCATCGGAAACGCGATACGCAGTGACGATCCCCGCCAGCGCACTGATCCGAACAGGTTCGTCTGATCGGGTTATCCTGCAAACTGAAGATGGCGCGTTTCAGCCACGCGTGGTGACGCCGGGCCTGACGGGTCGGTTTGGAGGCGGAAGCAGGACCGAGATCTTACAGGGCCTGGAAGCGGGGGAGGAAGTTGTAACCTCTGCTCAGTTTCTTATTGATAGCGAAAGCTCGCTTTCAGCAGGTGTGGCTCGCATGTCTCCTGCGCAAGACAGCGCCATCTGGATTAATGGCACAGTGACCAGTTTCGATGCTGAGATGAACTCCGTCACCATTCGTCATGACGCCATTGAGGAATTGCAGTGGCCAGCGATGGAAACGACGTTTGCGGTCCGTGCAAACCTGAAGAACCATAGGTTCCAATATGAAAAGCCTATTGAGTTTGCCATCACAAAAGGATCTGACAAGCGCTTCAGCCTTGTCGATCTGCGAGATGCCAAGGATCAGGCTTCACAGTCACCACCTGCTGATGCGGTGGAGGCCGACGAAAAATGATTGGCTCCATCATACGTGCATCCATCAAGAACCGGGTGATCGTGCTCATGGCTGCTGTGATGCTGGCTCTTGGCGGCATCTGGGCGCTGAAAGAAACACCGGTTGATGCAATTCCGGATTTGTCTGATGTACAGGTCATTATCAAAACGCCTTACGCCGGGCAGGCCCCTCAGGTCATTGAGGATCAGGTAACCTATCCTATCGCCACGGCCATGCTGTCGGTGCCGGACGTGATCGACGTGCGCGGGTTTTCGTTTTATGGCGATTCCTATGTCTATGTGGTCTTCAAAGACAACACAGACCTTTATTGGGCCCGAAGCCGGGTGTTGGAATACCTTGCTCAGGTTGGTGCCCGACTGCCCGATGGAGTTACGCCTGAACTGGGACCAGATGCGACTGGTGTGGGCTGGATCTATCAATACGCCCTGATTGACCGAAGTGGCCAACACGATCTGGCACAGCTGCGTTCCTTACAGGACTGGTGGTTGAAGTACGAACTTCAAACTGTCAGCGGCGTATCGGAAGTGGCAACCATCGGCGGCATGGTCAAGCAGTATCAGGTGGTCGTAGACCCCAACAAACTGCGGGCCTATGGCGTGACATTACCTGCTCTCATGAGCACGATCCAAAACGCAAACCGTGAGACTAGCGGCAGTGTGATTGAGATGGCAGAAGCGGAGTACATGGTTCGTGCAACCGGGTACATCCAATCCATTGAAGATCTCCAGCAAATCCCGATCAAGGTGAATGAGCGCGGCGCAGCTCTCACTTTGAGCGGTGTCGCAGATATCCGCCTTGGCCCTCAAATGCGCCGTGGTGTGGCTGACTTGAACGGCGAAGGCGACACCGTTGGTGCCGTTGTCATCATGCGCTGGGGCGAGAACCCGCTGAGAACACTTGAGGGCGTGCACGCCAAGTTGGACGAGTTGAAGCCAAACCTGCCAGAGGGAGTGGAGATTGTTACCACCTACGATCGCTCTGGTGTGATTGAGCGCGCCATCACCAACCTGACCACCAAACTCTCAGAGGAGTTTCTGGTTGTGGTTCTGGTGTGTGCAGTGTTTCTTCTGCACCTCAGGTCTTCGTTGGTCATCCTGATTTCCCTCCCTCTTGGCATTTTGACGGCATTGCTGGTGATGCGCATGCAAGGGGTGAATGCGAATATCATGTCCCTTGGCGGGATTGCCATCGCCATTGGAGCGATGGTTGATGCAGCCATTGTGATGATCGAGGCCATGCATCGACGCCTTGAGAAGGAACCGAACCCCGACAAAAACCGTTGGAAGATTGTCGCCGAGTGCTGTTCCGAGGTTGGACCGGCTCTGTTTTATTCACTGGCGATTATCACTATCAGTTTTCTACCGGTGTTTGTACTGGAGGCGCAGGAAGGCCGTCTGTTCAAACCGCTTGCGTTCACCAAAACTTATGCCATGGCGGCGGCGTCCATTCTCAGCATCACGCTTGTGCCAGTGTTGATGGGTTACTTCGTGCGAGGACGCATTCATCCTGAGGCCAAGAACCCGGTCAATCGGTTATGCATAGCCTTGTATCGTCCTGCACTCTCAACCGTTATCGCATGGCCCAAAACAACGATCATTTTTGCGCTGGTTCTGGTCGCGTCCATTCTTGTGCCGCTGAATCGGATTGGATCTGAGTTCATGCCGGAGTTGAAGGAAGGTGATTTCCTTTATATGCCTTCGCTGTACACCGGTGTCTCCATTGGTAAGGCACGGGAGGTGCTCCAGCAAACGGATCGTATGATCATGCAAGTGCCTGAGGTAAAGACTGTTCATGGTAAGCTTGGGCGTGCTGAAACGGCAACAGATCCAGCTCCTTTGACTATGTTTGAGACCACCATTCAACTCAAACCGCAAGACCAGTGGCGCGAAGGGATGACGCTTGAAAAAATCCGTCAGGAATTAGACAAGTCAGTACAGGTTCCCGGCCTTACGAACGTCTGGATCCAACCGATCAAGAACCGCATTGATATGCTTGCGACTGGCATCAAAACGCCTGTTGGAGTTAAGGTGTCCGGACCGGACTTGCAGGTCATTCAAGACATTGCTGTAAAGATTGAAGGCCTCGTGAAAGACATCGAGGGGACTTTATCCTCCTACGCAGAACGGCCAAAGGGTGCACGCTTTATCGAAATCGATATCAATCGTAATGCGGCGGCTCGTTATATGCTGAATATCAAAGACGTTCAGGATGTAGTGCAAACCGCGATTGGCGGAATGGATATCGCCGAAAGTGTCGAAGGTTTGGAGCGCTACCCCATTAATCTGCGCTATCCTCAGGATTGGAGAAGCAGCCCAGATCAGCTTGAAAAACTCCCCGTTGTGACTCCATCCGGTGCGCATATTCCGCTTGGAGCCGTCTCTGATATCAACATTGTCGATGGCCCAGGTATGATCCGCTCAGAGAATGCACGGCCAACTGGGTTTGTTTTTATTGATATCGAGGGACGAGATCTAGGCGGTTATGTGAGTGAAGCGCAGCAACTCGTTGCTTCTGAAGTTAATATCCCGGCTGGTTACTCGGTCACATGGTCAGGGCAGTATGAGTATATCGAGCGGGTTCAGGAACGCTTGCAGCTGGTTGCGCCCGTAACACTGCTGATCATCACGCTGATGCTCTTCCTTGCGTTCAACCGTGTGGGAGAAGTGGCGATCATTCTGACCTCTTTGCCAGTAGCGCTCACGGGCGGTATCTGGTTTATCTACACTTTGGGATTTGACTTGTCGGTTGCCGTGCTGGTCGGCTTCATCGCCCTGGCAGGTGTTGCTGTTGAGACAGCTATCGTCATGTTGCTGTATCTGAACCTCTCCTGGGACAAGCGCGTGGCGTATGCCCGGAAAGAACATAAGGTTCTCACCGTAAAAGATATTCTTGAGGCTGTCGTCGAGGGGGCTCTGTTACGCCTGCGGCCAAAGGTGATGACCGTGGCAGCTATTTTTGCTGGACTGATACCCATCATGCTGGGCAGTGCAACAGGTTCAGAGATCATGAAGCGGATTGCAGCTCCAATGGTTGGCGGCATGATCACCGCCACACTACTCACACTCTTCGTCATTCCGGCAATTTATGTGCTTTGGAAAAAAGCTCAATTGTCTGCCCTAAATAAGGTCTCTGGAGAAGAGGAGATCTGTGAAAATCTTGAGAAAACAAAGGATAAGTGATGTTTGGTCGTCACTTACCTGATGCCCAAACTCTTTTCATTTACCTGATGATTTCACTCTTGACCTTCCAGTAACTGGAAGCCTTAGGTTGCCTTCAACAGACAATGAAATGGTGAAATTATGTCCCACAGTTCAACACTGAAAATGCAAGTCGAAGGCATGAATTGTGCGTCTTGCGTCGGTCGTATCGAGAAGGCCCTCAAGAATATTTCCGGCGTGGCCAGCGCTTCTGTCAATCTTGCGATGGAAAGTGTGCAGGTTAATTACGATGAAACCCTCACGCCGCAGGATGTGGCCAATGCGCTTCAGAAGGCTGGCTATCCAGCGCTATCAGAAAGCATCACCTTTGGTGTTGGGAACCTGAACTGCGCGTCTTGTGTGGGAAGAGCGGAAAAGGCTTTACGAGCCGGAAATGGTGTGCTGGAAGCGAATGTCAATCTAGCAACAGAAAGCGCAACCGTGCGCTATGTAGTGGGCGCAATAACACCATCCGCGATTGCTGAGCTGGTCACTGCAGCTGGGTATCCTGCCACATTAGAAAAGACCGAGCCCGCAAAAACAACTCACCGTAAAACAGATGAAATCCGGCAGCTCAAGAGCAAGCTGTTGCTCGCCGCCGTGCTGGCACTTCCCGTTTTTCTGATCGAAATGGGAAGCCACTTCATCCCCGGCGTCCTTATTTTGACTGAGAACTCTCTTGGTTTGCAGAACAGTTATTATTTGCAGTTTGTCCTGACGACCGTCGTGCTCTTTGGCCCGGGCCGCCATTTTTATACCAAGGGATTCCCGTCGCTCTTGAAAGGCGCGCCAGACATGAACTCCCTGGTCGCATTGGGAACGGCAGCTGCTTACTTATTCTCTCTCGTCTCAACTTTTGCGCCGCAACTGCTCCCGGCGGGGACCGTTAACGTTTATTATGAGGCCGCCGCTGTGATTGTCGTCCTCATATTGCTGGGCCGCTTTCTGGAGGCCCGCGCTAAAGGGCGGACCGGAGAGGCAATTCAAAAGCTCATTGGCATGCAGGCTAAAACCGCGCGTGTTGAGCGCGATGGTCTGACGGTGGAAGTCCCAATTGAAGAGATCATTGTTGGTGATGTCATTCAAGTGCGCCCGGGTGAGAAGATCGCCGTGGACGGTGCCGTTGTCTCAGGTTTCTCCTACGTGGATGAGAGCATGATTACAGGTGAGCCAATCCCGGTTGAAAAAGCTTCAGGCGATGAAGTTGTTGGTGCAACGATCAATGGCACAGGCGCTTTGAGTGTACAGGCGAGCAAAGTTGGCAACGACACGGTTCTTTCTCAAATCATTCAGATGGTGGAGCAGGCTCAGGGCGCCAAGCTGCCAATTCAGGGATTGGTCGACAAAATCACGTCGTGGTTTGTGCCAGCTGTGATCACTATTGCGATCCTCACCGTCGCTGTGTGGTTCCTGTTTGGTCCTGATCCTGCGCTTAGTCTTGCTTTGGTGGCTGGTGTTGCTGTGCTTATCATCGCTTGCCCATGTGCCATGGGGCTGGCGACGCCAACCTCCATTATGGTCGGCACAGGCCGCGCCGCCGAACTCGGCGTTCTGTTCCGTAAGGGCGATGCACTACAGATGCTTCAGGAAACCAAGGTGGTTGCCTTGGATAAGACTGGCACACTCACCGCCGGACATCCGGAACTGACAGACATCATTCTGCGCGAGAATTTCGAGGAGGTAGATGTTCTGCGATTGGTCGCTTCCGTTGAACAAAGCTCCGAACACCCCATTGCAAAGGCAATCGTGCAGGCCGCCCAAGAGCGTGGCATTGCATTTCCAAAACCAGAGAGCTTTAACTCCCTGACAGGATTTGGCATAAGTGCAGTTGTGCAGGGGCAAGATGTTCTGGTTGGTGCTGACCGTCTGATGGACCGCGAAGGCATTGCACTAGAACAGCTTTCTGTTGATGCAACTGTGCTTGCAACCCGCGGAAAAACCCCGATTTACGTCGCGATTGATGGGGAAATTGCAGGGGTGATTGCCGTTGCCGACCCCATCAAGAAAACGACACCAGATGCGATCAAGTCACTTCATGCGCTTGGCTTGAAGGTTGTCATGATCACAGGCGATAACAAGAAGACAGCAAACGCCATTGCAGCGGAGCTTGGTATCGATAGCGTGGTGGCAGAGGTTCTGCCAGACGGCAAAGTCCGGGCACTGGAAGATCTGCGGAAGAATGCTTCCGGCAAATTGGCTTTCGTTGGCGATGGCATAAATGACGCGCCTGCACTTGCAGCAGCAGATGTTGGCATCGCCATCGGCACCGGTACTGATGTAGCAATTGAAGCAGCAGATGTTGTTCTGATGGCTGGAGACCTAAACGGTGTGGTCAATGCCTTCCACATAAGCCAGCAAACCATGCGCAACATCCGCCAGAACCTCTTCTGGGCATTCAGTTACAACACACTACTGATCCCGGTTGCTGCAGGTGTGTTATATCCATTCGGAGGCCCGCTTCTGTCTCCTGTTCTGGCAGCTGGCGCTATGGCACTCTCAAGCGTGTTTGTTTTAACCAACGCTTTGCGGTTACGCTGGATCAAAGCGACAACGGCACAGTAACAGGGATGAAACCACGATGAATATTGGTGAAGTTGCAGAACGCTCTGGCATCCCGACCAAGACCATCCGTTATTACGAGGATATCGGTTTTCTTCATCCCAAGCGGAATGATAACGGATACCGGATCTTTGAGGAAACAGAGCTGCATAAGCTGACATTCATTGGCCGCGCCCGTTCGCTCGGGTTTAACATAGAAGAGTGCCGGGCCTTGCTGGCACTCTACGAAGACAAAGAACGCGGCAGCTCTGACGTCAAAAAGATCGCCCAGCAACATGTGCAGGAGATCGAAGCCAAAATCGCCGACCTCATCGCCATGCGCGACACACTCACCCATCTCATAACCGCCTGCGCCGGCGACCACCGCCCCGACTGGAGGTATTGTCAATTCTGGTGTATGAGCATTTTCTTAAGCAGCGTTTTGCACGGCTTCTGCTTGTTCGATACCGTCTTTGAAATTGATGCCTGTGATGACTTTGCCAAGATCGGCAAAACCGCGTAATTTTTGCCAGCTGCCTTGCGCGCATTGGCTGAGTTTGAACATCATGTGAAGCATGCCGTCCCGTTTCAGACATCCCTTTGAGCGTTTGGTTCGGTGCCTGATGGTCGCGAATGTAGATTCAATCGGGTTGGAGGTGCGGATTGACTGCCAGTGCATCTGCGGAAAGTCGTAGAACGAGAGCAGATCGTGCTGGTCTTTGAGAAGGCATTCCACTGCTTTGGGATACTTGCCCTCAAACTGTTCCACAAACAGGTCAAAAGCCACTTCTGCTTTTGCTTTTGTCGGCGCCATCCAGATATCCTTGAGGCATGCCCTTGCTTTGTCCTGTAGGGACTTGGGCAAGTAACCCACTATGTTGTTTGTCTTGTGCACCCAGCAGCGCTGATGGCGGGTTTGGCTGAATACCTCATCAAGCGCTGCCCAGAAGCCCATGGCCCCATCGCCGACTGCCAGTTTAGGCGTGTTCATACCACGGCTCTTCAACTTCACAAGCACCTCGCGCCAGCTCTGCGTGCTCTCCCGCACCCCGTCTTCAATGGCAAGAAACTTCTTCCGTCCCAGTGAGTTAACTCCTATTACAACAAGCGTGCACAGCTTCACGTCTTCTGCTCGTAAGCCGCTGTAAATGCCATCAGCCCAGATATACACCCACTCATCCGTGTCGAGGCGGAACTGACGCCAGCTATCATATTCGCCAGCCCATTCCTTCTTCAACCTCGAAACTGTGTTCGCAGAAAGCCCTGTTGCCTCAGGTCCCACCAAAACTTTCAAAGCGTCTTCCATCTCACCGCTCGACACGCCTTTCAGATAAAGCCAGGGCAAAGCTGCTTCTAAGCTTTTGGCCTTACGAACATAAGGAGGAACAAGCGCGGAGTGAAACGTGACTGGCTCACCTGAGCGCGCCCGCACTTTGGGCACTTTCACAGTCACAGGCCCGATGCCAGTCTGGATCTCGCGCTCCGGATGATAACCATTGCGCACCACACGCGCACGGCCAGCCTCATCAACCTCATCTTCATACAGCGAAAGTAAAGACTGAAGTTCTGATGTAACAGCCCGGTGCACCAGCTCCCTTGCCCCTTCTCTTATCAACTGTGTAAGCGGATCGCCCAAAAGGCCGTTTTGACGAGCAAGCTCCAGAACATTATCTTTTGCCATGGTGGCGTATCTCCAAGTGGTTGCAATGTTGAATTGGTCATCAATCAGTCAAACCGATACGCTGCTATCTTAAAAGCCCCATACACCAGATTCAGTAATAGCTCCCCCGACTGCCCAATCCTTAATAACCTGAGTAATGAGAAGGGGGAGTAAGGGCGGTATTGCGAAGTTGTTTGAAGTTGGATTTTTTGGTTAATTGCTTGCAATGAAGATACCAAACCCGTCCAGACTCTAGCTCCTGATGCAGATCACCGGGCTCACAAGGGATTGAACAACAGGATCAAAAACTCTCACCGTTCGACGAGAAAGCGGGAGAACATAATGGGAGGGTTCAAATCGCCCCGGCAAACACAACGGCTCTTGTCTGCCCACGATCAAATCAACGCCATCTTCCGTCCTCGCCGTTACAAACTTTCCTCTCATTCCTACCGCTACGCAAGGGTTGATGCCTTCGCCCTTTGGAAGGATTGCCCAGCAGAAATGATCACCTGAGATTTGATTGAATGGGGCCTTTGCAACTCACTTCAAACAATTTGGCAATACCTGATTGGCCCACACTTTTGGGTGCTCTCCAACGTTGCTCAAAGCAGGAAACCTTGGATCGTGAAATTGGGCCGAACTCTTTTAAACTGAAGAGGAGGAATCTTCAAATCGACCAAACTTTGCGACACAACCCGACCATGCTACTGCAAGTTTACACGAACTACAAAATTCTATATGCGTAGTTAAAGTTGCGCAAATAAATGTTGCTTGATAATAGTATTTGGCTCGGTTTCATAAAACCGAAGGTCAAATACTATTTGAGAATTTGGAAGTAGATATAATGGATAGAATAATCATTGCCGACGATCATCCTTTATTTCGCGAAAGCCTACGCCGAATTGTTCAACAATTGACTCCGGGAAGGACTATCGAAGTCTCAGATTATCATATGTTACTTCAGGAGGCACAGTCAGGAACTAGCCCGATACTAATGCTTCTGGACCTTAGTTTTCCGGGGTTTGACGGTGCGCATAGCATAATGCAATTGCGCATTACATACCCTAAAACTGCCATAATTGTTGTTTCAATGACTGACGATAGAAACACTGCGGACAAGATTATGTCTGCAGGCGCCAACGGCTATCTTTCAAAATCTATATCCGCTGACAATATGTCATCAATGATTAGTCAGATCA
The DNA here is from genome assembly GCF_900104145.1 of Pseudovibrio sp. Tun.PSC04-5.I4. Taxonomy (NCBI): domain Bacteria; kingdom Pseudomonadati; phylum Pseudomonadota; class Alphaproteobacteria; order Hyphomicrobiales; family Stappiaceae; genus Pseudovibrio; species Pseudovibrio sp. Tun.PSC04-5.I4. The sequence continues at coordinate 97,156 of NZ_FNLB01000001.1, read as the reverse complement.
TGACTGGAGAAACTGTTGTTTGTCTTGAGGCCCCAGAAAGCGCGCCTGTACCAAGCTTAAGTCCTCTTGCCTATTTACCGGATCGGCAATTTGAAGTGCTGGTACGTATTGGGAAAGGTAAAACCAACAAGGAGATTGCACGAGATCTCGACATCTCCCCCTATACGGTCCGGACACACATTTCAGGTCTATTCAGATCACTAGGTGTGAATACACGATCGGCAGCCTCTGCACTTGCCGCTCAGCATGGTCTGGTTTAGGCTCACCCAGGTTCCTCAGTCCGTTTGCAGTTTTCTTTTTGGCTGGCACCTAACGCCAGAAGTACTGACCTCAGTTGCAGTGGGGTGACAGGTTTTTGCAGAATCCAGAACCCTGCTTCAAGAGCACTTGCTTCGTTTTCGCTGGTTAGGAAACCGCTTACGATTGCAGTTGGTATGAACTTGTCGTGCTGTCTGGATATGGATTTCGCAAATTCGATACCGTCTTGTTCAATGCCAAGCTGGAAATCCATTAATAGTACATCAAACTTTTCGGGGAGTTGCGTTGAAGGTGCCTGCACGGTTGCCTTATAACCCCACTTCACGAGAAGTTTTTCAACACTCCGACGCACCTCCTCATCGTCATCTATGACAAGAACCGCAACATCATTTGTGGCTCCATCAGACCCTACATGTTCAATCTTCGCCTTTTGGTTACAAGGGACAGCACGCATAATGCCGCCCACAGTGACATGTGTGCCCTTACCGAAAGTTGATAAGAATTTCACGTTTAGATCCAAAAGGTTCGCTGTGCGCTTTACAATCGACAATCCAAGCCCGAACCCCTCTGTATTCTCTGATTTACCACGGAAAAATTCCCTGAAAATGTTCTCCTGTTGATCATCGGGAACGCCTTGCCCTTGATCCAGAATATGTATCTCAACATCATTCCCCCTTACCCGAGCACACAGTAAAATCTTCGCCCCAGGCGCATGCTTGACAGCATTGAACACCAAATTTTGAACGATTGATGCCAAGAGAGCTTTATCGGTATTTACCCATGTAGAGGTTTTGACATATTTGAGATTGCATCTATTACCGTTCGTACTTAGCAGAGCCTGCCGAGTAGTTTGCGCCAATACTTCATTTAGAGGGAAGCTAGTTAATTCTGGCGTCAAACCGCCCGCATCGATGGTCGCAATGTTCAGTAGTGTTTTGAACAACTTAGCGAGATTGTCAATTGAACCGTTTATAGTTTCTAATATCTCGTACCCTTCTTTATCGAGCTTTTGATCGCGAAGGCATTCGACCAACAATCCGATGGCATGAATAGGTTGTCTCAAATCATGGTTTGCCTGCGCTAAAAATTGAGTTTTTGACACATTTGCGCGATGAGCTTCATGCGCTATGGCTTCAAATCTTTTTGCAAGATCAAGGTTTTCTAGTTTGGTGGCTAAATATTCGGAGAGCTCTTCACTAGTGTCGTGTGCAAGACCGCACATCATGACTATAAAGATAATTACTAGGACGCTGAGAAGCATAAAATCACCTCCGAGCATGAAAACACGAGTGGCGAGCAATCCCGCAAACGGAACTTCGTAAAGATAAAACGACAATTTGAAGATGCTGAGGGATCGGGAAGCCGCTGCAGAGGCCCCCGCAACGATTGCCATCTGAATAGAAAAATGAGCCGGATTTTCAGTGTCCAGGCTAAAAAATACAAACGTCCCCCAGCTCAGTCCAATCGAAAAAAACAAGCCATATAATCTTAACTGCCACTTTTGCAGGTCGTTTGGATTGGCAACGAGGTCATCAACCTGCTTTCCAAGCTTATAAAGCAGCACAGGAGTAACCAGAATCTCCCAGCCGCCCCATGCAACAAGCCAATGAAGCTCAAGTACATCCCACGCCAAATAAATTAATGTACTTGCCGATGCGATGTGACCCATAAAAATCTTAGTCGGAGCTCTAGAAAACAATCGAGCACGATCAGTTTGAAAATCTACGGCTAACATTGGAAGCTTCTTCGTCAAAGTCGTGTTCGCCTTCAAGTTGACTACCTGCGATGCCGCAGAGTTAGGTTGCATTAGTACATCTGTACCAATTGCGTTCCAATCAAAATCAACCAAGTATAAAACTCTATGAATAAACCACAAGCAGGTATGCTCTGAGTACCGCGCTTGCAGCGAGGAAGAACCATGGTCAGTACACTAATAAAGTCGATTAGCTTGGGAGTTTTGATAGCTTTTGCATCCGCGTCACCTTCGGCAGCTACAAAATTAGACCTAGCGGTTAAAGGAGGGAACTTTCCCGCATGGTCGACCAAAGGTGAATGTACTGCCGAGCGTTCTGGGCAAGGTTGCTTTCAACTACACCACAATGCCTGTGGTTGGAAAATATACACGACTAAAGCTATCGGAAAACAAATCGCGTGGGCCTACAATGACGGCAAACAAGTCGATATCAACACGGTATCCAACGGTCGTTTCGTGGACCATATTTGCATCCTGAAGCCTTAATCATTTAAAGCACATGCCCCGTCACACCTACTTGTAAGCCACAGGCGACACGAGAATGACCCAACTTAAAAATTATACCCTTGCGTTACTCGGTTTCTTCATTGTTTTAGCCACCCCGCAGAACGTTGTTGGGGCATCTAAAACAACGTACTCCATATGCCATAAACTTGCTCAGGAAACGCAGATTGCTAAGAGTATCTCGTGGTGTGTTTCAAGTGCCTTACCCTCACAAGAGGCCAATCTCTACGGCCCGCAAAACCTGTTTCAGGAAGGTGCGTGGTGCGAAGGCGTCAAAGGAAATGGGATTGGAGAGGCCATCGAACTATCCTATGAGCCCTTCGAAGGTGATACCGGGCCGCCAGCATACGATCGGTTGCTCATCGCAAACGGATATGACAAATCAACTAAAACGTATCTGAACAATTCACGCGTCAAGAAAATCGAAATCAAGACAGACAGCGGAAGAACTTGGGTCCGCACTTTGCGAGATGAGACCGGGCCACAGGAAGTTTTGCTAGGTGAAGAAATTCGTCCAAGAGGCATTCTGATCACCATTCTTGAAATCTACCCGGGGCAAAAATATCAAGATACCTGCTTGAGCCAATTGGTAGCTGATTTCGGATTTTGAATGGCAAGTTTACGGAACTGAAAAATGAAAGCTATAAGTCGTTTGCTTATCAGTTTGTCCTCTTTACTGGTTATTTCTGGCCCTGCTTTGTCCAGCGAATGGTTGACGGAAACCGGTTCGGACCGCAATGGGCGTGATTACGTAAATATTAGGGTCATGGATGCTGATTACAATCTCAGTTTAAGCTGTGATGCACGGGAAGACAGTCGGGTATTTTTTCAGTTGATGGTGGCTTCTTTGCCCCATCTATTTGCGCAGGATGGGATGACTGCTAACCTGAAACTACGTTTTTCATTACCGGGCGGCGGTGAATACGAGGATAGTATCTCAGTTTACTACTTCGATGGTGGTCCCGGCGATCAAGCATGGCAGGGCACCTTCCCTGCTAGTTACACAACACTGAATGTTTTTGCAAACGCACTCATCATTGAATTACTCAACCCCGAAGGCACACTATTGTTTCTATTGCCAACAAAAGGCATGTCATTGGGTGTGGATGCAATTCGCAGGCAATGTGCGATCGGCCTGATCTAATCATTAGCGATCATTTTCTAATCAGCAAAAACAATGAGTAACGCATAATGCCTAAAGTTCGGTACTGTAATAAGTGCGGCGGACCTACATTGAAACCTATCGCACGCCATATGCAAATTTATAACAGCGCCTATACCTATCAATGTGAAATCTGTTCCAACCAGGTGGAAGTCATACCACTTGCAAGTATAGGCCAGCTAATCACAGTTGGACTTTTGGTATTGACCTTTTGGGCTGTTATCCTGTTCCGAGAAGGAGCGCAGCCCGGTTTAGTCGGTCCGATCATTTTTGCCACAGCCGGGTTGGCCTTACTATTTACAATAGCTTCACATTTAAGCCCCCATTGGAGAAACAAGATTGTAAATGACGCAGAAACGCCTAACTTCGCAGATATCAAACAAGATCAAATTGCAATTAAATCACCTATTATCTGGCTCGAAAACCTGGGTTTGCTCGCAGGACTAATCGCACCAATTGTGGTGATTTTCTTAGTTCTCGGCCTCGCCACCTTAGTAGGATATGTAACATACACATTTCAATAAGGGCGTTGTTGCAATATTCCCCTGATGAAGTGTGTCTTCTCTGAAAATTCCTTTTTTGAAGACTTCCATTATGCTGTTTAAACACAATGCCGACCGTCGTCACAAGGTCGCGAAAACCAAATATAAGGTGTGACGAACTAGTCGGAGTATAATGAAAGCCTGCGTCGGCGTGGAGACATCACAGTCTGGGTTGAAGACAGCGTTGTCGGTGCCTGGCTCGCACCAGCGAGCAACCGCGCGGGAGACCCGCCAAGTATTTAGATCTTGCCATTGAAACCTGTTTGAGTGTCAAATCCGTGTTTGGTTTAGCTTTGCGGCAGATGCAAGGATCTGTTGAGTCAGTGTTGGCGTCATCGCAAGGTTTGTACGCTGGATAACGCTAAGGGCGAACATTTGGTGAACCTTCTCATCTTCATAAGTTTACGCCCACCTTCTCGCTCTGCCGCGCCAGAATCCCAAACATAATCACTCGTGAGGCTGACATGAACCCAACCTAAGGGTGATACGTGTTTTAGTAGGTTTGGATCTGGTAGATTATCGCTTTGTCGGAGATGGTTCGCCGCCTTATTGATGTAGCGCGTATTCCAGTAAATAATCGCTGCAATAACAAGATTAAGGGCCATTGCCCGCTTTTGTTGAGCGTCTGGGGATCGATCATAAATACGCCCCTGGGAATGAGCAAATACAGCTTTTGCCAGAGTATGACGTGCCTCCCCTTATTCAGACCTGCCTGACACTCTTGCCGTAATTTCGGATTTTGCGTCCAATCCAGCATGAACAGGGTGCGCTCGATCCGTCCAATTTCTCCCAGAGCAAGATAAAGCCGGTTTTGTTGACGGTAGGCTCCTAGTTTTCGCAATAGTGTTGAGGGTTTTACGGACCCACTTTTGACGCTCGCTGCCAAGCGGACAATGTCTCCCCTAGGCCTCAGAATAGCTTCCTCGTTTATCGGTTTCTCGATGATAGAAGACAGGCCTTTCCATGCGCTTGGTTTTCCAAAACAGCTCAATTGAGGGACAAGTTTATGCCCGAGCAGATGGAACATAGCAAAGACGTGATCCGATACGCCGCCGGTATCAACGTAGTGCACAAGCGGATTGAACTGAGCCGCATTCCCCATCAGCCCATCCAGCACAAACGGAGCTTCCCCGGACGTGGCTCCGATTACGTTTGAATGGAAAGACGCGTATTGGCCTGTCAAAAAGACTAGATTTTCAAACCTGGATTAGGTCCATATTTGGCGTTAATTTCACCTGAGTTACGAGCAGAGGCAAAGAATTGCCCATCAGAAGAGGTGTGATCAGCTTGGCCCCAGATCTGGGCCAATGGCAGATTGTCTGACGTCAGCCCCTATGGGTCCAAATAGCCGTATTTGATAAGATGCAGCATCCTTTGTATAAAGTCTGGATGACCCTACTGCCAAAGCAGGGCCTATAACACTGCCGGACGGTTCTCAAGAGCCCCGCTTGCCGAGCATTCGGCGTTGGATATGGGACAATGAGTTTTGCGGCCATATTGGCTTGAGATGGATGCAAGGAACAGAAGAATTGCCTGCTACATGTTCCGGTCACATCGGCTATGCAGTTGTGCCTTGGAGACAAGGGGAAGGACTTGCCACTGCAGCTCTTTGTGCAATTCTGCCAGAGGCAAAAACCATAGGGTTGAAGTATGTTGAAATCACAACAAGTCCAAGAAACCCCGGATCGGTTAGGGTTATTGAAAAGGCAGGTGGCAAACTGACGAAGACCTATAATGCCGACAAGACTCTCGGTAGCCATGAAACTCTTGTGAAGCTGCCATTTGCATCCAGGCCATGAACGGCAGCAAATAGTCGTGAGATCGGGCGGTGGATTCAACTGATCGCTGCAACACACTCAGCAAACTTCTTAGCTGGGGTTTGATATTGCAAGGTCTTGCGTGGTCGCTCGTTGAGCTGCCTTGCGATTGCATCAAGTTCTGCCTGAGAATGCACAGACAAATCAGTGCCACGTGGTAAATACTGGCGTAACAAACGGTTGGTGTCTTTGTTAGCAACCTTGATCAACATAACATAGCGTGTTTGTCTCTCAACAAGAGTGGCAATATAACTGTTCCTAGAACCTCCGATCAGATCGCCTTCCCAATGTCCCGGTACTGCCCGGTCTTCAACACAAGCAGGTCTTTCGCTAATCGAGACTGCATCTTTGATTTGGCCCAGTCCATTGCGTTTGAGACTTGCGTGTTTGGAGCGGCGTACCGCGCGTTTGGTCCGCAGATGTCTCTGCAGTTCTTTCTTCAAAACCCCGCGGGCCTATGTAAGCGTCCGGCGAACCCGACCTATTTAGCTTGAGCCGCTTCAGTTACGCTGGTTTACCAACGTAACACCAAGGCATGAGGTCGTTGATGCGGTTGATCTTGTGGTCGGCAATTTGAGCCAGCACCCAGGTGAGCCATGCTTGTGGGTCGACGTTATTGAGCTTGGCAGTTTGTATGAGTGTGTAGGCGATTGCAGCAGCCTTTCCCCGCCTTGTGATCCCATGAAGAGATAATTTTTCTTCCCAATGCTATCGGCTTCATCGCGCGCTCGGCTGCGTTGTTGTTCATCTCCAGATGGCCATTATCAAGATAGGACTGTGCTTTTGGCAGGCGGGTGAGTGCATAACGGATTGCTCTTGCCAGTGGGGACTTGTCGGATATTCTGGAAAGCTGAGTATGCAGCCAGTTCTCCATATCGTCGAAGAGGCTCTGTTGCATCTTTTGAGTTAAGACACAAATAGCCTTCCTCAAGCGCAATTCAGGCATAAATTCCAAACAAGCGGTTGATAAAGGAAACCTCGGTCCCACCTCCGACAGAGCTGATCCAGCTGCCAAACTGTCATTTCTTGAACATCCGCATAACCTCAAAGCCTTTAATGGTTGCAGCCGCTGTTCGCATCGACTGGAAGCCGAGCAATGGTTTAATCAGCCGTTTGAGCTTGCCATGATCGCTTTCAAATCGGTTATTTAGATACTTTACCTGTCGCAGCTTCACGTAATCGGGAGCTTTCCCTTCGCGTTTAAGCTCAGCTAAGGCCAAACAGACCCTGTTGCAAATAATCTTCGCATGTCTGGTTTTGGGCAAAACGAGAGGTATTCCAATGAGCGGTGATTTCAAATGGCGGCATTATCGTGGTGAAGTCATTCTGTGGGCTGTTCGGTGGTATTGTCGCTACGGGATTAGCTATCGTGATTTGGAAGCAATGCTTGAGGAGCGCGGTGTGGATGTCGATTGTATCGCGCGGTCACAAAACAGAGCGATACAATCGACTTCTACCTCTCACTGAGGCGCAACACAAAGGCCGCAAAAACCTTTCTGGGTAAAGCGTTAAAGGGTTTGAAGGATTACGAAAAACCACGCGTGATCAATACCGACAAGGCCCCGACATACGGACCGGCGATAGGGGCATTATAAGCCGAGGACAAATGTCCAACGAACACAGAACACCGCCGTTAAGTATCTCAACAACGTGATTGAGGCCGATCATGGCAAGCTGAAGCGGCTGATAAAGCCCACACTTGGCTTCAAATCGCGCAAAACAGCTTACGCTACGATCAAGGGTTTTGAGGTGATGCGCGCCCTCAAAAAAGGCCAGGCCAAAGCGTTCCAGATCCAACCTGGGATCAAGGGTGAGGTCCGTCTTATCGAGCGTACATTTGGCTTAGGGGCAGACATGTTTTCGGAGCTCTTTGACCATCACCGTGCCGAAATTGAGGCATGGGCCGCTTGAAAAACGACGCTGAGGAAAATATTTAACTCAAAACAATATTTGCAACAGGGCCCTCCCAGATACAGGGCTCAGACTGCCGGAACGTTCTTGCAATTTTTAGTTGTATTTGTCCCCAACAGACCCTGTGATGGGAAAGGCAATTTGCTTAAGCTCGGGCCATATATCCAGAGGGGACAAAGGCGCCGTGATGATGTAGCCACAGCGCCTGCAAATAGTTATTTCCATTCAACCTTAACGGTCACAGTCACTTTAGGAATAATGCCTTCCATATCATCAGTGGATGCTTTAGCGATTTCTTTTGCCAGAGCTTCATTCTCTATAACGATAATTCGTTCACCCGTTGCAACAACATCATCAAGCGTGATGCTAATGTCTTTGGTTTCTGCGGTTGCAGTGGTCATTCTTGTCACCTCTCGTTAGTGGTTATGGGGGAAATCGCAGCAGCGATGTTTAGTCGGCCGCTTCCCATCACATTCCCAAAGGAACCTAATGCGGCTTCTATTGTCTCTATGCCCTCAGAGAGCAATTTTTCGATGACAGCAGACGCAGGGACATCTCCCATACGCTCCCAGATCAATGCGGCAGCTCCCGCGACATGAGGGGCAGCAAAAGATGTACCAGCCGTATAGGCGCATTCTTGCGCATCTAACGTAGCCACAACTATGTCGTCTTCAGAAAATGGATACCCTGTCCCCCCAGGAGCACAAATATCGACCTGCACGCCATAGTTTGAAGTCTCGGTTTTCTCATCACCCGGTGTTGTGCCAGCAACAGATAGACAATATTCGTAATCTGAGGGAAAATGCGCCTCTTCAGTGCCATTGTTACCAGCAGAACAGATTATAATTGCACCTGCCTCGTGAAGCCTCCGAAAGGCCTCTTCAACAGCAATGAGATTGTAACGCTTTTTGAGTTTCCAGCTACAGTTTACAATGAGCTTGTTGACTGGTTCAAACCGTTGCAGCTCATCGACCCAAATTCTTTTTTCACGGCAAATCTTGGTAAGCACGTTTATAGCACGTGCTCGCGTTACGTAGTCTTTTAACCCGCTGGTATGGATCGCAACAGGTAGCAACCGAGCTTGACTAGCAATGCCGATACCTTTTCCAACTGCGATACTCATTACACCGGTACCATGTCGGCGCGGCGGCAGGTCTGGCGCAAAGTTGAATGCAGGCGATCTGGTTATGACACGGTCTGCAATTTCAGGATGCTCAAGATCAGCAGCACTATCCACCACGGCGATTAAAGTACCAGCACCTGTGGTTTGCTCCTGCGCTTCACGTAAACCGATTAATTTATGATTCCAAAGCGCAGAACCATCATATTCAAAATGATAAACAGCCTCCATATCATCAAGAGGCTCATCATCATCTTCTTCGGTCAAAAGCAGATTTGGCTCCGCATAAAGAAGCCACGCGTCATCCCGAAGTCTTGGCAGTAGCTCATCAACCTTTTGACGCCGGCTGCGGAAGAGGCCAAAGCTCCCGATTTCATCATACCATATGCGATCCAGCTCATACCGTTTGGTAAAAGCATCCAGATTTAAATCTGCCGCTGGCTTGAAGCCAATAATCAGCGACCCATCATCAATAGCAACGCGCTCACCATATTGATTCAGATAACTGGGATAGATTTTATCGGGCGGTTGAGTTCCCTGCGCACCAAATGCAACAGAGTTTCCTTTACTCTCCAGCTCTTGCTTTGAAACAGCAATCACATCCACTAAAGGAAAAGGTTCAGTAGCCTTTACCAGATCATTTGTGCCGCCAAGCAGTTTCGATTGTAACGTCTCTCTTGGTAGCTCAATGAAAAGCTGTTCTTTTTCTGCTCTGAAAATCTGACCTACTGAGCGGTCAAGTCCTCGATTGTCGACAGATTTCACTGAAACTCTCCCGTTGCACAAATTTGCAGGCAACACATGCCGCCTCTTGTTTTTGCAAAAACCAACGACAGGTGGATCGCAAACTACACGCCCTAACCTCAGGATTCGCCTGCGTTGAGGTCTCAGTGCGTGCTCAATCTCATCAATCAAGCCACACTGCTCGTCTTTCCAATTCTTACAGCTGCTTTGGGCGCAAGGAGCGGTAAATCGGAAGCGTTGCTCTTGAGGTCGTCGATTTTGATGCTTCAACAAAAGCACCCGTCACCCCAATAGGTTCCTCAGGTAAGAAATAGCGGTGTCGGCCAAAACTCGCCCAAACAGAACATTACCTTCTTTACAGGGCGCACTTGGGATTTTATTTCCTCAGACCTGCTCACTCTCAATCTAACGCCCTTGGCGTAAGACCACCCCAAGTAATTTGGGCCCATGCTCATCAATGCTTACAGATTCAAGGTCATCTATTTCTACAATTTCTTTTTAAACAGTAGCCTGCATTGCTTCATTGAAGCGTTTGGCCTGTTCATCTGAAAGATGCATCCCTCTTAAATCTACGATAAACATATCCTTCCTGTTGTTTTCCATGAAGCGGCCTCCATATGTAATATAAAATTTGCATGATTAAATTTAACTATAAATACAATGATTCTTTCGACTTGTCCATTTTGGTATTATGCTTTGATTACTTTACATCTCTACTATTGAGAATTTATCTATGATTCATATTTCTATACAACTATATTATGTAGAAGGAATATTTTACTAAACTCATAGGGTTTTCTATCCTAGGGCAGCTGTTTTATACTGCTGGCAATCGGCAATAGAAGTCGCCCTCCGCAGCATGTATACAACGACTGTTTACCCCGCGCGCGGGGTAAAAAACCTTCTGTTACTTTCTTTAACTGCGTCCTATTTAGGCTTTTCCATCCAATCTGTTACCTTTCAAGGAGGCTTAACGCACGGCGCTAGCGAGGGCCGGCTGCCTCATGAATGGCCGTCATGGGCTCTACGAGCCTTCGTTGCGTCTTGTAGCAATGATTGAATCAGTCTGAGATAAGTAATCAAAGAGCACTCACAAAATGTGCCTACAGTATCCAGCTAGTTCAGCCCTTGATGGAACTGAAAGAAGGGCCGTTCCCAGCCCACGACTGCCTGATCGCACTGGCCGTGTATCAGTGCCAGATAAATCGCAAAATGCTCCACAAGATGAAACTGCCGCTTGAACACTCATACTCTAATAAACTATACTGTGATACTCATATTTAAATTACTGGCCGAGTGAAGCAACCGCCAGATGCACAAAAGAGGCGCTACCCATGGATGTTGGGGCAAATGATGTTTACCTAGAACGCCAACCAGAAAGACTGGTTTTGGAGGGGTATCGCCGTTGGTCATCCGGTTTTGAGACAGGTTCCATCACGCCCTGGGAGATGGCTTGGGAACTCTACAGCGAAGTGCTCGGTCTTCAAAATGCCGGAGTAGTGCTTGCCAGCCTATCTCAATACGTGCGCACACTGAAGCGCTGCGCAGCATGTCCGCTTCGCTCTTACCCTTACGATTCTCAGCATCTTTGTGTCGAAGAATGTTTGACCATGGGTCTAATCGCTGGCTTGCAGCACGGTGTCGATACAGTGGACCTCTGTCTGCAGCACATCACTTGCCCACAAAGATGCGAAGAAGTTGAACAAGCTGCCGCAAATTTCGCTGAAACGCTCAAGTCCCTCGGGCAGGTCATGCTGCCCGTCCCATCCCACGTTCTGGCAGACATCCTGAAAAAAAGTTCAGGCGGAAGCATGCATTAGTGTCGAAATAAGCAGCGCTTATCTGCTTGAGATACGCGTTAATAGCTCCGAACAACAAACTTGTAATCATGGCCGGCAAGAATAGGTTCTGTACTCCCGCTTCACGTCGCCTTTAAGTGAATGCGTAGATCCATAAATGACTGCACAGGAAAGCACTCAGAAAATCTTCTTACGCGAATAGCAACAAGCCTTGATGGAAGCCCTCGGATGGCCGCTATTGGCCCGTTCGTCCAAAGAGCAAATTTTTGCTCGCTCTGCTCAGCATGTTCTTTAATTGTCCTGAATTTTGGCCACTTTTGCAGCTTGGGGTCTGTTAGGCCATACAGTGACATCACTATGCTTACGCGGGCTCTCATTGTAGTCATGCCAGTTCGTCCCGTGGTAGAGCACTTTGGGGATATTGTCACGGCACTCAGCATTAAACTTATGCGGCATTAAACTGCTCAATTTAACCCAAAAAGTTAATCTTGTAAGCTGAGCTGCCCGAATTATTCAACACGTCTCACAAGATCCCTCCTCGTATGAATGGAACGTTTATGATAAAATTTTGACTGAATATGACTGAAATTGAATTAATATGATTGACTCCGCAAGGAAATGACACGACTATGGATCTATAGGAGCGCACATGCACGAGAAAGAAAGACATCGTTTCATAGTGGAGGCTACAAGAGCGGGTCCCGTTGTAACCGTTCAAAGCCTTGTTGGCCGACTTGGCGCATCAGAAGCGACAATTAGGCGTGACATTTCCAAACTATGTTCGGATGGGAAGATTAACCGGGTACATGGTGGTGTGGAAGCAATGAACGCTGATGCGGTGCTTCCATTGGAAACCGGCTTGTTTAATGAAAGCGTTATTGAAAACGTTGCTGAGAAAAAGGCCATTGCGCGGGAAGCGGCGCGGCTGTGCGATGACGGCGACTCCATCATAATAAACGGCGGTTCTACCACCTCTTATATGGCGCACTATCTGCGTCACAGTAACCTACGGGTGCTCTCAAATTCATTTCCGATAGCGGAATTTCTTATTAAAGAAACAACAAACACCGTCATTATTGTGGGTGGTGTGGTTTACCGAGATCAGGGTCTCATTCTGTCACCTTTTGAAAGCGATGTAATTCGTAATTTCTCCGCCCGGCGCATGTTTATCGGCGCTAAGGGTGTTGGACCCCTCGGGGTGATGGAATCTGACCCTCTCATTATTCAGGAAGAGCGCCGGCTCATGGAACGCGCAGAGGATACTATCCTGTGTGTCGACAGTTCCAAATTCCTGAAACGCTCCAGTATGGTGCAATGCGCGTTGGAGCAGATTAACACCGTCATCACAGATGAGAAGGTGAGTGATCAGGCAGCTCGGCTTGTGGAGGAAGCCGGGGTGAGACTGATAACTGTAGTGATCCATGAGGATCACTGACACCTGACAGATGTGTAGAAAATTCAGGTACTAGACATACAATTGGGAGTGTTAAATGTCTAAGTTAAACAAGTTTTTGGTCACGGCAATAACCGGTGTAGCCATGCTCAGCGCCTCCGGCGCTTATGCAGAGACAATACGCGTCGGTCTTGTCGCAAAAGTGCTCGGAAACGGCTTCTTTGAAGCAGCAAACCGGGGGGCTCAGGAAGCCGCGGCCGAACTTGGCGATCTGGAAATTATCTATACCGGGCCTACAGATACAACAGCCGTCGGTCAAATCAACGTCATCAATGCTCTTATTGCGCAACGTGTTGATGCCATTGCAATTTCCGCGAATGATACAGATGCACTGGTTCCAGCCCTGAAACGCGCCATGAAGCGTGGCATCAAGGTTGTTAGCTGGGATTCTGGAGTTGCTGTTGACGGACGTGACGTTCATTTGAACCCATCCTCAAATGATCTCATCGGCTGGATGAATGTGAAGCTTGCAAGCGATGCCATGAAAGACGGCAAAGGCAAGTTTGCAATCCTTTCCGCAACAACAACATCCACCAACCAGAATATCTGGATTGAGGAGATGAAAAAGGTACTGCCGCAATACCCTGGGATGGAGTTGCTGACCATCGCTTATGGCGATGATCTTGCGGAAAAAAGTTACCGCGAAGCAAAAGGCCTTATCCGCAGCTACAAAGATTTGAATGTGATTGTTTCACCGAGCTCAGTCGGCATTGTTGCAGCAGCTCAAGCTGTTGCTGATGAAGGCAAAATTGGCGAAATCTTTGTTACCGGTCTGGGCTTGCCCTCCGAAATGGCTGGTCACGTAAAATCTGGCGCATCTCAAAGCTTTGCAATCTGGAACCCAATCGATCTGGGCTACTCAACTGCATACATCGCCTACAATTTGGTAAAAGGGACTGCGAAAGCGGAACCAGGTGCCGAAATCTCAATCGGCCGTGTTGGCAAAATCAAGTTGGATGGAACCCGCGCCGCTGGCATGTCTGACCCATTCATCTACGATGCTTCTAATGTGGAAGAGTTCGCGAAAATCTTCTGATCCTTCGCACCATCGGGCGGGTGTTCACCTGCCCGATCTCCTTCAAAATAAAAAAGAAAGTATCGATCGATGTCGATAAATAAGGATGTTGGTGCACCCTCTGCAAATAGCGGGTTGCAGGCAGCCATCGGCGAAGTGCGGTCTAATGCCAGCACCGATAACCGGGGCCAAGCCGATTGTGTTTTAGAGATGCGCGGTATTTCCAAAACGTTTCCGGGGGTCAAAGCACTCGATGATGTGTCGCTGAAATTGTATCCAGGTTCTGTTACCGCCCTGATCGGCGAAAATGGAGCAGGCAAGTCAACACTCGTTAAAATCCTCACCGGTGTTTATCAGAGCGATGAAGGCCAAATCCTTCTCAATAATGAACCAATCAAATTCATTGATGCTCTCGATGCAACTCGGGTAGGGGTCACCGCCATTCACCAGGAAACTGTTCTGTTTGACGAGCTCAGCGTTGCCGAAAATATCTTCCTTGGTCAGGAACCACGCACAAAACTTGGTTTGATCGACTGGGGCTGTATGGAAGCCAATGCTGCCAAAGTTCTGCAAAAACTCGGCACACAAATGAGCCCGAGGACAATCCTAAAAGACCTCACCATCGGCCACAAACACATGGTGGCAATTGCCCGGGCGCTCTCAACTGATGCGCGGATCGTCATCATGGATGAGCCAACAGCGGCGCTTAGCAACAAGGAAGCTGAAGAGCTCTACGACATCGTTGATTGGCTGAAGAGCGAAGGCAAAGCGATCCTCTTTATCTCGCATAAATTCGAGGATGTTTTCCGCATTGCTGACCGCTACACCGTTTTCCGTGACGGACAGTTGGTTGGCGCTGGAATGCTGGCAGATGTGGAACGTGCTGATCTGGTTAAGAAGATGGTTGGTCGCTCGGTGGATCGCGCCTTCCCAAAAAACAACAGGCCCGGCACTGAAGTGGTGCTGAAGGTTGAGAACTACTGCCACCCGACAGAGTTTGACTCCATTGATTTTGAGCTGAAGCGTGGCGAAATTCTGGGTGTCTACGGGTTGGTGGGTGCTGGACGAACAGAAGTGGCGCAGTCCCTTTTTGGCGCAACTCACCCCTCTCATGGCAAGCTTCACATCGAAGGTCAGGAGATCACCATCCGCTCGCCAGATCAGGCTATTGCAGCCGGTTTGGTGTATGTGCCCGAAGATCGCGGCAAGCAGGGCGTTACGTTGGAAATGAGCATTGCTGAGAATATCGGCATGTCCTCGCTCAAAGCCACAAGCAAACAAGGCTTTCTGGATCTTGCTCATGAATATGACGTGGCGCGCAAATATGCCGACCGGCTTGATCTGCGAGCTTCGGCCCTCAACCAGTCCGTGGGTTCGCTGTCTGGCGGCAACCAGCAAAAAGTTGTCATCGGCAAATGGCTGGCGACCTTGCCTAAGGTCATCATCTTGGATGAACCAACCAAGGGCATTGATATCGGGTCCAAGGCAGCGGTGCACAGCTTCATGAGCGAACTGGCTGAAGAAGGCCTCTCAGTTCTTATGATTTCCTCTGAAATCCCCGAGGTGTTGGGAATGTCTGACCGCGTTCTCGTGATGCGTGAAGGTCTGATCGTTGGCGAATTTGATCAGGCAGATGCCACACCGGAAAAACTGGTCAACCTGGCAACAGGCAACATCAACTGATCGGGCTGGATTAATCTTATGCTGAATTCAATTTTCAAAAGGCGTGAATACTTATTGGCAGCGATCATTATGGTGATGGTGCTGGCAATCTCATTCCGCTCCCCAAGCTTCATCTACCTGAAAAATGTGCTCGGGACCCTCAACGATACTTCAATTCTGATGATGCTCGCCTGTGCGCAGATGTTCGTCATCCTAACTCGCTGTATCGATCTGTCCGTCGGGGCAAATATCGCGCTGACTGGAATGGTCGTCGCGAGTTTGAATGCGGCCTATCCCGGACTTCCCATTGTCGCATTACTGGTGATCGCACTCGCTCTGGGTCTGTTTCTGGGCGCTATCAA
This sequence comes from Pseudovibrio sp. Tun.PSC04-5.I4, assembly GCF_900104145.1. Classification (NCBI taxonomy): domain Bacteria; kingdom Pseudomonadati; phylum Pseudomonadota; class Alphaproteobacteria; order Hyphomicrobiales; family Stappiaceae; genus Pseudovibrio; species Pseudovibrio sp. Tun.PSC04-5.I4. Next base: position 81,054 of record NZ_FNLB01000001.1, on the reverse strand, counting down.
CGGCTTCTTTGTGTGGAAGTTCGATATTCCGCCCATCGTGGTGACCCTTGGCACCATGGCAATCTATCGCGGGCTGGTGTTTGTGCTTGCTGGCGGCAGCTGGATCAATTCTCACCAGATGTCTGAGAGTTTCCTCGCCTTCCCACGAACTGAGGTTTTGGGCATGCAATTGCTGACCTGGTTTGGTCTGGCAGCGGTGGCTGGGATGTATGTGCTGTCTCGTTACACCCGCCTTGGACGCCAGTTCTATGCGATTGGCGATAATCCAAGCGCTGCTGTCTACATGGGTATCACTGTGGGCAAGGTGAAGTTCAAAGCCTTCTGCCTTTCTGGAATGGTCGCTGGTCTTTGCGGGTACTTCTGGGTGAGTCGATATGCTGTGGCCTATGTAGATATTGCAGCCGGGTTTGAACTGCAAACGGTTGCAGCCTGTGTGATTGGCGGCATTTCCATCGCTGGTGCCATTGGCACCGTGGGCGGCGCTGTTCTGGGGGCTTTGTTCCTTGGTGTGGTCAACAATGCTCTTCCGGTCATCAATATCTCACCGTTCTGGCAAATGGCAATTTCAGGCACCGTGATCATCCTTGCTGTGGTGTTCAATGCGCAGTCTGAACGCAAGCAAGGACGGACTATTCTCAAGAATAAGGGAGCGGAGGCATGATCATGAACGTCTCAAACGTTCGCCGTCGCGGCGCCGAAATTCCGAACACTTTGGAAACGAGTTTGGTCGGGAAGATGGCCAGATGGGAAACCCTGCTGGTTTGTGTTGTCCTGCTCGTTTTCTTCCTTAACACGCTCGCATCTCCATACTTCTTGGATGTCTGGAACCTATCAGATGCGACCTACAACTTTATCGAGAAATCGATAATAGCGTTTGCCGTGGCGCTGGTAATCATCTCCGGCGAGATTGATCTATCAGTTGCAGCCAACATTGCATTGTCCTCTACAATGATGGGGGCTGTGGCCACGGCAGGTTTTGGCACTCCGGTGATCATCGCTGCTGGATTGCTGACCAGTCTTGGGTGCGGAGCCTTCAACGGGTTTCTGGTTGCCAAAATTGGATTGCATTCCATTATCGTGACGATTGCGACCATGAGCCTGTTCCGTGGCATCAGCTACATTATTCTGGGCGACACGGTTTACAAAAACTACCCCGAAAGCTTTGCGTGGTTCGGACAGGGCTATCTGTTTGGCGCTTTCACCGTCGAGATGATTTTCTTCCTCATCATTGGTCTGTTCTTCTGGGTCTTGCTGCACAAAACCACTTTTGGTCGCAATATCTTTGTGATCGGCAACAACAAGACGTGTGCAGCCTTCTCCGGCATCAAAGTCAGTCAGGTCAAGTTCAACCTGTTCCTGCTCAGCGGGCTGGCAAGTGGGATCGCAGCGGTTCTTCTCACCTCGCGGCTCGGATCAACACGGCCTTCCATTGCGCAGGGTTGGGAGCTTGAGATTGTGACCATGGTTGTGCTCGGCGGTGTCAACATTTTGGGTGGTTCAGGAACCATTCTTGGTGTCACGCTGGCAGCTCTGCTGATGGGGCTCGTGACCTTCGGGCTTGGCCTGCTCAACGTGCCCGGCATCGTGATGACGATCTTCACGGGTTGCCTTCTGATCGGGGTCATCGTCCTGCCCCGAATTACCAAATTCATCATGGCTCAGATGGCACTGCGCTGACCGCGCGCAAAAGTGTGCAATTGGCAGCTCAGTTGCCGGTTGCTCCTACTCAATAACGCAAGAAAACGCAAAGCAACGCACAAAAGAACGCAAAAAAATGTCACAGAAAATCGCTTTCAAGATGAAACTAAAGCCGGGGTATTTAGATGATTACAAAAAGCGGCATGAAGACCTCTGGCCTGAGTTAAAAGAGCTATTCGCCTCTCATGGGATCAGCGACTTCACCATCCATTTTGATAGTTCCACCAATGAGTTACTCGCCGTTCACAGCGTCTCCGGTGAGTTGAGTGCCCAGGATCTGGGTAGCTATCCCATTGTTCAAAAATGGTGGGCCTTCATGGCAGATATCATGGAAACCTACCCAGATGGTTCGCCTGTCACAACACCGCTGAAGCAAGTTTTTCACCTGAAATAACGGTTGTTCACCAACCAACGATTGACCTTAACCGGTCAGATGTGAAGGAAAAATAATGTACATCGAAACGCTACCCGTAGAGGCTGAGCGAGAAATTAAAAAAGTGGTCGAAGTTGCTGGGTACCTATGGCAACGGGAGTGGGCTGAACGCAATGGCGGCAATATCTCGCTGGATTTAACTGAGTATTTTGAAGGAGTTGAGCTTGAGCTTTCACAGTTCGCACACAATCCTTTGACCATTGTTGGTGACGGTGCAGGCTTTCCAAAAGACAGTGCGGGCCATGTGTTTTTCGTGAAGGGAACAGGCGAACGCATCCGTGAATTACGCGAGCCCCATCTGGCCGGCTGTATTTTAAAAATTGATGAGACTGCTGAAGGCTATCACCTGCTTTGGGGTGGTCGTGGGGATCCACACTTCAAGCCAACCAGTGAGTTCATATCTCATGTGGAAATAATGATGGACAAGCAGCGGTCCGGTTCTAACCACCGTTGTGTAGTTCACTCTCATCCACTTGAATTAATTGCGCTTTCTCACCTACCAAAATGCTCTAGTAATGAGAATAACTTCACTGAAGTGTGTTGGCAGATGCTGCCGGAAGTCCGGGCATTTGTACCTCAGGGTATTGGTATTGTGCCCTACTGCATGCCGGGAAGTCAGGATATTGCAGTGGGAACCATGGAAAAATTGCGCAACCACGACGTTGCAATTTGGGAGAAACACGGCGCTGTGGCAACTGGTGTTGATGTAGCAGAAGCCTTTGATTTTATGGACGTGGCAAACAAGGGTGCCAAGCTTTACCTCATGTGCCTTTCCGCAGGGTTTGAGCCACAAGGTGTTTCAGAAGCAGACATGCTGCTTTTGAAAGAGACCTTTAATTTGTGATTGCTGCCCGCGGGGGAAGCTATCTCGCTACCCCTCCACTCCACATAAGGCCTCGGCCTCGATGAGAAGAAGCCTCATAGGAGGCGCACGCATCGGGAGGAAGTGTGCATGTTAAAACAATTAGTTACGGTTGATCTAGGTGCCTCCAGCGGACGTGTCATTCTTGGCAGTTTTGATGGGGAACACATCAGTTTGAAAGAATGGCATCGGTTTGATGGGTATCATCTGGTGTCCGGTGATAGATGCGAATGGGACATCGACAGAATTCACCAAGAGATCTGTCATGGCATTGATCTTATTTTAGATTCTGGGATTACACCTGATGGAATAGGCATCGATACTTGGGGCGTTGATTTCGTTCTTACTGATGCATTGGGGAACCGTCTGGGAAAAGCGGTCTCCTACCGGGATGCTCGTAGCGCCGGTGTTATGGAAGAGGTCGTTGCGGACCTAGGTGAAGAATTTATTTATGCCGCCACAGGCATTCAGTTTCTGCCGTTTAACACGATTTATCAGCTAAAGGCCTTGTTGAATTCAAAGCCTGCGTGGCTGGGAGACGTATCTAACCTTCAGTTTATACCTGACTATTTGGGATACCTTCTGACCGGAGAGACAAACTGCGAGTACACCTTCGCCAGCACCTCTCAGCTGCTCAACTGCAAAACCAAGATGTGGGATGCCAATCTGATTGAAGCGCTTGGGATCCCTCGGCATTGGTTTTTACCGGTCTCGCAGCCCAATCACGTCATCGGCAATTACGAGGTGAGGGGGCATTCCATACCCGTGATCTCAATAGCAAGTCATGATACCGCTGCTGCCGTTGCCGCTGTTGCTATGAGTGAACCAGATTCAGCTTTCATCAGCTCGGGAACGTGGTCCCTCATTGGGATTGAAGAGCCTGAAGCTTTGACTTCCGATGCAGCGCGTTTGCTCAATGTTGCAAATGAGGGTGGGGTAGAAAAGTTCAGAGTTCTCAAGAACGTATCGGGACTTTGGTTCGCCCAAATGCTCCGTGAGGAACTTGGGATCGCGAGCTTTGCTGAACTGGTCAAACTGGCGGAAGCGGCTCCTGTGTTCCGGTGTTTTATTGACACCAATGAACCACGTTTCCTGAACCCGGCGTCGATGATTGATGAAATCAAGGCCTACTGTGTGGAGACCAATCAAGACGTTCCTCAGACCGCTGGTGCCCTTGCAAGAACGATTTTTGAAAGCCTGGCTGTACTGTATCGCAGTGTGTTGAACGATATGGCAGACCTGCGCGGTCATCCTATTCCAGCCATCCATGTGGTTGGTGGCGGAAGTCAAAATTTGTTCCTCAATCAACTATGTGCAGATGCATGCGAGATTCCAGTGATTGCCGGTCCGGCTGAGGCCTCTGCCACGGGCAACCTGATGTGTCAGCTTATTGCACTTGGCGCGGTCAAGGATTTGCCCGCTGGACGCCAACTTATATCCCAGAGCTTCAGCAGTACGCATTTTTCACCTCAATCAAACAATTGCTTCGACGCCTTCGCTGTTCGTGCAAATGACATTCAAAAAATAAGCAAAGACCTAGGGAGATACCTATGACCTCCAAAAAACAGGCAGTTGAAGATGCCTTTGTGATCGCTAAAGAACGCTACAAAGAACTGGGTGTGGATGTTGACGCAGCCATCAAAGCGGCGGATGAAACCCCTATTTCCTTGCATTGCTGGCAGGGCGATGATGTTGCAGGTTTCGAAAACCCAGATGGAGAACTTTCCGGTGGTATTCAGGTCACAGGGTGTCATCCGGGCAAGGCCACCAACCCGGCTGAGCTGAGAGCTGATCTTGATTTCGCCATGAGCCTCATACCGGGCAAGCAACGGCTTAATCTGCATGCGCTTTATCTTGAGAGCGATCAATATGTTGACCGCGATCAGTTGGAACCAAAGCACTTCGCGAATTGGGTGAAATGGGCTAAAGCGAAGGGCATCGGTCTGGACTTCAATCCCTCTCTGTTCTCACATGAGAAAAGCGCTCAGGGCATGACACTTAGCCATCCTGACGCGGAGATCCGTGAGTTCTGGATTGAGCATTGTAAGCGGAGCCGGAAAGTCTCGGAATACTTCGGGCGCGAGCTTGGCACCCCATCTGTTATGAATATCTGGATTCCGGATGGGTCCAAGGATTTTCCCGCAGATCGGCTTGGTCCACGTCGCCGTTTGATGGAGTCGCTTGATGAGATCTTGAAGGAGGATATCTCCCGTGAGTTTCACAAGGACGCTGTAGAGAGTAAGCTTTTCGGCATTGGTGCTGAAGCATATACGGCAGGTTCCTCTGAATTTTATCTCGCCTACGCGGCTACACGAAATCTGCTTTTGTGTCTTGATGCCGGGCACTTCCATCCAACTGAGGTTATCTCAGACAAGATCTCCGCTGTTTCGCTTTTCGTTGATGAAATGCTTCTGCATGTCAGTCGTCCGATGCGCTGGGACAGTGATCACATCGTATTACTTGATGATGAAACACAAGCGATCGCCAGTGAGATTGTCCGTTGTGGTTTGGGTCAGCGGGTCAACATCGGTCTGGACTTCTTTGATGCATCGGTGAACCGCATTGGCGCTTGGGTGATCGGCACTCGCAACATGCGCAAGGCACTGCTGAAGGCGTTCCTTGAACCAACCAAACTGCTGAAAGATGCTGAGCTTTCCGGCAACAATACCAAGCGGTTGGCACTCATGGAAGATCTCAAGGTCATGCCTTGGAGTGCTGTGTGGGATTACTATTGCCAGCAGAATGGAATGTCAGGCGGTATTGAATGGCTGGATAAAGTTGAGACCTACGAAAAGGACGTGCTGTTGAAGCGCGGCTGAAAATACTGAGGCCGCGGCAGGCTCTTCTGACTGAAGGAAGGGCCTGCACAAATTTTCCTAACGGTTAAAGCCGGCCCCAAGTCCGGTTTTCAATAAATTTCCAAAATCAAATAATAATAGGAGAAGATCATGGTATTTGCCCTCAAACTCCCTCGCATCACCTTAATGGGTGAAGGTGCTGTTGCGGAATCAATAGTTCACCTGACGAAGTTTGCTGTAAAAAAGGCACTGGTTGTTTCTGATGGTGCGTTGGTCAAGCTTGGTTTGTTGGGCAGCCTGGAAGCTGCTCTGAAAGAAAACGGCATTGACTACGTTATCTTTGACAAGCTGACTCCAAATCCGACTGCCACGCAGGTTCGTGAAGGAACAGCAGTCTACAAAGCGCAGGGTTGTGATTGCTTTGTTGCAATTGGCGGCGGCAGCTCTATTGATGCGGCCAAAGCAATCCGCATCATGGCTGCAAATCCGGGCGATATTACTGATTATAGCGGCGTGGAAAAGGTTCAAAATCCCGGCACTCCATTTGTAGCCATCGGTACAACGGCAGGTACAGCCGCAGAAATGACCTCCAATTCGGTGATCATTGATGAAGAAAACCAAGTCAAAATGGTGATCATCGATAACACCCAGATCCCTGATATCGCAGTGAATGACCCGCTGCTGATGACTGGTCTGCCTGCGGACGTGACTGCCGCGACTGGTATGGATGCGTTGACCCACGCAGTTGAGGCCTATGTTACTCCGGGTGCGCACCCGTTAACAGATCACAGTGCGTTGGAGTCTATCCGGTTGATCGGAAAATGGCTTCCGGTTGCGGTGAAAGAAGGCAAAAATATCGAGGCCCGCTCCAACATGGCATACGGTCAGTTCCTTGCGGGAATGGCCTTTAACAGCGCTGGCCTTGGTTTGGTTCATGCAATGGCGCACCAACCCGGTGCAACTCACAATCTGCCGCATGGTGTGTGTAATGCGATCCTACTGCCTCTGGTTTGTGAATTCAACGCAGAGCAAGTGCCTCAACGATATAAAGATGTTGCAGCAGCCCTTGGCGGTGATGTGACCGACCTTTCAGCGGAGCAAGGCGCGGCGTTGTGTTTAACGCTTATTCGCGAGCTTTCTGAGACTGTTGGGATTCCAAAAGGCTTCGCTGCTTTGGGGATCGAAGTGGATGTGATTGACAGTTGGGCAGGTAAAGCCATGGAAGATCCATGCTTGCCGGGCAATCCCCGTATCCCGACACGGGAAGAGGTAAAAGCCCTCTTTGCTAAATCACTTTAGTTCAGATCTATGGCGCCTTTCTATCTGCCTGGCGCCATAGACCAAGACAGGTGGTGCTGCACGGCGGTGTTGCAATATTCGATTTGCGCATGCAGCTTGCCCAACCCCATGAACTTGGTCGTCATAAAGCACGCTCGAATGCGGTGCGTCCAAGCGCTGTCATCTTGTTGGGAACGGTGACGCCGACTTTCGCCTCCGTTCTCTGATTGTTCAACTTTCGTGACATTAGCGTGGTCCAGATCACCTGTTTGAAGCAACCCACTAAAGTTTCACCTCGGGACCTTCGGCCGTAACCGGTTTGCTTCTGCCAAGACATTCGACCGTTCTTTTGAATGGCATGAAAACAGGTCTTTGAAAAAGAAGATATCAGGAAACATAAATGCCAAAAGAGGTATTCTGCAACACCGCCCCTGCAACCACCAAAACGAAATCTCAGGCGGGAATTTCACTATAAAGACCAAAGGACCAAGCCTCTCTAAGTAACCGCGCCCTAAGAGCTCTGCCTTTTGCTGAGCATCCAGATGAAGAACAACCCGCCGATAAGGCCGGTGACGATACCGATGGGCATGTCTTCTGGTTTCATGATGGTGCGCGCAATGATATCTGCCCACAAAAGGAAGACGGCTCCAAACAGTGCGGAGGCTGGCAAAACACGTCTGTAATCTCCACCAACAACCATGCGTACGAGATGAGGGACCATCAGCCCGACGAACCCGATCATACCGGAAAATGCCACCATCACGCCCGTTATCAACGCGCCAGCAACAAAGGTCATTAACCGAAAGCGGGCAACGGGAATGCCGAGGGTTGTTGCTGTCTCATCTCCCACAGTCATTGCGTTAAAATCACTGGCCCTACTCCACAGCCAAGCCCCGCAGACGACAAGAATAACCAGCGGATAAGCAAGGTGGGACCATTGAGCCAACCCCAATCCCCCTAGCATCCAGAATACAACTGTATGAGTAGCGCGCGGGTCCCCGAGCATGATCAGGATATTCGCCAGAGCCATAACGACAAAGGAAACCGCCACACCGGTGAGTACCAAACGGTCTGCGCTCGTGGCGCTGGCAAGTTGTGCGACGGCAAGCACAATAAGTGTTGCAAGGAGTGAACCAAGAAAGGCAAAGAGTGGGACGGTCAGCAAGCCAATAAAAAGGCCAGTATGCAACAGTGCCAAAATGGCCCCGAATGCTCCCCCTGCTGAAATGCCCAGTAAATGCGGGTCTGCCAGCGGATTACGGGTCACAGCCTGAAGACAAGCCCCAACCATTGCCAGCCCAGCCCCGACCATTGCTGCAAGCAACGCTCTGGGAAAACGTATTTCCCAGAGAATAGCCTCACGCCCTTTGGACCAACTTGCGTCAATCAGTTCAGGACTGATCTTGTTTGCCAGAACACCCCAAACGGTACCAATGGGAATGGAGATTGCCCCAACACTGACTGCAAAAGAGATAGAGAGGACGAGCAGCAGCACTCCACCTAGCAAGACGGACTTCATACCCCTATGCGGTGTATCAACATGCTGAGTTGGCGAAATCAGCCCCACCGTCATGCTTATTCTCCCCAAAAAGCAGTTGCGAGCTTTTTGATTGCTTTGATGTTGCGTGGTCCTGGCGTGGCCTCAACATATTCCAGCACAACAAAGCGGTCGTTCCTCACGGCATCGAGGTTTGCGAAGGCTGGGTTGATCATCATGAACTCACGCTTTTGCGCAGCTGTTACTTCACCGTAGTTGACGATTACGATTACTTCTGGATTGGCATCCACCACAGCTTCCCAAGTGACCTTGGCCCAACTTTTGTCCAGTGTGTCCATAACATTGCGCCCACCGGCAGCTTCAATGAGTGCTGTTGGCATGGCGTAACGGCCTGCTGTAAAAGGAGAATCCTCTCCACTGTCGTAAACGAAGACGTTGATTGGAGTATCACCGGTTTTTAAACTAACATTGAACTGAGCAAGATCTGCACGGTAACCAGCAACCAGCTCTTCTGCTTTTTCCTCTACCCCGAAAATACGGCCCAGATTGCGGATGTCGTTGTACATGTCATCAATGCTGACCTTGGGCTTCTTACCAATATGGATGCAGCTTTCGGTCAGCTCATAAACTTTGATGCCAAAGGGGGCGAGGGTTTTTGGCGTGACTTCGCCGCCAACCTTCATTCCGTAGTTCCAACCTGCAAAGTAAAAATCGGCATCTGCGCCAATCAGAACTTCTTTGGTTGGGTAACGTTCAGAAAGCTCAGGCAACTCAGTCACATTCTCCCGCATTTCTTCATCCAGCGTTTTCCAGCCTGAAATGCCAGTGTAACCGACCATACGGTCTCTCAGACCCAGTACCAGCATCATCTCGGTGAGGTTTACATCATTGGAAACAGCACGCTGCGGAGGAGCTTCAAACGTTACTTCCCGGCTACAGCTCTTTACGGTTGTTTCTGCCATTGCTACTGAAGGCGCCAGCAAGAGAGAAAGAGCAAGTACAAAGCGTTTCATCGTGATTATCCTTGGGAATTCAATTTGTAAGTAAAATGAGGAAGCCCTGACTTGGAGAGCTGCTCAAAACTGGCATCAACTTGAAACGCCTGAGAAACGACGGTTTCTGTAAGCACCTGTGTTGGAGGACCGAAACAGAGTGCATGCCCTTTTTTTAAAACCAGAATGTCATCACACACCAGTGCTGCTATGTTGAGATCATGCAGGCTGGTAACAATGGTGAGGTTCAGCGATCTGATCAGCTCTATAATCTCCAACTGATGACGGATATCGAGGTGATTGGTGGGTTCATCCAACACCAGCACCTGCGGTTCCTGTGTTAACGCACGGGCGACCATTACCCGCTGGCGCTCTCCACCAGAGAGCGTACCAAAGCGTCTACCTGCTAAATCCTGTAGGTCCAGCCTGTTCAGAGCGTTGGAAATGATCTGCGCATCCTTGGCACCGTTGTTGACCAGTCCGACACGGTAAGGATTGCGGCCTAAACTGACGATCTCCCGCACATTGAGTGAGAAATCCGTTGGCTGCTCCTGTAGCACTGCAGCAACGCGTTGCGCTGCCACACGAGGTGACAGGGACCAGATATCTTCATCACCTATGAACACACGGCCCGAGACAGGACGGTTGAAGCGGTACAACATGCGCAGCAGTGTAGATTTGCCTGCGCCATTGGCCCCAACAACGCCCAGCACACGTCCAGCCCCCACCTCAAAACTGAGAGGATGCAGAAGGAGAGGGGCCCCTTTGCGCGGCGCCCAGCTGGCGTTTTCTACCCGCAAATCGGCAGCGACCATCATGTGTAATCTCTACAAATATGCAGATTATAAGCGTGGATTTTAATCCACCGCCTGAATAACGATGGGACTGTTTGATATGGAAGGACGTATTGGTTCACGTTTTGCTCCGCGTATATGCGGGGGCACAAGGGAACCAGTCTTATAAACGGCAAAAGCCACTGCAAACATCTTGGTCTCCTTCCGGGATACCCCGCCCGGGTTGGGTTGACATTAAGATGGCAGGTCTCCTGACTTGCGGGTCGAAGCGTCACCAGCCTTCCCAAGTGCACGCACTCAGTGGCTTTGTTGGTTATGCTCACCGCTTACAGTTGCGGGGGCAGTCACGGAATCAGCGCCTGTTGGCTACACCTCACCGTGTTCCCTTTTCATCCTGAATTATTGCCTTTGGCATTCAGGAACCATCGGCGCGGATAATGTAGAGTGCGCAAAATGATTGCAAGTGATATTTAGTTGAGAAGGAAAGTTCCACCGTCCTATCAATGCATAGATAGGATCAAAAGTGAGTACACAAATCATCACGTCTGACGTCCGCAAGCTACGAAGACCGTGAGGTAGACCGTGAAATTTCAACGAACTTTTTTGAAAGAGCATGCTGAGGTGTATCAAAAAAATCTTTTGCTGGTTGATGCTCAACGACTTCGCCGTTGTCCATAACGACGATCTCATCTGCCAGTTGTGCCAGAGTCTGTAAGTCGTGGGAAATGATCAATATGCCTAGGTTAAGCTTTTTACGAATATCACGGATGAGCGAGACAACCTTTTCCTGCGTTACTAAATCAAGAGCTGATAATGGCTCATCTAGAATCAGATATTTCGGCTTTACGGCCAAGGCACGAGCGAGTGCTATACGTTGACATTGACCTCCTGACAGCTGATGAGGTCGCTTTTTCTCACAATGCTGTTCTAATCCCACCATCTGAAGCAGGTTTTGAGCCGCTTCCAACCGTTCTGCGCGTGGCAGTTTGTGGATGGCCTTCAAGGGTTCGCAGATAATATCCAGAGCATTAAGAAAGGGGCTTAAAGCTGCAAAAGGATCCTGCCACATATAATGGATCAGATGCCCGGTTTTGCTCAGCTGTGGTTGAAAATTCTGCCCATTCATAAACAGACTGTTCTTGGGTACAGGGATTATACCCGTCATGGCTTTGGCCAGAGTAGATTTACCACACCCGGAACGGCCGATCAGACCGGTTACTTTGGAGGGATGAAGTACCAAATTCACGTTGGACAGGATTTGAGCGGCGCCAAATGCAATGGACAGGTTCTTAACACGAATGGTCATAGTTGAAGCCTCTCCATAGCCTGCGTAATTTCTGTGGTGACCTCATGGCACCCATGAACGAACGGTTGGTTCAAATCGCATGTATCGACAATATGTCCCCCATCCATCACCAGAACAGACGAACATGTTTGCCGAACAATCCGAAGGTCATGGCTTACGAAAAGGAGAGCAGAACCCGTTTCTTGCAGAACCACATCCAATGCTTCCAGCGTTTCATATTCCGTGATTACATCAAGCCCTGTGGTTGGTTCATCGGCAATCAATACGGTCGGCTTCATGATAAGAGCCATAGCCATCATAACCCGTTGCTTCATACCTCCACTCAAAGCGCTGGGGTATTGGTTCAGGCAACGTTTTGGGAGGCTCAAAGCATCAAGAGACTGGGAAATGACCTGATGAGCTTCTTGTCTTGATAGGAATGCTTTTTTAGTAATTTCCAACAATTGTGTCTCTATCATCAAACTTGGATGTAAAGCACTGCCGGGGCTCTGGAAAATGCAGAAAATCCCAGTTCCTCGGGTCTTCAACCTCTCGCGAGGAGATAAATCCAAAAGGCTCTGATCACAGAACTGAATTGAGCCAGAGGATACTTTTAGTGGTGCCCGCAAGGCCCCTGTTATGGCATGGCAGGTAACAGACTTTCCGCAGCCAGATTTCCCGATCAACCCCAGCCTCTGGCCAACATGTAGATCGAAGCTAATGTTCTCAATCAGATTGGTCATTTGACTGGCATTGGTTGAAACCGTCAAATTTTGAACTTGAAGAAGTTTATCGATCACCATTGGTAGGGCTTCCTTTTGTCCAGCTGAAAGCGAATTCCTTCTCCAACCAGATTAAAGCTCAGCACTGCAAGAATGATGACGAGCCCGGGAGCCAGAACCACTCCCGGTCGCTCTGCGAAAAATGGTCTTGCCTCATTGAGCATCGCGCCCCATTCAGCGGCGGGTGGCTGGGCACCAAGGCCCAAAAAGCTCAGGGATGCTAAGACAAGCAATAAGGACGCCATTTCCAGACTGATAACGACAAGTAGAGGAGGCAAGATTTGTGGAAAGATGTGCCGGATAACAATACTCATGGGCTTCTGTCCGCACTGGCGGGATGCAAGCACGTAATCCTTTGATGCAGCATCTAAGGTCAGTGTGCGAATGAGACGGGCAAGACTAGGCCACCATGCAAGAGCGACCCCTATAACCGCTGAGGTTAAGGATGCGCCAAGATATCCAATAATCGCCAAGGCGAAGACAAGCGTCGGGAATGCTAAAAATATGTCCGCCACACGCATCAAAATCGCATCAATCCAACCGCCCATGAGCGCACTGACCAATCCCACAGGAAGTGCGAGAGACAGTATGAGACCTGCTGTTGCCAACGCCGTTCCTAGGGATAAGGCAGTGCCAGATATCAGGCGAGAAAGAATGCAACGGCCTAGATGATCCGTTCCCAACGGATAAGTTAGGCTTGGGGAGCCTAGCCGATGGAGAAGGTCAATTTGATTGGGTGGGTTTGGAGCAAATGCGTCTCCGCCAATCGCAATGGTGATAAAGACGCATAAGAGTATGCATCCAAAAATGAAGCTTGTTTTGCCCCTGATCAGTCGTGTTACGCGTGATATGGAGAAGGGTGATGAGGTGTCAACGTAAGCCATGTTCACCCTTTATAACTTGCGGCATGAGCCAGTAATTTGCCAGATCCGCAGCAAAGTTTGTGATGAAAAAGACAAGTCCCATGAAGAGCAGATAGGCTTGTAGTATTGCAAAATCCCGTTCAGCAATTGCTTGCAGGGCTAATTGGCCAAGACCGGGTAGGTTGAATATATTTTCGACAATGACAGAGCCACCCAGCAATGCTCCAAATGAGATTGCCCAATTGGTAATAAGTGGCGGGAGGATAGATTTAAGAACATGGCGACCCAGTATGACTTTGCGGGACAGCCCCTTTGCAATTGCCAGCCGGATGTAGTCTTCGCTCATCACGGCTAAAATACGCTCGCGAACCAGTCGACTCATTGCAGCAGCGCTACCCAACGCCAATGTCGTTACTGGTAGGATCAGATCCTGCATATTACCAAACTGCAGAAGTTTGAACCAACCCAACCCTAAAGCAAAAATGCCAAGCAGAAAGAGGGCAAGCCAGAATGAGGGGACGGATACGAGAACGACAGTCAGGATATAGAGGCTCGATGACACTGAGGTGCGTTGAGACAGAGCGGTAATCCCACCCAGCACAAGTGAAATCCACGCTGCGTTGACAAACGCCAATATGGACAGGGTAGCGGTGATGGGAAAATGCTCTTTGAACAGGTCCAGAACAGGCCTTCCAGAAGCGATGGATACACCGAGATCCAGTCGGAATAGATCCCCCAGCCAAATGAAGTAACGTTGGAGCAGAGGCTTATCTAAACCATACTCACCCCTTAATGCTTCAATCTGTTCTATTGAAAAAGTGACGCCTAATCGGCGCAGCTCCATCTCAATGGGGTCACCAGGTGTCAGCCCGATGATTAAAAAGCCAATCAGGGTCATGCCAAATAGTGTTGGTATTCCAGAAAGCGTGCGCCTGAAAACAAATAGCTTCATTTGTTTTTCTTTCATAGAAGGCCGCACAAACCAAAGAGTGGCTTGTGCGGCACGGTATCTATTTGGTTTGGGTGACCTGACCGTAGTCAATCCAGTCAGCATGTTCGAACATAGGGATGTTCAAGCCCGGACGAGAAAGATTGAAGTTTGGCACCATCAAGATCGGAATTGCAGCAAGTTGTGTCTGAACAATTTCGCGGTGTGCTTCGCGAACAAGCTCAATGACTTCCTCACGATTTTGGCCCTGACGCGCTTTGTCCAGGATCGTATCCAGCGCTCCGCCGGGTGCTGTGTACTGGTAGCCCCAAGGCGTTTTTGAATGGAATAGATTGTAAAGAAGGTAGGTTGGATCTGTATTGTTGTTGGAGGCAAACTCCATGTAAAGATCCGCTTCACCTGTCGCCAGATAGGTGTCGTCATATACGCCTGAATCATCAACCTGAACCAGATCGATTTCAATGCCGATGTTGCGGAACATTTGTTCGAGCAATTCTGGCATTGGTCTCACACTGGAAACATTTGGGTAGGCTGCAACAAGACGAAGCTTGAGCGGTTCACCGTCTTTGCTCCGCATACCGTCGCTGCCTTTTGTCCAACCGGCTTCATCGAGAAGAGCGCTAGCTTTTTGGATGTTGTAGTCAAATCCGTCGACATGGTCATCGCCAAGTCCGAACATCCAATCTGGTAGAATACCTTTTGCAACAACGCCTTTACCGTCAAATAAAACCTCAGCCAGCTGCTCACGGTTGATTGCATAGGCCAGAGCCTGCCTTACACGTAGATCTTTTAGCTTGTCGTAGGGTGCCTTGCCGTGAAGGTTGGTCAACAGAGCAACATAACGAATTGGGCGGGACTGATGAATAACGACGGAGCCATCTTTGGGTAGAGAAAGCAGCATCTGCGGCGTTACTTCAGCAACAATATCAACTTCGTTGTTTTGGAGAGCCAGTAATCTCACCTGATCATCAGGGACGAAGTGATAGCTGATATTTTCAACCTTTGGTTTCTCTCCCCAATATGCATCATTTCGTTTCAGGCTGATTGATTGCTTAGGCTTGTATTCATCCAGCAGGTATGGACCTGTACCAATTGGGTTTTCAGCTCGATCACCATTAAGCGAGAATAATGATGCGCCTCTGTGCGTCATGTTCTCTATAACAAGCGAGGAGTTGATCTCAGATTTGAACGAAAACTCATAGGCCTCGGTTTGGGAAAAGCTGTTTTGATCGATCTGTAGAAAATCAGAACGGCCCTGATCATAAAGTTTCAAGGCATCGATTGCTGTTTTCGCATCGAAGGTTTGCCCATCGTGAAACTTAATGCCTTCACGTAGTTTGATGTTGTAAACGCCGTCTTTGTAATCCCATGTTTCAAACAACAGGCCCTGAGGCTTAAAGTTCTCATCTGGCTTTACTGCAGTCTCTACAATCTGAGCTGCGGGGCGTCGGGTTGTGAAGTTAAACTTCTTCGCATCAACGCTGTAGCGATCTTTCTTCACAGCAATGCGAAGGTTCTGGATGTCCTCAGCACTGGCTGAGGTTACCCCTGCCGCAAGCACAGGAAGAGACACTGCCAGAATGCTGCTGGCACTGAGTAGTTGCTTGATCTTGTTCATTCTATTTCCAATCATTGTCTTCAAAAGGGAAAGATCAGACAAAGAAAGGAGGAGCCCTTGGCGTATGGCTTTTTCGCCGGAAATTGTAGTTTACAGCGATATTTTGGAAGAAGCTTAGCTGGGATATGTGGGCTTCCACCACAAAATTACCGGGTATTACAGCTTCCGGAAACATAAAGGAGGCGAACGAGAAAGCACAGAATTGAGTGTTTGTTTTTTCTGTACCTTGTTCCTGCTCATCTGATGTTGTGATGAAGAATTTTTGTAGGCCTTGTGACGTGCAAATCGTGATCTCGAAACCATCTTCACTGGCCCGAGGCATCATGCCTGGAGGCGCAATAAGCTGCAGGATCACAAACACAATTGCGACTAAGTAGGCCAATAATGAGGACGGTTTGCAGGACAAAATCAGAGCCTTAAGCTTTGTTAGCAGCTTTAAATCCACGTCGAATTGCGGACCTGAAGAAAGGGTTGAGAGGGGACAAAATGGCTTTGCTCACTGCAGTTTTCAGCTTCCCTGCCTTCTCAGGTGAGCCTTGTCCGTAAACAGGGTGAGGTGAGTACTCCAAATGGACATTCTCAATATATTCTGCGGCCAACTCGCCATAGATGTCGCGGACCGCACGTAACGCAGCTTCGTAAGAACCAATCGCCGGTCCAGCGCTGTAGATTATCCCATCAGATTCAACCGATTTTTGGCTTGGAATTGCCTTTAGTTCAGAAAGGTACTTGGTATGGTGGAAGTTTGATGTGGTATTCTTGCCGATCAGAAGACCAGCAGCTCCAGCAATGAGAGCACCTGCACATATCGTAACTGCCGCTGAAAGCCCATCTTGCTGCCTCTGGATAAATTTCAACACGTCCAAATCCGCACAATGTTTTGGAATTGAGGCTCCCATGATGAGAACATCCAGCTGAGGACAATCGTCAAAAGTTGTATCGGCTACAAGAGACGGACACAAAAGGCCAAATACCTCTTGTTTCTCTTTCCAAAGATAATGAAATTCCACGTTAGGCAGGCAGCCAAATACATCGACGGCTCCAACGATATCCGGCGCATATATTCCAGGTGGCGTAAGCACTCCAACCTTGAGTGCTTTTGATGTGTTTTGGAATACGTTTGCTAGGTTGTCGCTTTTGTCTGATTTTTTGAATTGCTTTTCTGGATCGTATTCAAGGGTCAACTCAAGCAATTGTGTAATGCGATTACCGACCAGCTTTTTCATAGTCAAAAAAGCAGCTTCGGTAGCGCCTGTTGATGGTCCGGCAGTTATGATATTTCCGTCTTCTACCGGCTTCCCCAGTCCGTCTGGGATAGCATCATAGATTGAGAGCTTAGGATACGTCAAAGCATCTGCTGTTGCTCTTTTTCCATTGAGTACACCAGCTTTTGCAAGGGCTAATACGCCGTTGGAAATGCCGATTATATGCTGAGCAGTTTTTGCTCTCACCTGAATGAATGCCAGTAAGTTTGCATCATTAAGTGCATGTTCAGACATTTCTCCAATAACCAAAACGTCCAGTTGAGGACAGTCCTCGAAAGTCGTGTTGGGTACTATTGGGAAATTTGCTCTGCCCTTTACAGGCTCAAGTACCTTCGAGATGTAGTAGCAACGATGCAGCGGAATTGCGCCCAACACAGCTTGTACACCAATGATATCAGCGGCCCTGAAGCTTGGCGAAAGGACAAAGCCAATACGTTGAACCATAGGAAATCGCATGGTTCCCTCTTTCTATTAGTATCTATATGTATTCATAGGGGAATTTTGAATGCACTGAGCAACGCTATTTGATCAAATAGCCGATATACTGATCCTGTGAGTTCCACCAATTGAGCGGAGCTGTGGAATAGATGGATCAGAAAAGGGATGAGCTCAGATTCTAATTAGACGGGAGGGGCTCTAGGCGCACCGGTACGCAAGGTCGTTTCAAATAACGTTACGCTTTGCGGAATTGAAACGGACAGCGAGCTTACGCCAGAGCGGGCAAATGTGGTTTCTGGCGAAACCTTGATCGCCTTGGCAACCGAATGTGCAAAACCACAATTACTATCGCTGGCTTTATCGACCTGAGGGAGTTCGTTACCATTCTCGTCAATGAGAATGGTTTTCATTCCTTGAGAACTACAAATGACAATCTCAAAGCCGTCCTCACCTCCGGACACCATCATGCCGGGAGGGGCAACAAGCTGCATCAAAATAAATAGCGCAGCTAAAATCGTTGCTTTGGCTTTTGCGAATTTCACAGCAATCTCTAACGAAGCATAAGTACACTTCCGCCTTAAGCTACGGAAAAATCCCAGTCAATGGCTTTTACTTACAAGCGCTGTAAGTTTATGAAATTATTTTCGCACTCTCTTTGTTTAACCCCACTGAGCCGCGTTAGAGTTCTGTGGGTGTCTTCTTCATCAACCCCTTATTTGTAACTCACGCTTTATATGTGCCTAGCGAGGGAAATTTGCGTCTTCATGCAAAGGAGCTGAGTACAAACGGTATTGCCAAGTTGTTTGAGGTGAGTTGCAAAGGCCGCGTTCAGTCAAATTTCAGGCGGTCATTTCTGCCGTGTAATCCGTCCAAAGGGCGAAGGCATCAACCCTTGCGTGGCGGTAGGAATGAGAGGAAAGTTTGTAGCGGCGGGGACGGAAGATGGTGTTGATGTGATCGTGGGCAGACAAGAACCGTTGTGCCTGCCGGGGCGATTTGAACCCTCCCATTATTTTCTCCCGCTTTCTCGTCAGACGGTGAGAGTTTTCGATCCTGTTGTTCAATCCATTGCGAGCCCGGTGATCTGCATCAGGAGTCAGGGTCTGGACGGGGTTGGTATAGCTCCGCAATTTGTCCGTGACTACGATCCGCGGTCCACCATTACATCGCAAAGGCCCATATCCTTAAAATTGATCTGGTAGCGATGTTTACAGCGGACAGCCATCGACACACCGGTGAGCGTGCTTGGTCCAAGCGAGCATTCAAAGCGGTGTCGTTCTGGCAGCGTGACAGAGAATTTTGGGTGTGCATCCTCGGAAAAACTCAGACCATTGAAATTGGCCAGTGCTTGACAGATCCGGCGCAACTGATTGAAGCCCAGATCAGCGGCTTCAACCTCCAGAAGATCTGCTTTGCGCTGTTCTAAAACAACAGCTCCGGACGCTTCATGCGCAGCTCAACAACGTAAGGATCGTTGTAGCTCTGAGATAAAGGTTCCATAAGCTTCATTATGAGTACATTAGACATAGCTTACCCGTTCACCCTGACGAGATCCTCAGGGAGTTGTTTTAAGCGCTTGGCTTTTCCAACAAATCTTGATTGAAGTGATCTGGCAGGCACAAAGCATCAGCCTGCCAGATAGGAACAGTGTTAGATCAAACTAACACTTATTGTCATTGTGTGAGCGTCCGGTGAAGGTGACCTAACGGTTATTTGTTTGCTCATCTATCCTGCGAGCAGTTTTGTCAGCATGGATTTAGGTGATGAAGGACAGTGAAGAACGACGCTGGAGTGAGGCCGACAAGCGGGCGGTATGTCAAGAAGCGCTGGAAGGAAGTTTACCGATCTCTCATGTGGCCAGGCAGCATGGCATAAGAAAAGCACGGCTGTATTACTGGCTGAAAGACCGGCGTTTCAACTCTACTCTTGAAGGGAACTCAGCATACACGTCAGAGCCAAGTTTTGTTCCTGCCTGCGTTGTCGAGGAGAGCGTGTCAAAGCCCGTTGTGGTGAGTGCGGAGCAAGCCGTTGGCAACACCGGTCCAGTTTGTCTTGAAATCCGGCTTGCGGGTGGTCATCACATCAATCTAAGTGGTCGGGTTAGCCCTGATCTGATCGGGTAAATCTTACGGGAGCTGCGCACATGATCCCGGTTCCCAGTAATACCCGTGTTTGGCTAGCGGCAGGTGTTAGCGACATGCGCCGGGGCTTCAATATTTTGGCCGCTCAAACAGAACAGATTTTGGCTGAAGATCCTTACTCAGGCCACCTGTTTGTCTTTCGTGGTCGCCGAGGGGATCGACTGGCGTACGCCGATTAAGACATGGACGCCTCTGACTTCTGGATAGGTGAATGGTCGCAATAGTTTAAGATGCTTTCTTTTTACCTTTATGAGGGAATTCTTGTATAAAATGGTCATGTTCAAGGACCTGAATATCACCCCGGACAATCCGGTTGAACTGAAAGCCGTGAACAAGCTTCTAGCGGAAGAAGTGAAGGCTTTGAGTTTGAAGGTTGAGCAACTCTAGCACCAGCTGCATGGGCCAATCGGCATCGGTTTGGCTCCACATCAGAAGCCCTCGATCAGTTCAACCTTAATCTTGCTGAGGACAAAGCCATTGCTGAGGCTGCTGAGGACCAGTGCAATCCAGCGTGCTCAGGAGACAAAAGTGAGAAGCGCCAGCACAGCCGCAAACCGTTACCAGCACATCTGGAGCGCACTGATACAGTGCTTGTTCCAGGCGACAATTGACGCTGCGTTGACGGTGCACTGAAACAGCTTGGGGAGGATGTCGCCGAGGAACTTGAGTATATGCCGGGACGGTTTGTGGTGAACCGGATCATTCGCCCGCGCTTGTCGTGCTCATGCTGTGAGAAGGTTGTTCAAGCCCCGCTTCCCTCCCGGCCAATTGAGCGCGGGCGTCCTGGATCAGGTCTGCTGGCTCATGTTCTGGTAGGGAAGTTCTGTGATCACTTACCGCTGTACCGCCAGTCCTAGATTTATGACCGGGAAGGCATTGATCTGGGCCGCTCCACCTTGAGCGACTGGGTTGGCCGCTCCACGGCTTTGCTTGAGCCACTGGTTGATGCCATTGGCCGAATGGTGCGGCAGGCAAACGCGGGTTTTGCCGATGACACGCCAGTCAAACTTCAGGCTCCGGGCAATAAGAAGACCAAAACCGCTCGCATCTGGGCTTATGTGAGAGATGAGCGACCTTGGGCAGGAAAAACGCCGCCTCTGGCTGGTGCCAGCTCACCGTTGATCGCGAAGGCGAGCATCCGCGAGGTCACTTGAAGGGCTACAAAGGCTGGATCTACGCCGATGGTTATGCTGGCTTTAAAGGACTGTTTGGAGAAGACTAGGCCAGCGAAATAGCTTGTATGGCACACATTCGGCGCAAATTCGTTGATGTCCACGCCTCTTAAGGGTCAAGCATTGCCGGTGAGGCCATTCAGAGGATCGCAAAACTTTATGAAATCGAGAAGCAGTTCCGCGGGAAGCCGCCCCCGGAGCGAGTGAACCTCCGGCAGACATGCGCCAAACCTGTCTTCGACGATATGGAGAACTGGCTGCATACTCAGCTTTCCAGAATATCCGGCAAGTCCCCACTGGCAGGAGCAATCCGTTATGCACTCACCCGCCTGCCAAAAGCACGGTCCTATCTTGATAATGGCCATCTGGAGCTGGACAACAACGCAGCCGAGCGCGCGATGAAGCCGATAGCATTGGGAAGAAAAAATTATCTCTTCATGGGATCACAAGGCGGGGGAGAGGCTGCTGCAATCGCCAACACACTCATACAAACTGCCAAGCTCAATAACGTCGACCCACAAGCGTGGCTCACCTGGGTGCTGGCTCAAATTGCCGACCACAAGATCAACCGCATCAACGACCTCATGCCTTGGTGTTACGTTGGTAAACCAGCGTAACTGAAGCGGCTCAAGTTAAATAAATCGGGTTCGCCGGACGCTTACTTGAAGACTTCCTTTATGCCGTTTGAACACAATGCCGACCGTCGTCACAAGGTCGCGAAAATCGAATATAAGGTGACGAACTGGTCGGGGTGTAATGAAAGCCTGCGTCGGCGTGGAGACATCACAGTCTGGGTTAAAGACAGCGTTGCCGTGCCTGGCTCGCACCAGTGAGCAACCGTAGCGGGAGACCCGCCAAGTATTTAGATCTTGCCATTGAAACCTGTTTGAGTGTCAAATCCGTGTTTGGTTTAGCTTTGCGGCAGACACAATGATTTGTTCAGTCAATGTTCGCTTTGATGGGGCTTGATTTGGCTGTTCCTGACTATAGCACCCTGTCACGTAGAGCTGGTGGGTTGTACCCTTCCAAAGTCAAATCTGAAAAGGATACTGGCCCGACAACTCTTGTGATCGATAGCACGGGTATAAAGATGTTTGGGGCTGGTGAGTGGCAGGAAAACAAACACGGAACCAAGAAGAAACGCAGAAAACAGCGCAAACTTCACCTTGGTTTGGACCTGGATACCGGCAAAATTATCTGTTCTGAACTGACGGAAGATACCGTTGGCGATCCAACTGTTGTGCCGGATTTTCTGGACCAGATAGAGGGATCGGTTGGCACGGTTCTCGGTGATGGAGCTTATGATGGCACTCCGACACGCCAGGAAATAGCTGACCGTTTTGACGGCGTTGAGGTCATCATACCGCCGCCCAAAACAGCAATCCCCAGCCCAGAGGCTGCGACCGCTCCTACGGCCCGTGACCGAGAAATTCTTCTCATTGAGAAACATGGTAGAATAGGGTGGCAGAAGCAGAAAGAGTATGGGCGGCGTTCAAGAGGCGAGACCTTGATGGCGCGCTATAAACAAATCATCGGGACAAGTTTGAAGTCCCGTAAGTTTGCGAACCAGAAGACGGAGGCCAAAATCAATGTCTCTGTCCTCAATCGGATGACAGACCTTGAACGGCCGACGTTCGAACGCGTCAATGCGACCTGAGTTGAGCGGGTAAGGCCGAGCTGTAAGCTGAACTTTCTTTCTGCAACAAGGCTAATAAAAAGCCCACACGGTTTTGTGCAGACATCAAGTCCGCTTACAGTTTGGATTTAACAGAACGAGAGAGCGCCGCCCAAAAAATAGGATGATGGTTGCCTGTTCATACATTCACGCCTTTCATCCCTTCTGGAGTGTAACGCTCGCCTATAACGGGAAGGCATTCGATTTCAGACTCCAACGCTTTAACATCCTCAAGGGGCAAGTTGATGTTGGTGGCAGCGGTGTTTTCTTCCAGATAAGTCAACCTTTTTGTTCCCGGAATCGGAACGATGTCGTTTCCCTTTGCAAGTAGCCATGCAAGAGAGAGCTGGGCGGGTGTGCAATTCTTTTTGGTTGCAAATTTAGTAATGACCTCTGAAATGCGACGATTAACTGGCACTGCTGCCTCTGCAAAACGAGGAAGATGGGACCGGAAATCGCTATTTTCATATTCCTGTTTTGAGTTAAAGCGGCCAGTTAAAAACCCTCTCCCCAAGGGGGAATAAGGTACAAAACCAATATTCAACTCGCGACAAACTGGCAGAATTTCCTCTTCCACATGGCGAGACCACAAAGAATATTCTGTTTGCACTGCGGTTATCGGATAGACAGAATGAGCGCGGCGCAGCGTTTTCGCGTTGACTTCACAAAGGCCGATATTTCCGATTTTGCCGTCTTCAACTAACCGGGAAAGCTCGCCTATGGTTTCCTCGATTGGTTGTTCAGGATTGATCCGGTGGACATAGTAAAGATCAATATAATCAACTCCCAAACGTCGCAGAGATGCCTCGCATGCATTTCGTGCATACTCTGGTTTGTTATTAATAGACCGGTTGTATTCTCCCGGTTTACGAACAATGCCAAACTTTGTTGCAATTTTTATTGATGATTTCGTTGTTTTTAGAAAGTGGCCGATCAGCTCTTCGTTGTGATGAGGGCCATACATGTCAGCTGTATCGAAAAAATCTATTCCCAGATCAGCTGCACGCGCCAAAACTTGCAAGGATGTGCTGTCATCCCTAGGACCGTAGAATTCACTCATGCCCATACACCCAAGACCGAGTGCGGAAACTTCAAGCTGAGTTCCCAATTTTCCTTTTTCCATGAAAAGACTCCTTGCCTTATCATTCGAGATTTGTCATTTTTCGATGATGGAAAATATAGATATTAATGGCAAACTAATTTCCATAAATGGAAAGTCCAGTTCGAACGATCTCGTGTGGGATGATACCAAGGCATTTTTGGCTGTCGCTAGAACGGGTACGCTCAGCGCTGCAGCTCAATTCTTGACTATCGGAGTTGCCACTTTGTCGAGGAAGATAGATCGCCTCGAAGCCACTTTAAAAATACCTTTGTTTGTGAGGCACCAATCTGGCTATCAGCTAACAGAAGATGGCAAAGAGCTTCTGGAAAAGGCTGAAGTGATGGAAGTTGCCGCATTGGCTTTGGTCTCAGGCGCAAATGCACAAGCTGGGGTTTTTGGAAAAGTACGCCTTGCTACAGCTGAGAATCTTGCAACAAGTTTGATTTTGCCTTCCTTACCTGAATTCCATGCCAGATACCCAGACTTGGTGATTGAAATTATTACCGATATAAATACGGTCAATTTGCACCGCCGTGATGCCGATTTGGCCATAAGAATGATCAAGCCGGAACGTGGTAATGTCTCTCTTAAACGGCTGGGAACACTTGGTTATGGCCTCTATGCAAGTTTAGAATACACCCTCAAACACAAAGAACTAGCAGAGCTTGGAAGCTATGAGAATGATGTTTTCATTGCTTGGTGTGAAGCGCAGTCGCATCTTCCTGCTGCGCAATGGATTGAACGGGTCTTAAGAGGCCGCCAACCTGCTGTTCTAACATCGTCGTTGGCTACTCAATTAGCAGCAACAAAAGCCGGGCTTGGCCTAGCTGTACTACCGCATTTCCTTGCTACGGATGCAGGCTTAGTTTGTTTGGATTCTGATGTTGGCGTCGACCAACCGATCTATCTCGTCGTCCAATCTGACTTAGCCCAATCTCGGCGCACCAGAGCCGTGGCAGACTTTCTTTCTGACTTAGTCATAAAAAACCGAGCCAAACTAAGCGGCCCTCAAAGATGAGTTTTCAACTTCATATAAACTGAGTTCAGTATTGGAAATTGGTTTTCAGGACTTCAGGCACTTAATCATTGCCCTGCATTAGACCGTTACAGTTAGCTGAGTGACCCACGAGCAACGCATTCATCGTTCTATGAATGCGTTGCTCGTGAAACCGATTTTGGATTCATCATTTTTCTTGCACAACGGAAGAACACAAACACAGTGATTTTGCGATATACTAGAAGTGGTTATGGGTTGAAAAGAGTAATTGGCGCCAATATCCGGATACTCTGTAGTTGTCGCGATTATCGTCATCCTCATGCATTGCCTTGCGGATGCGCCGTGCTGGTGGCTTTTTACCCGCGATCCATGAATAACCTCCTGAGTTCTGACGAGCGTGTTTCAATGCCAAGCCTTCCCAGTCGTCGGATTTTTTTCCAGCAATAGAAGCACTTTCAGGGGAGGGGAGGATCTGCGGTCGTCGGCAAGCGCTTTGGCAAAAAACAGCAGATGCGCTGGTCGAAGTCAGGTGCTCACCTCATACTCCAAACCCGCACTCGGGCACTGGATGGAACACTCAGGCAGAAGTTTGAACAACGGTATCCCGGGATGAAATCTAAAGCGCAAGATCCGGCAATCGACAAACTCGCCTCCTGATTGCCCCTAGTTTTTTGGGTTCTCCTGTTGAACCCACCGCTTAATGAAGACAAATTGGGTCTTCATACAGAAAGTGTTACAAGCTAGAAAACGCCTCCGAGAAGAATGTCCAGAGACGTTTTGGATCGTTATTTCAGATCTGGAACGGCGATGTGATCCATATCGGTGAATTCTTGATTTTCGCCGGTCATCCCCCAGATGAAGGTGTAGGATTGCGTGCCAACGCCGCTGTGAATGGACCAGCTTGGAGAGATCACTGCCTGTTCGTTATGAACAAACAAATGACGGGTCTCCTGAGGTTCACCCATCAAATGCAACACTGATGCCTCGTCTTTCATGTTGAAGTAGAAATACACTTCCATACGGCGATCATGCGTATGCGCAGGCATGGTGTTCCAGATAGAACCTTTGTGCAGTTTAGTCATACCCATCAGCAGCTGGCAGGTTGGCAAAACATCCGGCACGAAGTATTTATTGATCGTACGCTCATTGCAGTTTTCTGCATCCCCAAGAGTGACCGGAGAAGCTTCTGCAAGGGTTACCTTTTTGTTTGGATAGGTTTTGTGAGCTGGAGCGCAGTTGTAGTAAAGCTTTGCTGGGCTCTGTTTGTCTACGCTCTTAAAGGCGACGTCTTTTGCTCCCATGCCAATGTAGAGCGCTTCTTCCTGCGCAATATCAAAAGCTACTCCATCTACAGTGATCACTGCCGGTCCGCCAACGTTAATGAAGCCAATTTCGCGACGTTCCAAAAAGGTGGAAACCCCTAGCTGCTTACCGTAGTCTGTGCTTAAGACAACTTCATGCTCAACAGGCATGACACCACCAACAATAATCCGGTCAATATGGCTGTAGGTCATAGTAATTTCATCAGCTGCAAAAATGCTTTCGATCAGAAATTCTCGGCGAAGGCCTTCAGTATCCAATGTCTTGGCTTGATCGCTATGAATTGCCTGTCTTACTTCCATAATAATCTCCTAAATTTCTTGAGTTAAGCGCACTGATCCCAGCGCTCAATTTTCCAACTGCGCGTTATTTGATTGTTTTGTAATGTGTTTGCCGTTAGCGGGCGAGCCACCCGCCATCTACTGCAAGAGTGAAACCATGGACGTAAGCAGAAGCCTCAGAGGCAAGAAAAACACAGGGCCCGGCGATATCCTCAGGAGTGCCCCAGCGCTCCGCCGGAATTCGTTCCAATATGGCTTTGTTTCGATCGACATCAGCGCGCAATGCCTGCGTATTATTGGTTTCCATATACCCTGGAGCAATGGCGTTGACGTTGATATTGTGCTTTGCCCACTCATTGGCCAGCGCTTTGGTGAGCCCCAGAACTGCGCTTTTGGAGGCCGTATAAGACGGCACGCGAACACCGCCCTGATACGACAACATTGATGCAATATTGATGATTTTACCGCCCCACCCCTGCTTGATGAACTGCTTAGCAACCAGCTGTGACAGGAAGAAGAGAGAGCGGATATTGAGATTCATCACCGCATCCCAGTCTTCCTCGGAAAATTCAACGGCATCTTCACGCCGAATGATACCCGCATTGTTGACCAGAATATCCAGATGCCCTGTTGCCGCCAAAGCCTCTTCAAAAGCCTTGGGAATAGCGGTTTTATCACTCAGGTCTGCGCGTACATCGAAGAAAGTACGGCCCGTTGCTGCTACGTGTTTTGTAGTCTCAGTTGGTTCCGAACGATTGACGCCAACGACATCACAACCCGCTTGAGCCAAAGCAACTGCCATTGCCTGCCCCAAACCGGTATTACATCCAGTGACCAGAGCTGTTTTTCCGCTTAAATCGAACTGTTTCTGCATCTTAATCTCTCACACCTGAATACTGTTATTGATGGTCTCAGGCTTGCCAAAGGAAATATTGGAAACGCGGCCAAGTTCCACAGGCTCATCCGACCAACCACGAGGAAGCGGATCAGGTCGATGTACGACTACATCTGTACAGCGAATATTCTGCGCGTGATCAAGCCACACCGCTGGCAACCCGTTTGGGTAGTGCTCAAGGCCAAGGATTTCTCCAGCTTCGTTCTTGACCCAAGCGTTGCGTCGTCCCTCATCAGGATTATCAAGAACGTTCACGTCATGAGGGCTGGGTCGCAGATCCAAATAATAGGCCCCGGAATGTTTGCCTTGCTCCAGTGATAGCTGAATGTTGCTCAATGAGACATTTTCAATCTGTTGGGTTTCGTGCCCCACAATATTGATCGCGCCTTGAGCCCGTCCAGTAATGCCATCGACAGAAACATCGCGAACGTATCCCGGCACGTCTCCAGCAATCCGCGGCAGTGTGTTGATTGTGATCGCTTCGCCACTACCCCAAAAGCCATCAGGGGTCTGCTCACACTGAACAGTGCAATTGGAGAAGCGGATACGTTCTATATTGCCGCCATCACGGGAGAAAATGCCGAACGCCCTGTTCGATTCAGTGATGGTGCAAGTGGTGAACAACACATCCCGAACATCCTGATAGGTCTCGGTTCCAATTTTCAACGCACAAGAACGCGAAGACAGGTTGCTATTGCTGACGATGATCCGTTCAGCAGGGCCATTCAGACGCTCGTCTTCCTTCCGGCAAGTCTTCACACAAATAGCATCATCTGCAGCGCGAATTATGCAGTTAAGAACAGATGCGTCTGTGCAACTGTCAAAGTTGATGCCATCCGTATTTGGCATACGCATATCATTCAGGATCCGCAGACCTTCCGCTTTCACCTGATGACACGCAATCAGATGAATAGTCCACATGGGCGCTTCCAGAATGGAAATACCCGTCAGGCTGACATCCTTGCAGTTTTCGAAAACAACAATACGCGGGCGCAGCATCTTCGGCCACAAAGTGCCCTCAAAAAGCCCCTCCCGGCTGCACCACTTAGAGCTATGCCCAAGGATTGCACCGCTGCCTGAAATCGAAATACCCTGCTGATCTCGTGCGGTGATGAAGGCACGATCAGAATCTTCCGCAATGACGGATACTTGCCCTTCCACCAATTCATCATAATTGGTGGAACAAGACAGTTCACATCCGTTGGGTAAGTGTAAATCGACATAGGATTTGAGCTTCAGAGCTTTAGAAACCCATTGCCCTCTTGGCAACACAACCTGACCGCCGCCAGCAGCATGAACTTCGTCAATCGCTTGCTGGACGTTACGTGTTATGTCCTTTGCACCGTTCGAAACAGTGACATGGTGAATATTAAGCGACATCTTGCAAAAATTCCTCAGCTGCAAGCAGTTCAATTAGGAGAAGGCTTGCCAGCGCCTGCCCGTATGGAGTGGGTGTATTGGGAATGTTGCGGTAAAACTCGAAGTCATGTCCCATAGCGGTTCCGTCCGACACTTCCTGAACAATCCCTGCAGCATCAATTCGAGTCAGCACAGCCTTAGCAGCCAGCATTGCAGGTCTTCGATAAGTGCTGGCAAGCAACCCGGTTCGTACGCCGCGTAACAGACCATAAGCAAACCCAGCAGTTGCAGACGTCTCAGGAGGAGAGTCTGGCTGGTCCAGCAACGTTGGCCACATACCATTGGCCAATTGAAGCGGCAGCAAAGCCTCTACCTGACGCCGATACAATGCTTTGATCTGTCGAGTTGCCGGGCCGTACCGCTCCCCAACCAACTCAAACAGTTCGGGAACCGCAATCGTGATCCACGCAGTGCCCCGCGCCCAGAATGCCTCAGCGTAGTTATGATGGCCAAGGAAGGTCCAGCCATGGTACCAAAGTCCGGTCACGGGATCAGACAGATAGCGGCCATGAACGAGAAATTGGTAGTAAGCTTCTTCAACCCACTCCGGCTTATCTAGCCAGTCTCCGGCAACCCCTATGAACAGTGCAGCCATAAAGAGCGTGTCATCCCAGAGCTGCCCTTCATTTTCCCGTTCTTTTACCAGATGTTGGAAACCACCATCGACAGTCTTCGGCATGTCGTTGACCAGCCACTCTGCCCACTCAAAAACAATTTGCTTCCATGCCTCGTTGTTCGTTTCACGAGCAAGAAGCGCCATACACAACATGGGGGCCGTGGAGTTAATCTGGCGCGGAGGCAACCCGCGGGCGATCTGTGCGGCATACCAACTGGTCAAATTGCGTTTCATGCGTTCATCGCCAACTATGCAAGCATGCTTATAGAAGCCGTAGAGCCCCACTCCGACTTCCCAATCCCATTCATCGAAATGAATAGAACCGTCTTCATGGAGTTGGGACGGAGCATCATTGATGCCTTTTAAACTCCGAAATCCGTCCGCCGTCCCAGCAAGAGCCTTTTCAAGTTTGGTTCTATCAAACATTTTCGGCACCCTGAATTTCTGTAGCAAGTCCAATTTTGTGGAAGCTTACACGCGGAGTTGGATTGAGATCCTCAAATGAGCAGGTCTCCCCTCTAACAACAAACTCCCCGGACCAGTTTAAGAACACGTCCTTCTGCGCATTGACCGTGGCAGATACAGAAAGCTGCTCTGCATCCCAGTCAATAAAGCTGGAAAGTAATCGCTTCTTGAAGCAGTCAAAGCGCTCGCTCTGCTGTGTGCCAACAACCGTGAGCCACATGTTGCGACGACCCTTGCTGCGAAATTCAACACCCGCAAAGCATCCGCTGTTTAAAGATGTCAGCCCATTAGCTGCATAAAATGCGACAAACCCTTGTCCAACGCGGGCAAACAGCCATCGGGAGGTCAATTCGTGCTCATCACATACGTGCAGAGGTGCATAAAGGTGCGTGAAATCGGATTCCGGCAGATCGCAATTAAAAATGAGCAAACCAGTTGCGCCTACCTGCTCAGCCCGCGGCAAAGTTCCATTGCCTGACCAATAGGATGGGCGTCCATTTCCCCATACTTGCGTTTCACCAGGGTGATTGATCCAGAAACGCGCATACGGATTGCCCGAGAGCATCACATCCTGCACATGTTGCTGATGTCCGTGAGATCCTGTTTTGTGATCCACAACCGTAGAGAGCTGTGCGTCTGCAGTTTTGAAAAGCTTCAGCTTGCCGGCATGCTCATGTCCCTGCGTGTAGCCCGCCTCTATTGCCAGACCTTCAGAAACCTTTGCATATGCATTCGTCTCTTCGGGCGGGGCATAATCACTCAGTGCAATCAGAGTTGAAGCAAAATTACCTGAGGAAACCCAACCATCCCCCCACGCAAAGTGGCAAAGTGTGGCGAGTTCACTTGAGGGACCGGCGAAAATGTCTTTGTCATAACACCGTCCCATGCTCCCAGCTGGCATACCGGGCTGGGTATGTAACGCCATCATTTGGAAGATTGAATCCAAAAGGGATTTTGAGCGGGTCCGAATATCGGCATCAGGAGCAAGGTGATACAAACTGGTAAGGCCAATAAGATCAATTGGGTAATAGGGAATGGAGTTCCACTCGGCCAATCCATCCTTCTCAACCGTATCAAACCATTTCAGCAATCGTTCATAACCAAGTCGCTTTTGCGCCTGCCCCTTGCGACCGGAGCAAATGAAGAGCTCGTCAGGAAACATAGCCCCGGCCAGATATTGAGACGCATGGAAACACAATGTGTGGTTCTCACTCCAGAACCACATGGCGTCATTTCCCGGTTCATCAAACCAATACCGAAAGCCCAACACCGTTGATTGAACGCGGCGCCAAACCAAATCAGGCAGCTTGGTCCATGCATGCTCTTTCCAGATCCACAACAGCGGCAGGAAAGCAAAGTCAGCACAATCTTCGCGGCGGGAAATTATTCTGAGAGCATCTATGAGAATACGTTCAGCACTTTCCAACTGCACACCACAATGAAGCTTCGCCAAAGCATGAGAAAGGTGGCTTTCCCCGAATTCTGCGCTTGAGTTAAGCAATTCAAGCCGGCGATCTTCCAGTGTTAAACCATGTCCTTTTTGCAGATCTTTAAGGCACACAACACCAAGTTCTCGTGTCACCCTAAGTCCTTGATGCTGCAATGTTACGCGCAACAGATTGGTCGCAGGTGCCAGATCCTCAACACTTGGTCCAACAAGCTTATTATCGCCCTTGGCCAAAGTGTAAGAATTATGGCTTCCTTCCAGAGAGGGTTTGAGAAGCGGAAGCGTCTGCACCTCTAGGTCCGCTTCTGCTGGCAATGCCCCTTCAAACTGAAGCTCAATATTTCCTTCGCTATAATAGAGCTTATCCGTCTGAACACTGGAAACGAAAGCTTCTGCAGCTTTAAGAGCCGCTGCATCATAAGCTTTACTCAACCCAATTTGAAGGTCTGCCTCACAGCCTTCAATCCCCTCATAGATAAGTTCGAGGGAATAAACGGTGTCCCGCTCGGCGATATCTTCCAGATGCACAACAAGTTCATTCGCGCCGCAAACCAGCTCCAACAGTTTGACGGCTTCTTTAGGCGCATTTCGAGTTAGAGGTTCAAATGCAAACCCAAATTCACCATTCCTCCAAACGCGCACGCCACCGGCAGTCCGAACGCGGAAAGCATATAATCCGGCAACAGGCGCATGGACTGTACATCGCAACACCCGTTGTAAATGTGTTGGACAATGCCAGAAACCGCTAAAATCTAGGGTGGACAGAGAGGGCTGGATACGTGTTTCACAAAACTGCGCACTCTCAGGAAAAGCAAGTTCTCTTCCCTTCATCTCATTCCAGAACGCTATACGACATGGAAGATCACCAACATCTGTAAACCCGTTGATGTAGGTGTAATTTACTTTGTCAGGCAGCGTACCTGCTTCTCCGGCAAAAGGCGCCTCTGAAAGACCAGAAACCTCCCAGTAGCTCAGCGGCTCGCCCTTTTTGATCTGCCATGGGAATTGTGTCTTTGGCACAAAACCACTCCTTGTAAATGGGGTGTTTTCTAAGGTCTTCAGGAGAGCGACAGTTCAATCTGCTCGATGCTGGAAACAAGCTCATGAAGTGATCGAATAGTCCGGGTTGGTTCTTCGCTCGCATCAACCGGCACCACGTTGCGGCGCTCCGTCCATTTATGGAAGATGCTTTTGTGACCAGCCCCATTTGCGCCTTTGATATCGCGTTCGAGATTGTTGCCAACCATGACGATATTTGGTGCGTCTGCTGAGACTAGGCCTAGGGAAGACATAGCTGTCTCAAACATTTTGTAGTCGGGCTTTAACACACCTACATCGCCTGAAATGGTGTGTGTTTCAAAATGGTCCCAGAGCTCATGCTGCTGGAGGATATTCTCGAACGTCGCCCTTGGCCCATCTGCAACCAATGCAAGGCGATATCCGCGATCAAACAGCATGTTTAACGCGTCCCGCGCATAGGGAAGCTACTCCGCCCCATGAGCAACATCGCTGCCTTCCTTTTTAATCTCAGTTCCCTCATCAATAAGCGTGTCACCGCAATCCAAAAAGATTGCTTTCAGATGAGGAAGGTTCACCCGCAAATCGGCGATAAGATATTTGACGCGCTGCGGGATCCAGGTTTGCACCGTAGGCCAAGAAGCCAAATCCCCCTCAGCACAATCCCAACGAATGGTCTCGCCGAAGGAAGGTTCCAGAGACAACCGCTGCGCTTGCAAGCGAGCGAGGCGGTGTTCGTATGGCGTAATTTCACCAAACTCATGAGAGAATGGATTCCCCATATGAACACCATAAAGCCCCGCCCCCAACGAGCATTCATAACGGGTGTGCGCCTCACGTTCTTTCATTGCATCGCGCGAAGCGAAGTGAGCATGTTTGCCGGGTTCCGCCCACAGGGTGACACGCCCGTTTTCAAGAGGCAGATCACCATTCACCAGCATCTCAATCCGCTTGCCATGTTGTGATGCTTCAACAGCAACAACCTGATCCTGCATATCCAGATGAACCCAGACATGCTCAAGGTCATACAAGTGCTGAATGTCGTAATCCCAAAAGATCGCATATTCGATTACACGGCCAACGCGGGGCGTAATCTCAAACTTGCTACTTGCGGACTTACTAACTCTATCAGACACAGTGTATCCAATAGCAGTCGGTCGCCAAGGTTCGGATCGGTCCAGCCGAAGAACAGGCGCAAATTTTCGCGCAAGCACAAGATCTTCAGTTTCTTGAAGGCCCTGTCTCAAGGCGCTGAGGCTTCCATTATTATTGTTCATAGTTTGCCCCTTGTAACGTTAGGTCGGCAGAATGGTGGCAGCGTACAAACCGCCCCTCTGCTGTTTCAGTGAGTTCTGGATTGGACATCTGGCAGTGCTCGGTGGCATGCAGGCAGCGGCTCGCATACGCACAACCAATCGGCAGATTGGCAGGATCCGCGACTTCCCCTTTCACCAGCCCACGTTTTTTGGCGCGTGCTCGCTTCGGATCAGGGATCGGGATAGCCGACAAAAGAGCCTCAGAGTAAGGATGTAAAGGACGATCAAAGAAACTGGCGGTATCCGCGACCTCGACCAAACGCCCTGCATACATCACACCTATGCGATCGCTGATGTGCTCAACCATACTCAAATCATGGGTGATGAAGAGGTAAGTCAGCCCCATCTGCTCCTGCAGGTCCTGTAGGAGATTGATGGTTTGAGCCGCGATGGACACATCAAGCGCCGATACAGCTTCATCAGCAGCAATAAAGGTTGGATTGAGTGCTAATGCACGTGCAATACCAATGCGCTGACGTTGTCCGCCACTGAATGCATGCGGATATCGCACCATATTCTCCGGACGCAAACCAACCTTAGCCAGAAGGTATCCAACCCGATCCTCCAACTCACTTCGATTGGTGACGCCAATGTTGACAAGTGGTTCGCTCACCAGTTGAAACAGTGTCATGCGTGGGTTCAATGAAGCATATGGATCCTGAAAGATCATCTGCATATAACGCCGTAGCACGCGCATTTCTGATTCAGATTTATTGGTGAGATCATGCCAAACACCATCAGGGTCTTTAAACCGGATCGTGCCACCTGTTGGCTCATAGGCCCGTAAAAGTGCTCGAGCAGTGGTAGATTTGCCAGAGCCACTTTCACCTACGATCCCGAACGTTTCTCCCTTACGGATGTAAAAGGAAACATCATCGACAGCTTTAACGGTTCCATTGTTCCGACCCAGAAATCCCTTCTTGAGCGGAAAGTGCATCTGAAGATTCTCAACGCTGATCAGTGCATCGTCAGGTATATTAATATTCGTCATAGGAGTGCCGCTCTTAAGCCTGATGGAGATGACAACGTGCCATCTGATCATTTTCGAATTGCGTTAAAGCTGGAATTTCACTGGTGCATTTGCCAGTTAGTTTTTCCGCACAGCGTGTATGGAAAACACATCCATTGGGCAGATTGAAAGGATCAGGAACCATGCCCTCAATAGTCTGCAAACGCCGATGCTTCTGGCCATCTAATCGAGGAATAGATTGCAGCAATGCCCGGGTATATGGATGTTTAGGATTATAAAAAATGTCATCGACAGATGCCGTCTCAACTGCATTTCCCAGATACATAACCGAAACACGATCCGCGATTTCTGCAACCACGCCAAAGTTATGGGTGATGAAAATCACGGCCATATTCAGCTCATCTTGCAAAGACATGATGAGATCCAGAATCTGCGCTTCAGTGGTCACATCCAGCGCAGTGGTCGGCTCATCCGCCAACAACAGGCTCGGATTACAGGAAAGTGCCATCGCAATCATGGCACGCTGGCGCATCCCACCAGATAACTGATGCGGATACTTCCTCATCATTTCCGCTGGCTTGGGCATCTGCACCATTGCCAAAAGATCCTGCGCCCGCTCCACTTGTGCTTTTTTTGAAAGGTCTGTGTGCAGGCTTAGCGTCGTCATGATCTGCTTGCCAATGGAATGCACTGGGCTCAACGCTGTCATCGGCTCTTGAAAAATCATGCCGATCTGGCCACCGCGTAACTCACGCATTTTGCGGCTTTCCCGCTTTTCAGCGAGAATATCAACAACCTCTCCATCACTCCCACGGAATTTGACTGATCCACTTGTCACCTTCGCATTCCGCGGCAACAGGTTCATTATGGACCGCGCACTGAGAGATTTTCCGCTGCCGCTCTCTCCGACGATGCCAAGAACCTCCCCTGGTTTGACGGAGAAACTGACACCATTCACGGCGTTAACAGTCCCCTCACGCATATCAAAGCAGACATTGAGGTCTTTGATTTCGAGAATGGTTTCATCCTGCATGATCCGTTCTCCTTATTTCTGATAGGGGTCGGCAGCATCACGCAAGCCATCGCCGAGGAAGTTAAAAGCAAGGATAGTCACGACAATCGCGATTCCGGGAAGGAGGAGCCACGGGGCCAATGCAATCGAACGCAAGTTCTGCGCATCCTGCAAAAGTACACCCCAACTGACCACAGGTGGACGCAAGCCCAACCCAAGGAAACTCAAAGCTGTTTCACCAAGGATCATCTCAGGAATGGCAAGGGAGATCGCGGCAATCACATAGGACGTCATAGAAGGCAGCATATGCCGGGTGACAATGCGTGTTTTGGTTGCCCCAGAAAGCCGTGCAGCAAGAACAAAATCCTGATTGCGGATGGTCATAAAGTGACCACGAACCACACGAGCAAGGTTTGTCCAACCAATCAGTGCCAGAATGACCGTTATGAGCAGATAGACGATGATCGGATCCCAATTCACGGGCAACGCCGCGGCTAGCCCCAGCCATAAGGGAATAGTTGGAATAGATCGCACCAGCTCGGCCATGCGCTGAATAATTGTATCAATTGTCCCGCCAATCAGTCCAGCAAGGCTGCCAAGCGTAATACCTATGATAAAGCTAAAGAAAACACCGATCAAACCAACGGAAAGTGTCACCCGGGCACCGTAAGTAAGGCGAGAAAACAGATCTCGACCCAGCTTATCTGTTCCAAGAATGTAAATCCTGTTCCGACGTCCCTCAACACCATACAAGTGCCTAGTCGTGGGAATAAAGCCCCAGAAATTGTACTTATCGCCCGTCACGAAGAGCTGAATACGATTGATTTTCTGAGTGTCTTCTTCAAAGGATAAGCGGGCGGTTACAGGGTCACGATGGCGTTTCAACCCATAGACAAACGGGCCTTCAAAACTGCCATCCTCACTAAAGAGATGGATAGATTGCGGCGGAACAAAAGGATGCAGACGGTTATGCCGGAATGGATCATAAGGTGCCAAGAACCCTGCGAATGCGGCGATAAGGTAGAGCACGATAATAATGCCCAGAGACCACACCGCTAATTTGTGCTTTTTGAAACGCCACCACATCAAAGTCAGCGGCTTTGCTGTGTAGGTTGAGTTCTCTGTTACTTTTACTTCAGGTTCTACGGCAGAACCGGATAATGTTTGCTCTGACATAGTCCCTCACGAATGACGAATGCGTGGATCGGTCAGCACCAGCAGAATGTCTGAAAGCAACGTGCCGATGATGGTGAAGACGCTAAGAATGAGAATGAAACCGCCAGCCAGGTACATGTCCTGATTTTGCAACGAACGAAGAAGCAAAGGCCCGGTGGTCGGCAAGTTCAAAACAACTGCAGTGATAACATCGCCTGAAATAAGCGCAGGCAGAGCCCACCCCACCGTAGAGATGAACGGGTTCAGAGCTACGCGCACCGGGTACCGCCAAACAACCTGCCGCTCGCTCAAACCTTGCGCATAAGCAGTTTCAACATAGGGCTTGCCAAGTTCTTCCAGCATGTTTGCACGCATGATGCGTAACAGGCCCGCAGCACCGCCTGTCGAGAGCACAAGAACAGGGACCCAAAGATGAGAGAGAAGGTCGGTGAACTTCGCGAAAGACCATGCTGCATTTTCAAACTCGGGCGAGAACAAGCCTCCAACGTGGAGATTGAAGTATAAGAATCCCATCCACATCAACACCAGCGCAAGCAGGAAGTCGGGAATACCGCGGCCAAGGAAACCAAGAACAGTGAAGAGGTGATCGAGGAATGAATACTGCCGAGTTGCTGAGTAAACACCGATCGGTATAGCAATCACCCAAGTCATCAACAAAGAAAGAATGGAGATCATCAAGGTAAGCCCTAGACGGCCCCAGATGAGGTCGGAAACCGGTAGTTTCCAATCTAGAGATAGTCCAAAGTCACCATGGAGCAAAATTCCACCTATCCAGGTAAAGAACTGCTCGTACATAGGACGATCAAGGCCGAATTCGTGACGAAGCTGAGCTGCTGTTTCGACATCGATAACTTCACCAGTTTCCACCAGTTCCGCGATATATGCGGTAACATAGTCACCTGGTGGCAGCTGAATAATAACAAATGTAACCACTGTGATAACGAACAATGTGGGGATCGACCACAAGAGGCGACGCACAATATAACCTGCCATGTCCCTTTTTCCGTTTTCTTGTACTTGCATGGAAGCATTGTGAAATTGAGCTGGTGGCAATTTGGGAAGTTCACCACCAGCTCAACCGCAGAGCAGATTAATCTTGGGAGAAGTAGAGCTGCTGCGGATATGCGAGGCCAACGCCGCGTAATGCGTCGTCATGGACGAGCCCCACAGGGAAGTTTTTCAGGTTATTTTTGCGAACGTATATCGCAGGCGTTTCACCAACCAACCCCACATGCCAGCCGTACTGCTTGTGTAATGTCACCATTTCCTGAGCATATGCATTGGCTTCCTCAAGGTTGCTGGCAGTTTGCGCAGATTCCCACGCTTGCCAAACCTTACGGATTGGGTGTTCCTTCGGCGGCTCCACGCCAGTCTCACCACCTGTCGTCCACCAAGTATAATAACTTTGCGCAAAGCCATAACGACCAAGGAAACGCAGTGGATCAGCTGTAATCACGGAAGAACGATCAAATGTATCCAGAACCATGTCAAAGTCAGCTGTATCAACATGTTGCTGATAAAGGGTACGGTCAATGATACGCACCAACACTTCAATACCTACATCCTGCCAGTAGGTGCGGACCACTTCTAGAAGCTCGCCTTGAATATCCCAGCGCGTTTCAAGCACGAAGCTCAGTCGGCGTCCATCCGCCATCAGACGATAACCATCTCCGTCACGCTCAGTCAGACCCAGTTCGTCCAAAAGCACTTCCGCACGATCAGGATCAAAATTCGTCCATTTGGATTCTGCTTCTTCATCATAGAACGGAGAACCGGAAATTGGACTTGCCTGCCGGGCTTCCCCAAGGCCGGAGAAAGCCAATTCATTGATGGTTTCACGGTCAACAGATACGTTTAGCGCTTCGCGGAAGCGGATATCTTCAAACAGCGCTTGTTTAACTTCATCCGCTGAGTTGAGGTTTGGAATAATCGACCATGTGAGCGCCTTGACCCATTTCTCAATGGTATAATCACCCTTGGCCTCGTTTTCTTTTAGCAGTGTAAAGTCAGCGACATTGATGTGGCGGTTCTGTAGGTCAATCTCACCCTGAATTGCCATGAAATTTATGGCTTGAGCATCCTGGAAGAGACGATGTTCGATCTGATCGATGTAAGGAAGCTGATTTCCTTCTGCGTCCACGCCGTAATAGTAAGGGTTACGTTCCATCACCACTGTGCTTGATGGCGGTGGTGTTTTCACACGCCACGCAGTCAAAACCGGCATATCCGGGTTGAACCACCAAGCTTGAATTTGGCCTTTTGAATCCCATAGATCAGTCCACTTTTTGGCGCCATACTTAGCAACCGCAGCTTCCAGCTTGGCTGGATCTGCATAAGCAGGATGATATTCTTTCAAATAATGGAATGGCTCAATGAAACCGGGCCGATCCAAACCAGGACGGCCAGTGCTCTCTTTGGCCAGCACGGTTAAAAACAGCGGGTAAGGTTTTTCAAAGGAAACAGTAAAGGTAAGTTCATCGGGAAAAGACAGTTTCATTGGCACACCATCAGAGGTGTAAAGCGCCTTAACGTTTGGCATCAGCTCTTTATTGAGGAACACGTCTTCATACCAAAAACGCACATCACGAGTAGTGACCAAAGCGCCGTCAGACCAGCGCAGACCCTCGCGAATTTTAAAGGTAAACTCTCGAGAGTCATCACTGACAGAATACTCACTAATCCAGCCAGGTACTAATGATAGGTTCTTGTCCGCATCCATGTAGGTTTCAACGACACGCTCTTCCATGAGCTTTGTCGGCCCCCAACGATCACTTGGACCTTTGAATGCACGCTTCATAACGCCGCCGTATGTACCAATGCTGTCATAAACAGGAATGACGCGTGGATTTTTTGGCAGACGCTCATCAACGGACGGAAGCTGCCCAGCTTCAACCAGTTTTTTTAACATAGGTGCTTCGCTATAAGCCCAACTGTTGGCAGCCAACAGTGGCAGCGTCAAAGCAACAATCGACGTAAGAGTTACGCTCTTCATCAAATTCTCCCCCCAGCCCCGCGCAATCAGTTCCTCCCCGACGACGACAGAGCCTTCCAAAATAAGCATAGTGGCCATGTTCAATCTCAATAAGACCAATTATGACAATCACTTGCCCGGCGGAGGTTACAGGAGAAGTCCACGACAACAAGGTGGTATTATGAAAATATTTTCATCATTATAACTTCCACAAATAACTCGCAAACACACCTAATAATTTCAAAATCATCCCATCCTTGTGAAATCAGTTATTTGCTCAGTTGAATCAATTTATTAGCGAAGTATGCTGACTAATATCTATAAGAATGTTTGGTACTATTTTTGAAATACATAAGTAAATTTCATCAACAAACCACTTCATAATCTCTGTTTCCTCCCATACGTAAGCGTTGCATATGAAAATATTTTCATTCACTACTTACTTATAGAAACCTTGAAGAATGGAAGTTTCGTGGCAACCGGTATCAAGCAAATTGCAGAACTCGCGAACGTGTCAATCAGCACGGTTTCACATGTCTTAAATGCATCGGCTCCCATAAGCAGCCAAGTGCAGGAACGTGTATTAAGCGTTGCTCGTGAAACCGGATATCTTGCGAAGAGACGACGTAAAGCCTCTATTTCTCTTCTCTCGACTGTACTTTTGGTAGGAACAAAAAAAGCCTTTCCAAAATCCGACAGAAACTTCGTCGCTTGGACCATGCTCAACGCATTTCGGAAGGAATGCCAAAGTCGCGGTATCCGTCTCATCCCTCATATTGAAGAGGATGAGCAGATCGACCCCGCCAATGTCAGCCGCGCGGTTATGAAACACCGACCTCAGGGCATTGCTGTCATGCAAGATGACAAGCAAGAACTCATAGATGTCTTGGCTAAACTGCCCTGTTCCTCAGTCATTCTTAGCGGTCAAGATCCATCCATGCGGGTTGATACAGTGACCCCGAGCAACCGATACGGCGCAAAACTGGCCGTGGACCACCTCCTTAAACTGGGACATCGCAATATTGGTCATTTGACTTGGGGTCGTCGCCGTGTTGGCCGTCAAAGAACAGAGGGGTACCTTGACGCTCTTCGGCTGGCTGGCCTTGAAACTCATCCCGAGATGGTGATTGACGTTGGTGATTACCAGCAGGACGTGGTTGAAGACAATATGGGAAAGTGGTTGAGGGAGCATGATGGTATCGCCCCCTATACTGCGTTCTTCTGCTCAGCAGACAATGTTGCACTTGGCGCCATCAATGCACTTCAAAATACGGGCTACAACGTTCCCAAGGACGTATCTGTAACAGGCTTTGACAATGCATTATTCGGAGAACTCTCCAATCCTCCCCTCACCACAATGCATGTCCCTATGGAGGAGATCGGGCATGTCGCACTCAACCTGCTTGAAGAAGCTCTCACTCTGCCAGATGGCGAACGGAGCGCACGCCGTGTAGAATTAGGTTGCCGCCTGGTCGAAAGAGGCAGCACAGCTCCACCCCCTGCCAAGAAAGTGGAGCCGGAACTATGAAAGATCGACTATATTCGAGACGCAGTTTTGCCTGTATCGATCAAAAGACTAGATCCCATCGAGTGTAGCGGCGGCTGAATGAAAGGCCTTGAAGCCCATCATTGGCCTAGTCAATCGCTTGATAACCAGCGGTTGAGGGTATCGTGATCAACTCACCAAACCTCAAACCGCCAATTCAGAGCGCGTCGATTGTAAACGAAACGATCAGAGTTGGACTCCGACTAAACTTTGCGACACAACCATCGGCGGCCGGTCAGGCTTTTCAGATGAAACGTAGATAATTGCCTTCATATACGCTCTGGTGTCCTCTGTCTTAGGACAGCGGACAGGGGCACTAAAACAATCCAAGTCGATAACACCTCACTTATTCTAGCAACAGACGGCTTTTGGGCCGAACTGAGTGAAGAAGAGCAAAGCGTCTTTGTTGCGTCGTGAGAACTTTTATCTGAGAAAAACAGTCTAACAGTGGTTGAAATGAGCGACCGACCGCTTGTAGCCCTATTTACATAGATATTCCCGGTATGTCGCTCTGTGACCATGCCTGCCATTCGCACATGTCTGCTCAATCAAAACTGCAAATTCAATCTTGCAGTTAGGCCATGTTTTGTACTTTCCCTTGCAAGTTGGCCTGTATAGGAAAGCCCAAATTGAGCGCGCTCGTTAATGGCAAGATCTAAACCAGCTTCAAGGATGCCAATGTCTTTTGCAATTGGAGTGCCAACAACTGTAAACGTGTCCCCGGTGCCAGCAAAACTTTGGGTAAAGTTGATTGCGTCGTTAGAAGCATGCTGCCAGCCCG
The DNA here is from genome assembly GCF_900104145.1 of Pseudovibrio sp. Tun.PSC04-5.I4. Lineage (NCBI taxonomy): Bacteria > Pseudomonadati > Pseudomonadota > Alphaproteobacteria > Hyphomicrobiales > Stappiaceae > Pseudovibrio > Pseudovibrio sp. Tun.PSC04-5.I4. Next base: position 39,182 of record NZ_FNLB01000001.1, on the reverse strand, counting down.
CAAGACCTCGTGCTGTTAGCCCCATCCCGCCCAGAGTAAACTGCGATGTAGCACGCACTCCAAGTGTGGAGAAGGTCACGGCAGCACTTTGTTCCTTGGCTGAAAGAGCTGATGCTCCGCCGTCTTCAGTAAAACCCTGGCTCATAAGATGAACATGGGCTAAGCCCGCAAACGGCTCGATGGATGTTGGCCCAAAATTAAATCCATAACCCAACTCACCAAATGCTTGCAATTGAGCTGCATTTTGATCGGCTTCAAGTTCATCGGTAAACGATCCGGCAGAAACAGTAACAGAGCGCTCTGTCTCAATTTGATGCCATGTCAGAGCAGTGCCTGCACGAAGAGAGAAAGCGTTGAACTGAGTGCCCGCATATCCACCAAGCGTGTAGTTATCGCTGGTTGCAGAGGAGTTTCTGTCGCCTGCACTGACTTTGGTTCGGCTATACCCGCCGGTCAGGCCCACACGAACATTTCCGAATACGTCACCATCTGCACCAAACAAAACACCCCCGGTTGAATGCTCAACAGAGGCAGCGTTCCCGTCGCTATCTGCTTTACCCCAGCTCCCAAAGGTCGTGTTCCATAAAGTTAAAGAGCCAAGCTGAGTTGTCTGAGCTCCGCTGGTTTCTGAATTTCTGGTGGCTGATGCATACAAACGATCGTTGACAGCGTTGCGAACGAAGCGGCTATTTTCAATAAGAATGCTGCGAGCGGAAGCATTGATCTCGCCAGAAAGACTATCAAATGCAGCTTGAGCCGCAGCTTCATCACTCACAGTTGCGATAAGCGCATTATAGACAGCATTACCGGAGCCAAGGTTTTGCACCGCTGACCCAGATGCTTTCTGGTTTACAGTTCTTGCAGAACTAGCAAACTCGACGTCATTTCGTGTGAGCGTGAGTTCGATATCATTGTTATTCGTGCCTGCGGCATAGTCAAGCGTGGTGTCGATAAAGAGTAGATTGTCGGAAACTGAAGCAAACGTTCCAGTGATTGCATCGGTTCCATCATTCTCAACAATAATAAAAGGGCCTGTCGGGTCGACACTCCAATCAGCTTTGCCTGCAGGTGTCAGGACCAGATCAAGAGCAGTTCCACTCACATCAACTGTGCCATTAACAACGAGTTTGTCGGCAAGTTTGGTATCACCCTCAACTTCAATCTCCAAACTACCAACACCCGAGTAGCTCCCGGTGATTGTTGTGGTGCCTATAGAGTTACCTGGCGCGATGCGGCCATTATTGTTAGTCACATCGCCAATGATCGTTCCATGACCACCCAGCACAGCAGAATTCTCAACCGTGACGTCACTGATGAGCTGTACAGCGCTCATGCCGGAAGTGCTGCCAACAATAAGTGATCCATTTTGAACGGATGTGCCGCCGCTGATTGTGTTAGAAGTCGCGTCAAGGACAAGGGCGCCAGTACCTGTTTTCTGCAGATTACTTGTCGTGCTCACATCTCCGGTCAGCGTAAAGCTCTTACTGGAGACATCAAGTTCGCCGCCAGCGGCATCCAGATCAAATTTATCTGTTGTTAGATCGCTATTGCCTGTTGTTTGGAATGTACCGCCATTGAGCAGGATTTCTCCAGTTCCCAACTGCGCCATATCGGAGATAGAAAGCAGACCTGCGTTGATTGTCGTGCCGCCAGTATAGCTGTTGGTACCAGTGAGCGTGATTGTACTCGTGCCGGATTTAATCAACTGTCCTGCGCCAGAGATATCTCCGGCAAAAGCTCCATCATTTGATTGATCAAGCTCAAGTTCTGCGGTCGCTGCAATATCAACATCGCCTTGAATGCTAACCGTATTGCCCTTGAGGCGGCCTTGTGCGACATCCCAGTTCTGAACACCAGTACCTGTCAATGTCCAAGTTGAGGAACCATTCTTTTGATAGGTTTCAAAACCCTGGTATTGTGAGCTATTTCCGATATCATTTACATTAAAGAAAGCACTTGTGTTTCCTCCCAATATGAATGCGTCATTGGTGCTCGTTGTTGCTTCAACTCTGCCAATTATGTTTGATTCCGATGTAATTGTAAGACGATTTATTCCGGATCCAAACTTTATTGCTGAAGCATAATTTCCAGTAGAAATTTCGCCACCTTGAATAGTACCGCTATTGGTTATTTCAATATTTGAACCAACGATACCTTTTGCCTTGTTTCCCCCAATAATACTGCCTTCATTATGAATGGTGTAGGCCCCTCCAGAAAGATCAACGGCTATGCCGCCAGCTGCACTGCCATAACGACCATATCCTCCATTTCCGCCTTGAATTGAAGCTACGGTTGGTGAGTAAAAGACCACCCACCCTAGCTTCAATTCCTGAACCGCCTTTGCCACTACCACTTCCAGAAGCTCCGCCATTGCCCCCGCTCACGGAGGTCCCGACGTTAACAATTACGTCACCAATCATACGAACTGCGTCACTACCACCTCCACCACCGCCGTGGAACCCACTAGTCTTTCCGTAACCGCCGCCGCCGCCAGCTCCTGCTGTTAAGCCATCGGCTCCATCTTCAGTCGCCCCTGCTGAACCACCAATGCCCCCAGCTCCATCCCCGCCATTCTCACCGTCATATCGAACCCCACTTGATCCTGAACCGCCTTCAGAAGCTGTGCTGTTATTTCCCAGGGAGCCACCATTGCCACCACTTCCAGCTTCACCTGGTGTTGTAGGGCTAGTCGGACCGCCTCCAGCTCCACCTCCTCCACCAAATATGCTGCTGGAAATTACTCCGCTTGTCGCCACGCCATCCGCACCATCTCCACCGTCTCCACCTTCGCCTATTAGTGCCCGACCACCTTCTCCACCTGCATGAGCAGGTAGAGAGAGGGAGAGGGCCGTTGATGCCAAGATTAAAGCTCTAGTGAAGAAGAGTTGAGGCTTATTCATAAAATTTGATCACCTGAAGCCGGAAAACATGCGGGATGCACGAAATGAACCTAATTTAAAACATCTACTTCAAGTTGATTTTTTTTGAATATCACTAACGGTATTATTAGAGGATATCCTCTATTATTCTCATTTCTGTTTCTACAATTTGCATCTCCAACAGCAGCACACATCTTCCCTCTCACAGCACCCACGAAGTGTTTGTGGCACCCTTCCACTGAGGCCACGTGCAATCTCTAAGTTTGGTCGAAATACTCAATTTACGTTTAGGATGCAGATTGCCAAGCCCATGACTTTTTGCGCAACGTTGGCATTCCTGTGGGATGGAAATATAGGGCCATCCATTGAAATATATTCCGTCCTGAGTTGCCTAAAATGAAAATAAAGCATCACTCCAAATGCAGGCCCGTTTACAACATTTTGCTGGCGTAGCATGTAGCTGTGTGACCAAAGCGGACGTGCGTCTTAGCCCTGGGACTATCCAACCTGAGACACAGTTCAACTCAAAGTCGATCATTTATAAATTGTTGATGCACGCATGAAGCGTGATAATTACAGATTGATTTGAGGGTTTTGAACCTAACCTGCCGACAATGGGCAGGTTAAGGTGTTTTTATTCCGGTGTCAGGCTTACTTTGGATCGGCCAAATTCCGACCTGATGCACCTGCTGCCTATTTAAATACGCAGCGGTTAATGCCCGGAGTCTGGCCATCCAGCTTTTTCGAAAGCAATTTGGCGACTCCTAAGGGCGCGTCAACCATAAGCCCCGTACCAGTGGAATTGACATTTTTGACCGAACAGAGCTTATCATGGAACGACTTATCGCAGCACTTGCCATCAGATGCGGTCATCCGGAGCACACTCCAAGGGCCGGATATCTGAAAGCCCTTGGAAGGGCTGGCTATCGGGGGACAGGAATAGATAATTTCATCTTCCTCGACTGGCCTGATACCCAGGAAATCCCGCCCTTGAGTACTGGTAGAGCAGAGGCCTCCGTCACATTGCGCAGAGTAGCCTGCAGGCGCGTCCTCGCTGTTGGGGCAGTGTAGGTTGCCAATGGTGGTCCCAGCTTTTCTGTAGTGGGATCATAGTCGGGTTCCATCTGGCGCGGTGTGGCATAAGTGCTTACCGTGAAACCATTTTCCACACCGGCCTGCAGCAGATCGTACACGTCTTCTTCCTCACCATCCTCTTTAAAGTGAAAGGGCAGAGAAATGCTCTGTTCATTCATTACATGGATATATCCTCGATGAAATCCTTCAGAAACGGCGCAACTTCAAGACCGTCAAGCGTTTGCTAACCCGCCTTTTGACAAAACCAAGGTGGAGCTCCAAAGCGGATGATCACCGACAAGCTTGGGTCCTATGGTGCCGCAAAACGCGGGGTCATGCCTGATGTTGAGCACCGCTCTCACAAAGGCTAGAACAACGCGCTGAGAACTCACATATGCCCCCGCGGAAACGTGAGAGTGCATGCGGAGGCATAAATCACCGGGATGCTGCAAAGGTTTGTGGCTGTCTTCTCTGGCCTGCGTAATCTCCTCGTTTGACCTCGCGATAAACGTTCTTCAATCGACACTCACTTTTATCGAATTAGCTCTTTGGCTCAATGGAAAATGGCTGCCATGATTGACCCATGAAGTGCGTTCTATTTGGTTTTGCGACCAAACCCAGCTTAACGTGACAACACCCAAAATCTGCAATGCGGATGTGGAACCACTGATCAGCGCTCAAGGAAACGCTGTATCGGATAGCTAGCAACACGGTCTAAAACTGATCAACTCACCAAACTTCGAACCGTGAATTCCGAGCGTGCCGGTGGTAAGCGAAGCGATCAGAGTTGGAAATCGACTAAATTTTGCGACACAACCTTTGTTAAAGGCCCAGAACTGCTTTTACTTCATTGATGCGGGAGCGGCTGACGGGTACCGAGGTTAGCGATGAAATGGTATCAAATAGACACTTGCCGTTGTCTTTGTTCCTGGTGAAACCCTGGACATGTTTAATGTTCACTAGGAAGGAACGGTGTGTCTGAATGAAGTTGTCTGGCAATTTGCTATGAGCAACTGAAATGGACCAGGAACAGAAGAAGCGGCCTGCAGGTGTATGCAGCAAAGTATAATGCCCTTCGGCCTGAACAGCGGCAATGTCTTCCTCCGTTAAAAAAGTGATTTGGTTATCTTTTTCGACGGGGACCCGGACAGTATTTTGCGGGGTGGGTGCAAGAGGAGAGGTTTTGTTTTCTAAGTCCACCACATCCATCACAGGAGGGTCTTCGTAGGCGCCGTCGCTGTGCGATGCTGCAACCGTGATATCTGGCTGAGGGACCTGCTGTGCGATTGACACCTCGGGCACGAGAAACGTTGTTGCGGTGAGGAGGAACGCTGCGCAAATTGTAAAGGCAGAGATAATAACAAGAAATGCCAACTCACCGTTGTCTAAGGCCATAACGATAGGCTCCTCGACCGGCAGTATGGCAAAGTTCGTCAAATACAATCCCAGATAATGCACAAGAGAGACGGATAAGCCGAATATTGTGGCGCCAAGAATTATATTGAATCGCGCACGTTGTTTGTAGGCGGCCCAAATAGCCAGAATGCCCGTTAACGGGCCAATCAAAACGACAAAAATTTGATTTGTATAATCAAATACGGGCAAACACCCCTGAATGCCCAGAATTCCAATGTAGTGCATGGTGACGATACCATACCCTAGGAAACAACCCGAAATGATCGTGTTGCGCGGGTTGCGGCTTCCAAAATGTATGATCAGCAAAGAGGTGCAGGTCATCAAAATCGCGATGAGCACAGAACTGAGCGTCCATAACGGGTCGTAGTATATGGAAACTGGTAATTGTAGTGCTAGAAACGCAACAAAATGCATAGACCAAATCCCCCCACCAAGCACAATAGCGGCCATGCCGATGGAGAGCTTCTTCTTGTTGTTGGAGAGCTCTGAAATGCCATTGGTAAGCGCCAAACCCGTGAATGCAGAAAGGATCGCAATCAGGATCGACGCCATGACAAGGGGAAGATCATAGGTATAGGTCAACATGCTCGGGAGACCTACAGTATCATTGCAGAAGGCACAGACTCTGAAACGAGTAAGTGGTGCGTCATGGGCTTAAACTCCAGTTTCCTTCCATTGTCACATATCTTCTATCTTTGTAGTTGTGCAATGTGATTTGAAGTCGCACTTGGATTACTTGTTAAGATCAAGGTCACATTGATTACAATCAAAATGGCTTACAGCAAGTTTGTTTCTAGGTTGTTTTCCCGTGAAATTCAAAATCTTCTTGATGGCGACGGTCAATCGTTACATTCAACTATTACATTACTACAATACGTGAGTTAATTACTCCAGATTTATCACTTCCTTTTATCGCTACTCGTGATTTTCTCAGTCGCATTTTGTGCAGAATTAGTCGCATTTGATGAACGACGAATGCCGCTGAGGGCCTTTTTGATACAGGTCATCAAGCTCATGCTCACACTTCACCAGTTTGGCCGCAAGCTAGACTGACTTCTCGACTTTGGGAGTAGGGGAGAGGAGTACATCAGTCCTGGTGAGTAGAGGACTAGGTGAGCAAGCATCATGCATGAAGCCAGCATTGCAATGAGCATTTTACGCATCGCAAATTCGGCGATGGGGGATCTGAAAGATGCCGAAGTGGATCGTATCGAGGTGGTCATTGGTAAGCTGAAGGCTATTGAACCGGAATTGCTGGTCCAGTGTTTTACTGCCCTTGCCAAAGGGACACTTTGCGAAAATGCAAAACTGCAACCTCGTGAGGTTCCTGTCACAGTCCGTTGCCGGTCCTGTAGCGGTAAGACCGAAATCAAATGATTTCACTTTAAATGCGATTTCTGTTCGGGCTCCGATCTGGAGATCCTGTCTGGTCGTGAGCTCAAAGTTGAGAGAATTCTCGCAAAACCTATCCTTCACAATTGAACCTAACATTTTCTCCGATGACACGGTTGAGAGAAAGCCAAATCATGAGAAATAAATCTCAGAATAAAATTATCTATGTGGATCCGGGCAAGTGCCTCGGGTGCCATAGTTGCGAATTTTCCTGCGCGTTGGCGCACAGTTCCGCTAAATCATTGTTTGATGTGGAAGCATTAAAGGGCGCTGTCAGTCGAACGCATGTGGTCAAAGTTGGGGATTCCAATGTGCCGATGCAGTGTCGCCACTGCGAAGACGCACCCTGCACTAAGGTGTGTCCAACTGGGTCACTGAGACAGGCAACGGGCCTTGGGTCAGTGTCGATCACCGAGCAAAGCTGTATCGGTTGTAAGCTCTGCACGATGGTGTGCCCGTTTGGTGTGATTTCGGTTGAGAAAAAACCTGACTCAGACAGTAGCAGCGCAACCAACAACGGCGTTGCCATGAAGTGCGACCTTTGTAACGATTGGCGTAAAGAAAAAGGCGAAACTCAGACGGCCTGCGAGCAGGCTTGCCCGACACAGGCCATCAAACTGGTTGACCTATACGAGTATCGCACAGCACGCAGCAAAGCACGTGCCGCCGAAATCGCCAATGCCCACAAATCAATCTTCTTCACATTCTGAGCAACCGCACAGGAGCGGATCAGTGACTGAAAAAGCAGAGAACACCAAGCAAAAATTCCCTCCTCTTTGGGGTGCAGCATCAAACACGGGGTCAGCTATGGGGGCATGCTCGAGATGTTCCGGCCTTTCCAAACTCCTTGCAGAACTGAAGCCGGGTGCCCCGCAGGATTCTCTCTGCTCAAGTTGTTCATCGCTGAACGAAGACGATCGCTCTATGCGTGAGAAAGCGAAATAAAATGGACCAACGAGAAAAATCTTCAGACGTAGCTGTGCAAGAGATGATCTCTAAAGCAGCGACAAGCAACATCGAAACAGTCTTCGACCGGTATCAGCAGCAACAGCCTCAATGTGGCTTCGGAACACTTGGTTTATGCTGTCGCTTCTGCTGGAAAGGTCCTTGCCGGATTGATCCGTTTGGTGCGGGCCCGCAAACTGGTATTTGTGGAGCTGACCGTCACACCATCGTGGCTCGCCAACTGGCGCGTATGATGGCAGCCGGTGCCGGCGCACACTCCGAGCACGGTCGTCATATTCTTCACGCAATGCGCCAGATCGTGCGTGGTGAAGTGACAGACATCTATAACATCAAAGACGAAGCCAAATTGCTGGCCTGTGCCAAGCGGATGGGCATTGAAACAGAAGGCCGCGCCATCATGAGCGTTGCCAGCGATGTTGTAGACGCCACCTATGATGATTTCGGCAACCAGGAAGATGACAATGTCATGAACTGGCTGCGGGTGACTTTGCCGCAAAAACGCATTGACCGCTTGCAGAAACTGGGAGTTCTTGCGCCAAATATTGACATGGCTGTTTGTCAAACTGTTGCACGTACCGCAGTTGGTTGTGATGCGGACCCTGCAAATATTGTCATGGGTGGCATTCGTGCAGCACTTTGTGATTTTGATGGCATGGCATTGGCAACGGAAATGTCTGACATCTTGTTTGGTACTCCAAGCCCAATCGTCAGCGAAGCGAACCTCGGAGTAATCAACGAAAACTCGGTCAACATCGCCGTCAATGGTCATAACCCGCTGGTTGCCGAAGCTGTTTGTCTGATTGCCGGCCAGATGCAAGAACAGGCAAAAGCGCTTGGCGCTAAAGACGGCATAAACATTGTTGGTGTTTGCTGCACGGGGAATGAGTCCATGCTGCGCCATGGTGTGCCAATGGCGGGCAACTACCTCAGTCAGGAAATGGTTCTGGTCACAGGAGCCATTGATGCAATGGTGGTTGACGTTCAATGCATCATGCCGGGCATCGTAAGCGTCGCGGAAAACTTCCATACGGTCATCATTACCACTCATGATGAAAACAAGATCCCGGGTGCCGTTCACAGAAGTGTTCATGCAGACAACGCACGTGAAGCTGCTGAAGGCATTGTGAAGCTGGCGCTGGATGCATACACACGCCGTAATCCTGCCAATGTCCTTATCCCGGATAGCAAAGAGACCTGCATCGTTGGTTTCTCTACTGAAGCCATCATGCAAGTTCTGGAACGGCTCAACGCTGAGGATCCTCTGAAGCCACTGATTGATGCAATCGTGAGCGGTCAGATCAAAGGAATTGCTCTTTTTGCTGGGTGTAACACGACCCAAGTTGATCAGGATAGGAACTTCAAAGAGATGGGCCGTGAACTGGCCAAGCGTGATGTTCTTCTACTGGCAACAGGGTGTGGTGCTGGTGCATTTGCAAAAGATGGCTTGATGTCTCAGCAAGCCGTCGAGGAATTTGCCGGACCGGGCCTCAAATCTGTTTTGACCACTTTGGGCGAAGCAGCTGGCCTCAACGGACCACTCCCGCTGGTCTTCCATATGGGTTCTTGCGTTGACAACAGCCGTGCTGTGATGCTTGCCACTGCGATTGCTGAAAAGCTGGGCGTTGACCTTTCTGATCTGCCCGTCGTCGCAAGTGCACCAGAGGCTATGGCTGAAAAGGCTGTCGCAATCGGCAGTTGGTCTGTAGCGCTCGGGTTCCCAACCCATCTCGGTAATATCCCACAGATTATGGGTTCTGACGCAGTGGTCGAGCTGGTCACTGAAACCACCAAGGAGTTGTTCGGCGGGTACTTCGTCGTTGATCCGGACCCAATCTCCGCAGCTGAAACTCTCTATGAGGCGATCCTTGAACGCCGCAAAGGGCTTGGAATCTAGGTTTAGCCAAGAATCAGGGCGGGCAGGAAGCTAGCTTTCTGTCCCTCCTGTTTTGAAGTGAAGTGGCCAACTAAGACCGAGCTCTTTGGAAAGCAATCTAAAAATGCGGGTGAACTAATGAAAATAGCAGTTGCGGGCAAGGGCGGTGTTGGGAAGACAACTTTGACAAGTATGTTGGCCCGCTCGTTTGCGAAAGAAGGCATGAGAGTTCTCGCGATCGATGCGGATCCTGATGCGAATTTGGCTGGTGCTTTGGGGGTTAGTCCCGAAAACCGTGAGAAACTCGTTCCTATCGCCAATATGAAAGATCTGGCCATTGAACGCACCGGCCATGGCAGCGGGTATGGCGGCTTCTTTGTTCTAAATCCTACCGTCGATGATCTGCCCGAAGCGTTGTCCATCAAACACGAGGGCATCAGAATTCTGTCTTTAGGTTCTATTCGTCATGGTGGATCTGGTTTCGTTTGCCCCCAGCACACCATTGTTCGTGCGTTGATGAACCATATTCTGCTGAAAGAAAATGACCTTGTCCTGATGGATATGGAAGCGGGCATCGAACATCTGGGTCGGGGCACGGCAGAGGCCGTTGATCTGCTGATCATCGTTGTGGAGCCCGGCCGCCGCAGCTTGGAAACAGCTGCACAAATTGAGCGCTTAGCCAAAGATCTGGGCATCGAAAACCTAGCTTATGTGGGGTCAAAGCTGCGCGATAGTGCGGACATGGACTTCCTCTCCAACGCTTTGCCAAATGAACGTTTTCTGGGTGGTATTCAGTTGAGTGATGCGATCCGAACAGCGGATTTAAATGACCTGTCTCCTTTCGATCAGGACGACGCCCCTCTGTCGCAAATCAAAGACATCCAATCCCGAATTCAGGCTCTGGGTGCAAAAATAAACGCGAAGGCGAACACCCATGTGCCTGATGAAAATTAATTGCCTCGATGACGAGGGTCAGAACCAACGGTTTGAAAACATTACTGCAGTGAAAACAACAGCAGACGGGTTGGTGGTTGAGACGCTTTTGGACGGAACCAAACATCTGCCGGGCAAAACCATAGTGGGTGTCGATTGCTCGCAAGGTGAAATCTATATCGCTACCTTTGCTACGAAAGATCAGCCCCATGCATAGCCATTCACAGAGGACGAACTCGGCGGTGGTGTCCACCACTGAGCGGACCAGCAAACTCATCTTGCACTGGGCTGATCATTTGAAAGGTCATGAAGATGAGCTGGATCAGCTTATGCAGTCTGCGCATTTGCCAAACGAGCAACTGAAAGACCAGCTGGGCGTCGCCAAATCCAAAATGCAGGAAGCAACACTGCTTCTTCTCACTGTAGCCGAAGCCCTTTCTGGCTCCGCACTTTCAGAATGAAACAAGGATAATTGACATGTGTGGAAACTGTGGCTGCGCACCCCAACACCAACACACTGGACCATCGACAGCAGATTACGTGATCGACCCGGTTTTAGAAGTTGAAGTACTGGAAGATATTCTGGCGAGAAATGACCAGACGGCTGCGGCTGTTCGCGAGAAACTGACCGAGCAGGGCACTTTAGGCCTGAACTTGATGTCGTCTCCGGGCTCCGGCAAGACCCGGCTTTTGGAAGAAACTGCAATTCGCCTCGGAGCTGCAAAGATGGCGGTGATTGAGGGCGATCTGGAAACGGAAAATGATGCAGATCGCATCCGCGCGCACGGTGTGCAAGCCTATCAGATTACCACTGGCATGGCGTGTCATCTGGAAGCGGGAATGGTGGCCAAGGGGCTAGACCATTTGCAGTGGCAAGGTGCGGACCTGCTGTTTATTGAAAACGTGGGTAATTTGATTTGCCCGGCAACCTTCGACCTGGGCCAGCACCTTAATGTGGTCCTGCTGTCCACCACGGAAGGGGCTGACAAGGCGGAAAAATATCCTGTCATGTTCCAGTCGGCTGATTGTGTCCTCATTACCAAATCCGACCTTCTTCCTGTGCTGGATGACTTTGATATGGACACCGCTCGGCGTTGCATTCGAAGGATCAACCCAAAGACTGAAATTCTGACGCTTTCAAGCAAAACCGGCGAAGGCGTGGAAAGTTGGTTGGACTGGCTTGGCACCAAACTCACGGTTTTACGAACAGAAGGTCAGGTAGATCATGCACGTCTCTGAACCATCTCTGTTCCAACCAATAATGGCCTATCTCGGTGTCACCATTTTGATGCTGGGTGAGATCGCTGCACTTCTGGTCTGGCGTGATCTCAAACGGGTTTTGGTCCTGTCAACGATTGCAGAAATCGGGTTCGCCCTCATTGGTTTTGCGCTTAGTGAAACCGGTGAGTTGGGCGGAGGTATGCACATTGTGTACCAATCCATTATGCGCTTGCTGGTTATAGTGGTTGCGGCCCGCATGGCGGCAAAGGCCGGTGGTTGGCAACTAAAAGATTTGCGCGGCGCAGGCAGAACAACACCGCTTTACGGTGTTTTGTTTGCGTTTGGCATGTTTTCCCTGCTTGGGCTTTCACCGTTCAAAGGGGCGATGAGCCGTTTCTTGATCGTCAATGAACTTGTGGCCGGGGGCTATTGGGTTCTGGCTGTTTGCGCAACACTTGCCAGCATTCTGGCTAGTATTTACGCGATCCGGCTCATTCAAGGTATTTGCTTTGCAAACCCTGTCAACGTGAGTTCCCCGAAAACCCAAAGTGGAACAGGCATCTGGCTGGTCAGCAATGCGGTTTTGCTGGTTCTGGGAGCGCTCACCGCGTTGATGAATTTCTTTCCAGAGCCTGTGGCAGAAATCGCGGCGGTTATCTTCCAACTAACTGCACGCATGCCCCATGTGGAAGGGCCGTGGCCTATGTTGTCCACGTTGCCTTATGCGGGCGCGTTTGTCATTCTGGCTCTCGGATTTATCTCGACCCGCGCACGTGATGGCGTGGCTATTACGTTAGCAATTGTGACCCTAGGAATAGTTGCTACTGCAACAGGTGTCGACCCACTTTCCTATTTGTTCGCGCTGTTGTTTGCAGCTGTCATGGTGGCTGTCACCATCTACTCAGTCGCGTATATGAGTCATGAAGGCGATACACGGCTTTACTTCTTCTTCCTGTTTTTGATGAGCGGTAGTTTGATCGGCCTAGCTGTGGCAGAGGATCTCGGTTCCTTCTACCTGTTTTGGGAATTGATGACCTGGTCCAGCTATCTGCTGATCGTTCAGACACGGTCTGAGGAAGCTCTTGCAGCAGGTCAGCGTTATTTCATTATGTGCGTGGGTGGTGCCTACGTGATGCTGTTGGGTATTGTCTGGCTGGGACTTGAAGCTGGAGGCTTTAGTTTCGAGGCGGTTTATGCGCACGCCGCAGCTCTGGATACAACAACTGCAACCATGATCGGGTTGTTGCTCTTTACTGGCTTTGCTGTGAAAGCTGGCCTTGTGCCGCTGCACAGTTGGTTGCCTGTTGCTCACCCTGCAGCACCGTCTCCTGTGTCTGCTCCGCTTTCGTCCATCCTGACTAAAACAGGCATGCTTGGCACTTTTAAATTGATTGTGCTTGGTCTTGCGTTGGTCAACCTTCCCAGACTTGGATTGACCATCAGCCTGATCGGCGTTTTGTCGTTGCTGTATGGTGAAATCATGGCGTGGCGTCAAACTGACCTAAAGCGGATGCTGGCCTATTCCACCATCGCTCAGGTGGGCGAGATTATGGCGTTGATCGGGTTAGCGACAACACTGTCCGCCACCGCTGGTCTTGCTCATATTCTGACCCACGGTTTCATGAAGACATTATTGTTCCTTGGGGCAGGTGCTCTTATCTACCGGGCCGGATCGCGTCAGATTTCTGATCTCGCTGGTATTGGCCGGTCCATGCCGGTGTCTGCCGTGATGCTTACAGTTGGCCTATTGGCCATCATGGGGTTGCCGCCATTCGCGGGTTTTTACAGCAAGTTCATGATGATCTACGCCAGCATGGATGCGGGGATGCCTGTTATCGCAGCGTCGCTTCTGCTGGGTGGGGTGATTGGTGTTCTTTACTATGGCCGCCTGATCCGGGTTATCCTGTTTGATAAAGTCCAGGAAACATCAGCGCCTGTGAGCGCAGCACCACTCTTGATGCAACTGCCGTTAGTGGTCTTGGCCGCAGCGCTTGTGGTCAGTGGCCTTGCTCCTGAGTACTTCCTCGGCCTTGCTACTGAGGCAGGTCAATGGGTGACTGGAGCAAAAGGTGTTGCCCTCACATTGGATGTGACGTGGCCACTTGCCGCCATAACTTGTGCTGTTGGTGCTATTGTCATTTACGTGCTTGGTCGTCGTTCCGACACCCTTGCGGGGGTCTTGGCCGTACTGACAATGGTTGGTGCAATTCTGGCACTGTACATTGAGCGGGCACAATTTGGGGCTTTGTCTCTGGGGTTCGTGGTGATTGTCACTGGTCTGGGCTTGCTCAATATTTTGCACACCATTGGCTATTTTCAGCATCACGGGCATCGGATCGAGCGGTTCTTGGCCAGCTTCATTTTGATGATAGGTGGCCTCATCGGCATGGCACGGGCCGACGACCTGTTCAGCTTTTTCTTCTTCTGGGAGATCATGAGCAGCTGGACGCTCTACTTCGCTATTATTCACGATGAAACCAAGGAGGCTCTGCAAGAAGGCTTCAAATATTTCCTGTTCAACATGATCGGGGCGAGCTTCCTGTTCTTTGGTGTCGCCATGTTGGCTGTTGGGGCCCAAGCTCTGGACTTTGACAGTGTGCGTGCCGCTGCACAGACAATGCCTTTGTGGCAACTTGGGTTGGGGCTTGGAAGTGTTTTGTTGGGCGTGGCTATGAAAGCGGCCATGCTGACTGTGCGGGTAGATTATCAGATGCATCCGGCAACAGCACCAACACCTGTCTCTGGCTATATCTCCGCTGTGCTTTTGAAAAGCGGTCCTTTGTTCGCTTTTAAGTTTCTCTTCCTGATTGGAACCGGGGTTCTTGCAAGTCGGTTTGGGGTCGTGTCCGGTTTGGATCCGTTCAGCTACTCTCTGGCAATTATTGGGGCCGTAACAGCGCTCTACGCCGGCATGATGGCGGTTATTCAAACAGGCATCAAACGTCTGTTGGTTTACTCCACCGTTGCTCAGCTCGGCTATGTGATGTGTGCTCTCTCACTGGGGGACTCGCTTAGTGTTGCAGGCGGTCTGGCGCATCTTGCCAACCATGCTCTGCTCAAAAATACATTGTTCCTTGCAGCTGGCGTTATCCTTGCCCAAGCCCATGTAACCTCTCTGGATGATCTTGGCGGGTTAGCGAAACGCATGCCGATCACCTTTGCGATGTTCCTGTTTGCCGGGTTGTCTCTTTCTGGCATGCCACCGTTCAATGGACTGGGCTCTAAATGGCTGATTTATGAAGGTGCAATGCTTTCTGGTCATCCGTTCATTGCCTTGATGTTGATGGGGGCGAGCCTGACAACTTTGGCGGCCATACTTAAATTTGCTCACGCTGCGTTTATGGGTGCGCCGTCACCTCAGTCAGAGAAAATGTCAGAGGCGTCCTGGACAATGTTGGCACCAATGCTGGCAATGAATGCAATGTCCCTGATGATCAGCATCTTCCCCGGCCTCCTACTTGTACCGGTGTCACGATTGCAAGCTGCAATGGGCCTTGAACCTGTGCAAGCAACTTGGTTTGGGCCATTACCCGGCCTTTATGGCTGGCACCCGTTGGCATTGATGATCCCGCTTTTGGCGGTCATGGCTCTTGGGTGGTCCCTGATGAAACTGTCAGGCCTACCTGTCAGACGAGTTCATGCACACACGTGCGGTGTAGATATCAGACCGCACCAGACACGGGTTGCTGCCGGAAATCTTTACGCAACGCCAGACCGGTTGATCCGCAAAGTTCTGTTTGTTCGAGGAGACGGCAAATGAGTGGCTATTTCCCCATTGAGGCAATTGCCTCAGTTCTAGCTGCAAGCTTCTTTGGTGTTGCTTTCAGCCTCCTGTTGAAAGGCGTGGATCGTAAACTGATTGCGCGTTTGCAGGCGCGGCAGGGGCCTCCTCTTGTCCAGCCGTTCTACGATGTTTCAAAGCTGTTGCAGAAACAGATCCTGATTCCAAATGACGCTCATGAACCGTTGTTTTTGGGAGTGCCATTGATTGGTGTGGCTTCCATGGTGCTGGCCGTGTGCCTTCTGCCAATTCCAGGTTGGAGCTCTCTTTCAATAGGGGGCGACTTGCTGGTTCTGCTCTATCTCCTTGCAGTGCCCGGTATCGTAATCATGCTAGCGGGGTCATCTTCCGGGTCTGTCTATGGATCTTTGGGCTTCTCCCGAGAAATGTCATTGATCCTGGCTTATGAAGGCCCGCTGCTGTTTGCTTTGACATCAGTAGCGGTGTTCGTAGGTCAATCCACGGGTTCATTTGCGGTGTTCTCGCTCAGCGAAATTGTTGCCTACCAGAAAGCCAATGGTCCTTTGTTGCTGGAGCCACTGATGTGGCCTGCGCTTCTCACCTACCTTGCGTGTCTGCCAGCTACATTGGGCGTCGGCCCGTTTGATATCGCAGAGGCTGAAACAGAAATTCTGGAAGGTCCATTGATCGAGTACTCCGGCCCACCGCTTGCCTACTTGCAGTTGATGCAGGCTATGCAACGGCTGGTGGTGCTTGTTCTTGGTGTTGTGTTGTTCATCCCCAACGGGCCTGACGGAATACTCGGTCTGATTGTGATGATGGGCAAAACAACACTGTTTGCCATGGTTGCCATCACTTTGCTGCGCGCTTCCATGGGCCGAATGCGCATCGATCAGGCATTCGGCTTTTTCTTCACCTGGCCAGAAGCTCTTGGGCTTCTTGGTCTGATCGCAATCATCACTTTCGTGTAGAGGCAAAAACAATGTTAAAGAATTTACTCCCCTCTGCTGCACGTTCTCCCTGGCTTTACAGGATCAACGCGGGGTCTTGTAACGGGTGTGATGTGGAGCTTGCGACCACCGCATTGATCCCACGTTATGACGTTGAGCGTTTAGGCTGCAAATACTGCGGTTCGCCCAAACATGCCGATATTGTGCTCATCACCGGACTGATGACCAGACCGCTTTATGACAAAGTTATGCGCCTTTATGCGGAAGTGCCGGAACCAAAAGTGACTGTTGCCGTGGGCATTTGCCCGGTGACTGGGTGTGTTTTTGCCGACAGCTACCATGTGGTTGGGCCCGTTGATAAGCATATCCCTATCGACATCAATATCCTGGGCTGCCCCCCGCGGCCTCAAGCCATTGTTTCTGGACTGGCTGATGCCATTGAGCTTTGGAAAGAGAGGATCTGATGGGCTTCCTGAAGAAAATTATTTCCAACTTGCTGAAACCGCCAAGAACAGAGGCCTTTCCCTTTGCTCCTCCACAAACGCCAGCCTCTTATCGCGGCAAGGTGGTTGTAACAGCTGAAAAATGCGTTGGGTGTTCCACCTGTGCCAGAGTTTGCGTTTCCAGTGCCATCGACCTTGTGGAAGAGAAGGACGGTATTGCTCTGACCATCTGGCACTCCAAATGCACCTTCTGTGGTCTTTGTGCCTACTACTGTCCAACTGATGCCATGACTGTGACCAACGAGTGGGACTTAAGCCACCGAAACGAACAGAAATTCGCCATCGCGGACACCATCGTTGCTAAATATCAGGTGTGTGTGGATTGTGGTGAGGCACTGATGGTGCCGCATGGAGGCGTAATCTCATCCTCCATCATCGGGCATGAACGTTTGAACCAAAAAGATGCTCCGCGATGCAATAAATGCCGCCGTGTGCAGAAAGCCCGACAGATCGCGGGAGTGCGGATATGAACCCCCTGATCGAAACCATCAGGCCGCTCTGTGGGCCATACGCTACGCCAGCAGAAGGGTTGCGTGTGGACGTCGATCCAGCTGGTTCAGCATCGATGTGGATGCAGTTGGCGCACTCAACTCAGTTTTTGGAGTTTGCGACCAAGATGCAGGAAGTCGGATGTCGCCTTGCAACGGCGACAGTGGATAGCCCTGATCAGGAAACAGCGAAGGATCGGCGCGAGATTACCTATAATTTCATGCTGGAAGAGCTGCCTCTGACCGTGAAGGTCATCGTGGAAGAACGCGCCATCGCGAACACAATTGTCGCAAATTATGAGGCGTGTGTGAGCTGCGGTGAGACACTGATGATGCCTCAGGAAGGTGTCACCTCATTATCTATCATCGGGCAGGAGCACATTACGCAAAAAGATGCTCCGCTTTGCAATAACTGTTGCCGTGCACACGATGCCCGGCAAGTCGCGGGAGTGCGGATATGAAACATCTGATCGAGACCATCAAACCGCTCTGTGAGCCTTATGCTATGCCAGAGGAAGGCGTGCGTGTGGATGTGAGCCCAGCTGGTTTGGCGTCTACTTGGATGCAATTTGCGCAGCCCAGTCAATTTTTCGAGTTTGCAACCAAGATGTATGAGGTTGGTTGCCGCCTTGCTACGGTGACTGTGTACCGCCCGGACCCGAAAGGCGCACCTGAGCGTCATGAGATTGCCTATCACTTCATGCTGGAAGGGTTGCCTTTGACCGTGAGGGTCATTGTGGAGGCGGGCGAGACTTTGCCGTCTGTCACCAGCTTGTTCCCCAATGCAGATTGGGAAGAGAGGGAGTTGATGGAGCTGTCGGATGTCGTGGTTACGGGACATCCCGATCCGCGCCGTCTCTTTCTGGATGAGAGCGTGGATGCAGGTGTGTTTGATCGCTACGTTCCGTTCTCAGAACTCACAAACCTTGCCAATGCGGATGGTGTTTGGAACCGAATTCGCGAAGAAAGTCGTGCCAAAGATGCGGCTGAACAAAAGACTGAGACAAACGACAAGGAAGCGATGTAATGACCACCGAAACCTTCGAAGTCCCAGTCGGACCGCTGCATGTCGCTCTTGAAGAGCCGATGTATTTTAAGCTCGATGTTCGAGGCGATACAATTCAGAACGTTGACATCTTTGCTGGTCACCTGCACAGGGGGATTGAACAGATCGCGCTGAATAGGAACTTCTTTCAGTGCATCATTCTGACAGAGCGCCTATGTTCTTTGTGCTCTAATTCTCACCCGGCAACTTACTGCATGGCAGTTGAAAACATCGCCGGGATCGAAATTCCACCTCGGGCGCGCTACATCCGCGTGATTGCCGAGGAAGTGAAGCGCATAGCGTCTAACACCTTCAATGTTTCTCTTCTGGCCCATCTGGTGGGCTTTGACACCTTGTTTATGCACCTGATGGAACTGCGCGAAATTGTGCAGGACATTAAGGAGGTGCTCTGGGGCAACCGCATGAACCTGGGCGTCAATGTTATTGGCGGTGTTCGTGTCGATCTTGATCATGACAAAATCACTTATCTGAAAACCCGCTTGGATGAACTTGAACCACAGCTGCGTGAAGCCTTCAATTTCATTGAAACGCACAGTTCCATTGCCAGACGGACCAAAGGCGTTGGTATTCTCGATCATGACCATGCAAGACGATACGGTGTGGTCGGCCCAGTAGCCCGTGCCGCGGGGGTGGGAAATGATGTGCGAGTGACAGCGCCGTACTACGCTTTTCCTGAGCTTGAAATGGAACAACACCTTTTGCCGGATGGGGATGTGTATTCCCGTGCAGTGGTGCGCACGCGTGAAGTTTTAACCGCGATCAGCCTAGTCCGACAGTGTGTTGATCGTCTGCCAAAAGGGGATCTCGGTATTGGTTATATGCCTCATGTTCCTGTTGGTGAAAGTGTGGCCCGCAGTGAGGCCCCTCGTGGAGAGTTGATCTACTATCTGCGCACGGACGGAAGTGATGGTCCTGCACGCGTGAAATGGCGTGTTCCGTCCTATCCAAACTGGGAAGCTCTGCGTGTGATGCTCCGCCAGGCGGATGTGGCTGATGCTGCGATCATTATCGGCTCCATTGACCCGTGTATCGCCTGCACCGAGCGCTAAAATGCACGCGTTAACAAGAGGACCGAACTGATGTGTCTGGCTATTCCAGCTGAAGTTGTAGAGATCAGCGAAAATGCGAGCACAGGTATCGTGTTACTGGGGGGCGTTCGAAAGAGCGTCTCTTTAGCGCTCCTTGATACAGTAGCTGTCGGGGATTATGTGCTGCTGCATGTTGGGTTTGCTTTGAGCAAGATCAGCCCAGAAGAAGCGGCGAAAACACTTGCCATAATGGAAGATGCTGGCATGTTGGAGAAGGGTACCTCTGAAGCTGCTGAGGGCGGATCTCAAGGAGGCACTGATGCGCTTTCTTGATGATTTTCGTAATCGCGAAAAAGCTCTCCACCTATCTGCAGAAATAGCGGCAGCCGTTGAACCAGGCCGTCGCTATGGTCTGATGGAATTCTGCGGTGGCCATACCCACGCGATCTTCCGCTATGGCCTGATGGATCTGGTGCCAGAGGACGTAACCTTTTTGCACGGACCGGGTTGCCCTGTGTGTGTTCTTCCAGCTTCGCGCATTCAAATGGCGATTGAACTGGCGGAAGCGGAAGGGGTGATTTTGTGTACTTATGGCGATGTGATGCGTGTGCCTGCAAAAAAGGGCACGAGCCTGATCACAGCTAAGGCAAAGGGTGCCGATGTGCGCATGGTGTATTCCATCACAGATGCTTTGCGGCTGGCCCATGAAAACCCGGAGCGTGAAGTCGTGTTTCTTGCCATTGGGTTTGAAACGACGACCCCGCCAAGTGCGGTTGCCATTCTGCATGCTGCTGCCGAGGGCCTGACGAATTTCTCGATCTTATGCAATCACCTGCTCACACCCGCAGTCATACGCTTTATCCTTGAGTCAGCAGGGCTTGGCGTCACCAATGCCAGTCGGATTGATGGGTTTTTAGGGCCCTCTCATGTGAGTGCTGTGATTGGGGCCGGGCCTTATGCGCCACTGGCGCAGGCATTCAACAAACCTGTGGTTGTTGCCGGATTTGAGCCGCTGGACGTTCTGCAATCTACTTTGATGTTGGTGCGGCAGGCGAACCGGGGAACAGCAAAGGTTGAAAACCAATATACCCGCGTTGTTTCGCAGGAAGGGAACCTCAAGGCGCAACAGATTGTTGAACGTGTTTTTGAAAAGCGCGGGTCTTTTGAATGGCGGGGTTTGGGAGAGGTACCAGACAGCAGTCTGCAGTTAAAGCAAACCTACCTTGCTTATGATGCGGAGCATCGGTTTGCCTTGTCTGAACAAGCGATCAGCGATGTGAAAGGGTGTGCTTGTCCAGCAATTTTGCGGGGCGAGAAAAAGCCAACAGATTGCAAATTATTTGGCACGGTTTGCACCCCAGATAATCCACGGGGTGCGTGCATGGTGTCCTCCGAAGGGGCATGTGCCGCCTATTGGTCCTATGGCCGGGTTCGCCATGAACATCCCCATGCGAACACCTCCCATCATTGAGTTTAGTGAGATCCATAAGATGACCGATAAGAATAAACGCTTTCCGTTCTCGCTAGATATTCGCAATGGGCGAGTGGACATGACACACGGTGCAGGAGGCCGGGCAAGTGCGCAGCTCATTGACGAAATTTTCATGCGCCATCTGGACAACGAATGGCTGCGACAGGGCAATGATCAAGCCCTGTTTAGCGTACCCGCCGGGCGCATGGTTATGTCGGTTGATGGCCATGTTATCTCGCCCTTGTTCTTCCCCGGTGGAGATATAGGTTCACTTTCCGTACATGGCACCATCAACGATGTAGCGATGTCAGGCGCAAAACCACTCTATCTTTCCGTTGCTGTTATTTTGGAGGAGGGGTTTCCGCTCGAACAGTTGGATCGCATCGTGCAATCGATGGGTGCTGCTGCACGGGACGCAGGGGTGAACATCGTAACCGGTGATACCAAAGTGGTTGAGAAGGGGAAGGGCGATGGCATCTTTATCACCACAACTGGGGTTGGTTTGATTCCCGATGGAGTCTGCCTATCAGGAAACAAGGTCGAGCCGGGCGATGTTATTCTGACCAGCGGTTCCCTTGGAGATCATGGCGTCGCTATCATGTCTAGCCGAGAGAACCTGCAGTTCGAGACAACTATTCAATCTGACAGCGCTGCTCTGCACGGCTTGGTGGAAACCATGATTGGTCAGTGCCCACAAATCCGCTGCCTGCGTGACCCAACACGAGGCGGATTGGCTGCGACTCTGAATGAAATTGCCCACCAATCATCCGTTGGAATGCGTTTGAAGGAAAATGCCATTCCAGTTAAAGAACAAGTGAAGGCAGCCTGCGAGTTACTTGGGCTAGATCCGTTGAACGTTGCCAATGAGGGCAAACTTGTCGCGTTCTGTAAGCCTGATCAAGCACATGATTTACTCTCTGTCATGAAAGCTCATCCATTGGGATCTGATGCAGCCATTATTGGGGAAGCTGTTGTTGATGACCGGCACCTCGTGACTATGCAAACCGATTTTGGGGGCACCCGCATTGTTGAATGGCTCTCGGGCGACCAATTACCCCGTATTTGTTAGTGCGCAAAAATAAGAAGGTTTAAAACACGATGAATTCATATTTGATGCTGGGTTTTCTGATTGGCATGACCCACGCTTTTGAAACAGATCATTTAGCCGCTGTTGGTACGCTGGTCACGTCAGGCAAAAACTCCCCGCGCCGTATGGCTGCTTTAGGGGCTGCTTGGGGATTAGGCCATACAACGACACTTTTTGTTCTTGCTGTTTTTGTAATAACGTTCGGCTTCGTTCTCAGTGAATTGATGACCAACACTTTGGAATTTTTTGTTGGCTGTATGCTAATAGCGCTTGGCCTTCACGCACTTTGGAAACTAAAGAAATCTGGTATCCATTTTCATAGGCACACACACGGAACTGGCCCACAACACATTCATGCACACCATCATGAAACGAAGGAAGCTCATAGTAAAGACGCGCATGATCACGAGCATGTCTCCCGTTTTTCACTGAAATCCTATGCGATTGGTTTGGTTCATGGTGTTGCTGGGACAGCAGGATTGCTGGTTCTTGTGACTGCTTCAACACAGGATCCAATGATGGCATTGCTGTATGTTCTGTTGTTTGGTTTAGGCTCTGTATTTGGCATGGCTTTCCTCACCTTCGTCATTTCCTGGCCGATCCAATTCGGTGCACGATTCACAAAGAATCTTATGGGCGGCCTTCAAGTCGTAACGGGTTGTCTTGCTATTGTTGTTGGTATCAAAATCACAGTCGATACCGGGTCCCTCATTCTTGGAAGTCTAACTACAGTGCTTTGACACTTAGAGGGCATTCTTCCCAATAGGTTAAGAAATGAAGCTGAGTGTTGGAAGACGTATTCGAGTGCGTGGATTGGTGCAAGGCGTCGGATTTCGTCCCACCGTGTGGCAAATCGCTACCCAGCTTGGATTGGTTGGAACTGTCCTCAATGATGGCGAGGGCGTGCTTATCCATTTGTATGGAACGTCCTCCAACATTGACAGGTTTATTGTCCGTTTGGAGGCTGAACGGCCCCCTTTATCTCGGATTGACGTGATTGAAAGTGCCGAGCTGAAGGAAGCTTGTTCGTATATAGACTTCCAAATTATACCCAGTAAGCAAGGAAAGATCAGCACAGCGATTGTTCCTGATGCCGCGACGTGCCCTCACTGCTTGGAGGACATATTGGATCAGAATAATCGCCGTGCAGGTTATTCCTTTGCCAACTGTACGCACTGCGGGCCGCGCCTCACCATTACACGGCACTTACCTTATGACCGCAAGAACACATCCATGGCTGATTTTACCATGTGTTCAGCCTGCCAGGGCGAATATGACGACCCAGCAGACCGTAGATTTCACGCACAACCTAACGCATGCCCCCAGTGCGGCCCACGCCTGTCATTGGTGAATAACGACGGTGCCGCGATTGGCGCTCAGGAAGATTGTGAAATTCTTACGGCGGCGGCGGCACTTCTCAAAGAAGGAGTAATCCTTGCTATCAAAGGGCTGGGTGGTTTCCATCTTGCTTGTGATGCAACCAATGAAGCGGCAGTGGCCCTTTTGCGGGCCCGCAAACACCGCCCAAGCAAGCCGCTGGCGGTGACGGTAAAGTGCGTTGAAATGGCTCGCCAATATGTGAGCCTATCATCTTTGGAAGAAAAGGCGCTGATAGGGACGGCAGCCCCAATCGTTTTAGCGGACCAATCAGGGCAGGAGGGGCAATCTTCAGTCGCAAAACTTGCGGATCAGATTGCACCGGGGATAGCTCGCGTTGGTGTGATGCTGCCCTATACTCCGCTTCACCATCTTTTGCATAAGCTGTGTGACAGGCCGCTTGTAATGACCTCTGGCAACCTGTCTGGTGAACCGCAAGTTATTGAAAATGAGCAGGCACTGACGGACCTTAGCAGTGTTGCTGACGCCTTTCTTTTACATAACCGAACCATTGTTAATCGCATAGATGACTCTGTAGTACAGGTGATTGGAGACACGCTTACAGTTATGCGCCGCGCCCGTGGGTTTGCTCCGGAACCTCTGCTGCTGCCCCGCGGATTTGACTCCTGTGCGCCCGTGTTGGGCATGGGAGCTGCACTCAAAAATACATTTTGTCAGCTGAGTGACGGCCAAGCCATCGTTTCACACCACATTGGTAATCTTGACCGAGTAAGTGCACATGATGATTACAGCAAAGCGATGGCGCTTTATGGTGACACACGTCAGTTCAAACCTGCCAGCATCGCCGTGGATCTCCACCCAGACTACGCTTCCACCAAGAAGGGGGTCAGTCTCGCCCAGAAGCTGGACGTGGAATTGGTGCAAGTACAGCACCACCACGCGCATGTGGCAGCAGGCCTAGCGGAGTTTGCCTTGCCCATGGATACGAAGCCAGTTCTGGCAGTCGTGTTAGATGGGCTCGGCCTTGGGACTGATGGCCATCTTTGGGGTGGGGAATTCCTACTTGCAGATTATACCAGCTCCGAACGCCTTGGGCATTTTGAAGAGGTAGGCCTACTTGGGGGAGATAAGGCAAATCAAGAGCCTTGGCGTAACACCTATTCCCATATTCAGTGTGCAATGGGCTGGGAAGTATTTGAGCGGGATTTCGGGGATCTTGAACTGGCGAACTGGTTACAATGTAAACCGCTTTCCGTTCTGGAAACCATGCTGGAAAAGGGGCTTAATACGCCGCTCAGTTCCTCCGCTGGCAGGTTGTTTGATGCCGTAGCTGGCGCCTTGGACATTTGCAGAGCCTGCATTTCCTATGAAGGGGAAGCCGCAATGCGGTTGCAGGCCTGCGCAGAGGACTACCTTAGTAGGACTGATCTACTGGATGTTCCTACTTACCCAACTCGAGTTCAAATGGATGCCCCTGCTGTTCTGAGCTTTCGACCCCTATGGCCTGCTTTGTTAAAAGATCTTGCGGACAAACAGTCTGTTGGCTACATCGCCGCCAGATTTCACAACACGTTGGCTCGTGGGATCAGTGAGATGGCAATAGCGTTAGCCAAAGAACATCAATGCGACCATATTCTGCTGAGCGGGGGTGTTTGCCAGAACCGACTTTTAGCTAATGCGCTCCGTCAATGCATGGGAAAGAGCGGTATCAACGTCCTTTTGCCAAGCCTGTACCCTATGGGCGACGGAGGCATAAGCTTAGGGCAGGCTCTAGTCGCAGCTGCGCAAAACCAATAGAATGCACCTGCTGGAAGAGGGATCACCTTTATAGTTCCAGCTGGCGGTGTTGCATAAAGGCCCTACTGGCGGCAGAGAGCTGGCTCGGGAATTTTAGACAGGTGGTATAAGTGGATTTAGCTCCTGAAACTGGCATGATGCCCAGAACAGGAGCCCACCATGAACATGTATATTTAGTGCAGGGGTGTTGTCACATTAACTTGAAATTGTTTGCGAAAGGCCGCGGCAAGCACATTTCAAGCATCAATAATGGCAGCCATTTTCCAATGAGCAAAAGCGTTTATTCAATGAAGGCAAGTGGGTTGACCTATATCGTGTCATGGACAAGAACGGAGCCAATTGTGCTGGGCTCACCAACATCATTGGACACGACCATCGGTTCATTAAACGACTGACGACGCCGATGATAGGCTTTAAGGCCTTCCGTTCAGCCGCCACCACACTCGACGGTATTGAAAGCGCTCAGATGATCAGAAAAGGCCAACTACGTCAGGAGGATATTCCACCCTTTCGCCAGTTCATGGCGCTCGCGGGATGAATCTATCCAGTCAACAACTGTATTACACCCAAAGACAAAGTTGGCGACGCAGCCTAAACGGGACGCCCGAAGTGCGTTTACGTAGCAAAGTCAAACGACGGGAAATGTAAAATCCTAGGCAGTGTCTATGAAAAAGCCAACGCACTGAGTTTGGTCAGTGCGTTGGTTGGGTGTTTGTGGTGATTTGGGGTTATTCGCCCGGTTCTAAGATGTCTTCGGGATCAACCACTTTGCCTTTGACTTTCATTATGACAGTGATGCCTGCCAGCGCTGCAGCTGAGATGCCCGCGACGGTGGAGATTGTCATTGGCAGACCGAAGCCAAGTGTGCTTGAATTCATCAAGAAAGTGACCACAACTGTTGTCATAAACAGAGCTGGAATGGTGCAAATCCAATGCAGCTTGTTGTGGCGCAGCAGGTAGGCCGCCGCAGTCCAGAGCATCATGGTTGCTGTTGCTTGGTTTGCGACACCGAAGTAGCGCCAGATAATGCCGAAGTCGACCTGAGTGAGAAGGGCACCGCCAACAAACAAGGGCAGAGCAAGCAACAAACGCTTAGGCAGCTTGTTCTGTGGCATTTCGAAGAATTCTGCCATGATCAAGCGGGCAGAGCGGAACGCGGTATCGCCGGAGGTGATTGGCAGAACAATCACACCAAGAACGGCCAGGTAGCCGCCAACTGTACCAAGCAGACCGTTTGATGCTTCATAAACGACGTTCGCTGGGTTGCCAGCCATGCCTTCAGCGAGGCCTTCAACACCGTCGAAGAAAGACAATGCAATCGCACACCAGATAAGAGCGATAATGCCTTCACCGATCATTGCACCATAGAATACGAAACGACCATTTCGTTCGTTTTCCATGCAACGTGCCATCAAAGGAGACTGGGTCGCATGGAAACCTGAGATTGCACCACACGCGATGGTGATGAACAGAGCTGGCCACAAAGGCATGTCGTTCGGGTTCAGATTGAGAAAGAAGTCACTGGCTTCTACGCCTGGCAACATGGAATGTTCGCTGGAGAGCGCAAGAGCGACAGTCAGGCCAACAGACATGAACACCAGCAACGCACCAAAGAACGGATAGAAGCGGCCAATGATTTTGTCGACAGGAACAATTGTTGCAACAAGGTAGTAGGCAAAGATGCAAATCAGGAAGATGGTGACATCAACACCTGTCAGGCGACCCAAAAGGCTGGCAGGAGCAGAAACAAACACAACACCAACCAGCAACAGCAGGATGAGCGCGAAGATGTTCATAAAATGCTTTGCACCAGTTCCAAGGTACTTACCGGCAAGGTTTGGAACGGACTGACCGCCATTACGCACAGACAGCATACCTGAGAAGTAATCGTGCACCGCGCCAGCAAAAATACAGCCAAGCACAATCCAGAGCATGGCAGAAACGCCGTACATCGCACCAAGGATCGGGCCGAAGATCGGACCAACGCCAGCGATGTTCAGCAACTGAACCAGATAGACCTTAGGTGTTGACATCGGAACGTAATCAACACCGTCGGTTTGCGCATGCGCCGGTGTTTGGCGTCCAGGGCGTGCCCCAAAAACTTTTTCAACGAATGTGCCGTAGACAAAGTAGCCTACTAGCAGAAGTCCAACACTAAAGAGAAACCACAACATTTCTTCTTCCTCCTATTTCTTTGGGTAGGAGTAAAACGGTTTCAAGGGTTTGATGTTGAGGTTTCAGCTAAGCGGCATGCTGGGAGGCTAAGCGGTAATAATCGTAGATAAGCGGTCCGCGGCACATGTCCTGTTTCAAGAAAATTTGATTCGAATTGAGAAACCGTTGTTTTGGCTTGGTTCAGGCATAGCCAAACACCTGTTTTACACTTCGCAAATAACGCCGCGAAACCGGAATTTTCGTGCCGCTATGAGTGATGACTTCCGCTCCGGTCTCCAGCAATGTGATTTCGGCAATCGTATCGCGGGAAACAAGGTACTGGCGATGGGATCGCACCAACGGCGTTTTCTGTTCCAGAACCTTCAAGGTGAGTTGTGTGTGCACGTATTCGTTTGTGGTGGCAACGTGAATGCCGCTGAGGTCGCTGAAGACATATTCCACGTTGGCGAGCGGAATAACCTTCAGGCGATTGCCGATGTAACAGGGCAAGTGAGTAAGTTGCTGCGGGGTGATGTCCTGTAACATTTGAGGACGTAAATCGACCCTAATCCGGTTGAGCGTTTTCGCCAGACGTTCCTCTTCAACCGGCTTCAGAAGATAATCATAGGCGTGATGTTCAAAGGCCTTGATGGCGTACTCGTCATAGGCCGTTGAAAAAACGATCCGTGGCATAGTTTCCGGGTCGAGCATTGCAATCAGCTCAATTCCCGAAATGCGTGGCATTTGGATATCTAAAAACACCAGTTGAGGCTTCAGCTTATTGATGGTGCTGAGAGCTTCAATCGCGTTGCTGCATTCTCCGATAACCTCGATGTTCCCGGCTTTATCCAGCAGCTCAACAAGCTCTTCGCGGGCGTAGGGTTCATCATCAACCACAAGACAGGTGATCATTGCGCAGCCTCCAGATCATGTTGAGGCACGCGGATACTCACCCGTGTAAACAGATCATCTTCCCATTCAATGGAAAGGCCATAGTCCTCACCCCATTGTTTCTTAAGCCGCTTATCGACGAGGGACATGCCAAGACCCTCCTTGTCTTTTGGAGGAACATACAATCCTGCATTGTCTTCGACGCGCAGTTCAATAGCATCATCTTGAATATGGCCACTGATATGAATGTGGCCCTGATTTACACTTTGTGAAATGCCGTGTTTGATGGCGTTCTCGATAATTGGTTGGAGCGTGAAGGCGGGGACCTGAATATTGTGAAGCTTTGTCGGCAGATCAATCTCCACACTCAGTTTGTCCGCAAACCGTGCTTTTTCAATCGCCAGATACGCATCAATGTGGTCAAGCTCATCGCTCAGCGACACAAGGCCGGATGTGCGTTTTAGATTGATGCGGAGGAATTTGGAAAACTGCAGGAGCAAAAAACGAGCTTTCACAGGATCACGCTTCGTAATAATTGCAATAGTATTGAGCGTGTTGAATAGGAAATGCGGATTCACCTGAGCCTGCAACAACTTAAGTTCAGCACACGTCAGCAGGTTTTGTTTCTCTTCCAGCTCCCCATAAAGGATCTGGTTGGAAAGTAACTTGGCAATACCTTCTCCAAGAGTCCGGTTGATGTTGAGGAACATTTTGTTCTTCTGCTCATACATTTTGATGGTGCCAATCACCTCGGTATCGCTGCGGAGTGGAATAACCAGACATGACCCCAGTTTGCAACACTGAGAGATTGAGCAGCCGTAGGGCACCTCAACACCGTTTGCATACATAACTGTGTTGTGCGTAATCGCATCCAGCGTCAACCGAGAGGAAATCGGCGTTCCGGGAATGTGATGATCTGATCCACTGCCGGTAAAGGCCAGCAACTTATATCTATCGGTTATGGCAACGGCGCCAACTTTCGTTTCCTCACTCACAATCCTGGCGACTTTGGCCGACGATGTCTCATTGAGGCCCTTGGCCAGAACTCCGACACACCGTTCTGCAATCTTGAGCGCTTGACTGGAAAATGCGGAGGAAAGCTTGTCGAACATGGTCTTCTGATCGCGAACAATGCTCATGAAGAGCGCCGCCCCTAAGGAATTCACCAGAAGCATCGGAATAGCAATTTGCTGGACTAACTCAAATGCATGGTCAAACGGGCGCGCAACTGCCAGAATGATGAGCATCTGCATTGCCTCGGCAGCCAACGTCAGCCAGAACACGAAGAGGGGCCGGAACAGAAGAGCGCCCTTGTTTTGTTGGCGCAAATACAGAGCCGCAGCACCCGTCAATAGCCCTTCAGAAGTGGTGGAAATGGTGCAGGCCAGATCGGTAAAACCGCCAAAGCTGTAGCGATGCAGGCCTCCTGTAATGCCCACCAGCAAGCCCGTGATCGGTCCGCCAAGCAGACCGCCGAGCACGGCTCCCATGGCACGTGTGTTCGCAATCGCTCCGTTAACCTGCTCACCGAAATAAGTTGCGATAATGCAAAAGCCGGAAAACACGAAGTAAATTAGGACCTTATGCGGGAGGCGGGGTGCATCCTCCGTGAATATCTTGAACAGCGGCGTCTTGCTGACCAGATATACAATAACGAGATAGACACACATCTGTTGCAGCAGAAGAAGGATCAGCGCCATGGACAACAAGCTTCTTTGTCGGTTATTTATGTTGTTGTCTGAAGCAACTGCCAGATAATTGAAGCCTATGCAAAGACTTCAATCAAATCCTAAGAAAAGCTAGGAATGGACAGGCTCTGAATTAATGGAAAGACGCAGCGTTCCTGCCTAATTTGGAACTTGCTTACAGATAGCCCTTACCCGTTGAGTTCAGCTCGCTTAAAATGCACGAACTTGGCCCAGTGGCCCCGAAGCTGCAAAATTGGCCTCGTTTCAGAACAACTGAAGAACATGCGCGAGTAACTGTCGTTCGCGACGTGGGGTATAACGGCCTTGCTGCACAAATCCGCCTCCAGCGTGTATGTAGGCAGCCTATTTTTTGGTCAGGTAGTCTTTTCATGCCCTTCAAACATAATGCTGCTCGGCGGGAGATATTTACAAAAACCGGATATCGTCTCACCAACTGGCCAGAGTCTAACGAAAGTCTTCGCCAGCGCTGAGATGTGAGCGTTTGAATCGATGAGGACATTGCCAGGTTTATTGGCACGCCCCACACAGCAAGCGCCGCGGTCGTCCTACCAAATTCTCAGTGCTTGCCATCGAAACCTGTTTGCAGGTGAGGTCATTATTCGGTCTCGCGCTTCGCCCGATCCAAGGATTTGCACGCTCTCTGTTTCGCCTGATACAACTGGACCTGCCTGTTTCTGATTTTCTACGCTGTCGCGTCGGACGGAAGGTTTGAAGCTGACAAAGCTGCGGGCTACACGCATAGCTGAACCGGCTCATCTAGTAATAGACAGCACAGGACTAAAGGTCTTTGGGCGGGTGAATGGCAGAGAACCAAGATAAAACGCAGAAACTGGCGCAAACTGCATCTGGGGACAGAGCTGAATACGCGCAAAATCCTGTGCGGTGAGTTGACGGAAGAGAGCGTTGACGAGCCGTCAGCCCTAACGGATTTGTTGGATCAAATTGACGACACGGTGGCGAAGTTTCTGGGTGATGGCGCTTACGACGGCGAGCCAACCAGACAAGAATTGGCAGAGTGCTTTGAAAGTGTTGAGGTTGTTATTCCATCGCCTAAATAGGCAATCCTCAGTCGAGACACTGAGACTGACCTGACATCGCGTGACGCGCATATCCTTGCAATTCAAAAGTGCGGCAGAATGGACTGGCAGAAATACACCTGATACGGGCAGCGGGCGCGAGGTGAAACCCCGATGGGTCGTTTAAAGCGGGTGGTCGGGGGAAAACTGAGCTCAAGAAACTTTAAACATCAGAGGATAGAAGCGCAAATTGGCGTTGCTGTTCTAAATAAAATAACGTCCTTCGGACAGCCGCCGTTCGAAAGGGTTTCAGGACACCTCAATTTATGGGTTTGGGCAAGCCGCAATCTAAATTGGAGTTGTGCAACACGGCCGAGGTACCCTGAAAAACCTGGCAGCCTAACCACTCCAGAGCGACCAGTAGACGAAGAAAAGCCCTGAACAGCTACGTTCAGGGCTATTGATGGTTATATTGAGACAGCTTTACGCCATTTCCTCGACTTCAAAACTGGAGACCAACTCCAGCGGAATGTCCTGATAACTTACTGGACGTAGGAAGCGGCGGATTGCCATGGTGCCCACAGAGGTTGCGCCAAAGTTGGTGGAAGCCGGGTACGGACCGCCATGAACCATCGCATCACAAACTTCAACACCGGTTGGGAACCCATTGGCAAGCACGCGGCCAGCTTTACGCTCCAGAAGCGGCATCAATTTGCGGGCATCAGCATAATCGGCAGCATCCACATGAACGGAACAAGTCAACTGACCTTCGATTTGCTTGGCGACATCGTGCATCTGATCAAGGTTTTCCAGTTTGACGACGATGCCGAGTGGCCCAAATACTTCTTCTTGCAGCTCTTTGTTTTTAAGCCAGTTAGCAGCGTCGGTCACGAACATGTAAGGCTTAGCGCCGCGTGTTGTGCAAGCTGTGCCTACCAACTCTTCTACGCCGGCTTCGTCTGCGATTTTGGCCGAGCTTGCACGATAGGCTGCGGCAATGCCGTCTGTGAGCATTGGTTGTTCGCCAGCTGCTTCCAGTGCGCCTTTTGCTTTGGCGATGAAGGCATCTGTATCCGGACCATCAACCACGAGCATGACGCCTGGATTGGTACAGAACTGACCTGCACCCATGCACAGAGAACCAGCCCAACCAGCGGCAATTGCTTCGCCGCGGCTGGCGAGAGCATTGGGGAACAGGAAGGAAGGGTTGACAGAGCCCAGTTCACCAAAGAACGGGATAGGCTCAGGGCGAGAAACACAAAGGTCAAACAAAGCGCGGCCACCAGCTAGTGACCCGGTAAACCCAACTGCTTTGATCAATGGATGCTTGACAAGGGCTGTACCAACTTCGCGGCTGCCACCTTGTACCAGTGAGAAAACGCCGGGATGCATGCCGCAGGATTTGATTGCCGCGTCAATGGCTTGGGCTACCAGCTCAGCAGTACCCGGATGAGCTTCATGGCCTTTGACAACAACCGGACACCCTGCTGCAAGGGCGGACGCTGTGTCTCCGCCGGCAGTGGAGAAGGCCAAAGGGAAGTTGGAGGCGCCAAATACAGCAACCGGCCCAACAGGGCGCTGGCTCAAACGAATATCAGGACGTGGAAGCGGCGCGCGGTCTGGTATAGCTTTATCATGAGCCAGATCGAGGTAATCGCCTTTTTCAATATGATCAGCGAACAGGCGCAACTGACCAACGGTGCGACCGCGCTCACCATTGAGGCGCATTTCTGGAAGGCCAGTTTCAGCACAGCCAACCTTGGTGATTTCCGCACCGCGTGCGTCGATTTCCTCAGCGATTTTGCGAATGAAGGTGGCGCGCTCTGAACGGGAGGACCAGCCAAAGCTCATAAAAGCGTCTTCTGCGCCTTGAACGGCTTTGTCGATCAGTTCAGCAGTGCCACAGGAATAAGAGCTGGCGTCACCTGAGTACGGAGTGGACTGGAATTTCTGGGTGTTATCGACCCATTTTCCAGCGATAAGATGGCAACCTGTTAGCATGATGACCTCGGCACAAAAACTTTGATAAGTCAGATTAGCGAGCAACCGTGATCAACTCGCATGGTAATTGGATAGTGATATATCACTATGTTTTATCCAGTTCAAGCACTTAACTAAGTTTTACGGAGAAACTCATGTTACCTGAGGTCTACCAGAGCTTCATCTTCCACGCGAATGCGCAGAGCGAGTATTGCGCCATTTATGCCGGAAAACAGAAAGGCAACGGGGAATAAACCCAAAACCATCGGTGCGGTGAAGATCTCCAATGCCACAAGAAGATAGTTGGGGTGCTTTATGAAGGCGAATGGACCCCTTTTCACCAAAGGCTCCTTGAGCACAATAATGCGTGTTGTCCATCTGGAACCAAGAGACAACAAAATCCATAATCGAAAAATCTGTAGGCCCGCAAAAATATAGAGCCACGGCATTGCGACCGGTTTGTTGTAACCCAGAACAACAAGTGAAAGTATCCATGCCACATGAACGCTCACAACAAGCGGATAGTGGCTGGCACCAACTTCACGGGCTCCTTTTTTTAGCAACCTAGCCGTGTTGCGTTTTGCGATTACGAGCTCAGAAAGGCGTTGAACGACGATAAACGCGAGGAAGAGCAGGGCGGGTAGCGAGGCATCAGGCATTGATTACTCCTGTTGGCTCAGTGTGATCGGTGGCAAGGCTTGCAGATGATGATGGCTGCGCCACAACCGTGATTGGGAGGAACGAGGCAGTAAAACCCGGGCCGAGTGCGCACATCATCATCAGACCTGGTTTTGGTTGTTCCAGCACGCGTTCTAAAACAAACAGAGCAGTCGGTGCTGACATGTTGCCATAATCCCGTAATACCTCTCGTTCCGCATCAAGGGAATTGGAGGGCAGGTCCAGTGCTTGCTCCAACGCTTGAACAACCTTAGCGCCGCCGGGATGACAGACAAACCGGGTAAGATCCTGCATGGACAACCCTTGCGCTGATAACCTGCGATCCGTCACATCTTTGAAATGGTCTCTAGCAAAGTCAGGAATGGACCGATCAAACACCACACCAAGCCCGCTCTCATCTACATTCCAGCCCATAATGTTGAGTGTATCGGGCCAAATCTCCTGCTGGCCCGAACCCAGCTCTATAGTTTTGCGCGTGTCTTCTGGCATGTTGGTGGAAAGGCATGCAGCTGCAGCGCCGTCCCCAAACAATACAGTTGCGATGATATCAGCCTTGGTGAGACGATCAGACCGGAATGAGAGCGTGCAGGCTTCCAGTGCAACCAGCAGTACGTTGGTACCGGGTTTGGCTTGGGCAAGCTCGCGCGCGATTGCCATGCCGGATACACCGCCAGCGCAACCGAGGCCGAAAACCGGAACCCGCAGAATATCCTGCCGAAACCCCATTTGGCTCCATGCCTGTGCTTCCAATGTTGGGGTGGCAATGCCAGTGGATGAAACTGTTACGATTGTGTCTATGTCTTGTGCACGCAGGCCTGCCTTCAAGAGCGCTCTTCGGGCAGCATCAATAAACAGTTCTGTTCCACCGCGTAGGTACACCTCATTGCGTGTCCGCCAGTTTTGTGGTTCTAAAAACCATTCCAGCGGCGCAAGAGAATAGCGTTTTTCAACGCCTGCATTTAAAAAAGTGCCAGACATGCGCTCAAACTGGGCGAACTTTGGACCGAGGATGCGGCGTGCATACTCCAACACCAGGTTCTGAGTTAATTCGTAGGGCGGCACCGCTGTCGCAAGGCCGGTCAGATAAACGGGCATTCGGCTCTCCAACCCTGATTTATTGTTATGCCATTTCTGCTCTTCAACGTTATAGGCGGTGAACAAACCTCTGAAAATCCGGCGTTTTTTAGGGTTGTTTTGCTGGGGATGGATTGTTGGTGTGAAAAGGTGGAGGGTTTTATCAGGCTTGGTTAAGCACTTCCTTATTTGTGGCCGTTTTCATGCGATAAATGGTTACGAGCAACAGTGTGCCGTTTGTCAGGTCATTTATTGCGCCGCCCCAGGACCCGACGATGACAGCATTTGAACACCAGAGGGCAGCACCAACCAGCATGACAACGCGCATACGGATGCCGCTTAAGCAGAACATGGCATAGCCGTTGAGGAGGGAGGCAGACCATGGTAAAAGGTCGAAGGGAGAGTCATAAATGGCAAGGCTCATCAGCGTTTGCACAATAGCAAAGCCAAAAAACCAGCGATTTCCTTTGTATTTCAACGATATTAAGGATCGCAAACCGCTAAGCGCAAGGCTTAGACCAGCAACATATGCACCCAGTAATACGTAGTGTATGCAAAACAGACTGGCGCTGAGGAAAATCAGGCTGCGGAGCAACTGATCTCGGGAAGTTGAAAAGCCAACCATGTTGACTGCAAAAGCCGTTATACCAAGGGCTTGAATAATATAGAGATCCATATGTCGGCGTCTTTCGTCTGGGACGAAGACATTAAGCCGAAAAAGGATTTCGCCGCGTCTGTATTATCGCGAAGAATACTGGCTAGAGTTCAGAAAAAGCGCATACTTTACGAACTTATGCCTCCAGGAGACGTGTATATTTGTGCAGGGTCAGCGTTTGGTCGTTCAGTTGAACAGATTTGGTGCCTGTCGCGTCCTGTTGGAAGCCACAGGCTTGAGGACGCTTGAGGATGCCGGATTATTAACTGCGGCAAAGGCGATTAGGAGGACGGCCCGCCTTCCGCCTTCAAATGTTGAATAAGCGCGAGGGTTGAGGCTTTGGCAAATCCCTTCCCGCCGAATGCTTCTCCGATGCGATAGCCGAGTTCTGCACCTCCATCAGTACTAGCGCCTGCTGCACGCAGATTAATTCTGCCGATCAGTTGGTACTCTTCGTTTCTAACGAGGAAAAAATGATCCTCGTCCATAACAAGCTCGCGGATAATCTCTTTGAGGCTTTCCAGTTCAAAATAGTCTTCGGTGCGAGCTGGAACCCATTTCTCAAAGAAAGACTTATTGGCTCTTTCAAATTTCAGTAAATCAATGGCATCACTCTCGGCCAACTCATGAATGTGTACCGTTTGCGGAATTGGAATTGTTGCCATGGAAATATCTTCTCGAAATATTGGGTTCGTCCAACCATACCCATGCAACAGAAAGTGAAACCCCCTCACACGGATGTGCGAGGGAGTAATCCTCCCGTTATTGGATGAGTTTGGCAGTAGAGTTATGCTGCCAAACTCATTTTGGTTGCGGGTGTAACACCGCGGATGACCATGATGAGCTGTTCGGTATTGTAAGGTCAGAGCCAATTGGTTGTTTCCGTCTGGGCTTGTTGATCGTTGCAAAACAATTTTGATCCAGTCATTCCTGCCGAACAGTCCGGCTAAAACGCTCTATATATGCATCCTGCGCTGGTTGGCCGGCTAAATATGCAAAATCCTGATGCCCTGATTTCTACCCGGAACAACAATAGTTCACTGATCTTCTCGGGCCCATTGCCAACCCGATTGGTCTCAGGCATCCCACTCATTCCGTCACTTGTTTCAAAGCACGTATGATCCGCAGTGCTGGGAATGAAATACCCACTTCAATAGCCGGTCTCTCCCAGTTGAAGTCATCAAGGATATTCAAAGTTCTGAACCGTCGTCCTTTTTGTCAGACATGAAGTCCATTGGCCAAACTAGATTGGTTGTTGCCGGAGCTTCTAACTTATTCGGCTTATCCCGTTTCTGCCGCTTACGTGGTTTGGTCCGAAGGTTTAGCTCCAAATACTGGTAAATGCGGCAAGCTCGCTCATAGCGATAACACTGTTGGTTTACTCCCAAGAAATCGATATCTGCTTGTTGCCACGGCTGTGCGGGTTATCTCTTTACGTTGAGATGGACTTCGTCCTTTTTCCCAGAGCTTCTTTCAAAAATTCTCTTGTAGGATGAGCTCCGCGTACATTTCATGAAGCGGCGAAGCTCGTCCTCTGTCGATCTTATCGACTCGATCAAAGATTGGGGAATTGCCAGTTGACCGGTGCCTTATTCATTGGCTCTGGCATCCGCTTTGCCTTCGCTCGTATTGAGCGCCGAGGCCTACGCTTTTCTTCCAATCGGGATGATCTCACGAGAAGCCGGATTGTACGGCTCGCCCGTCCACTCTCCTAGCCATTCATCTACGTGCAGGCCCGCCTGTTTTATCAGAGCCTTGATCTTGTTTTGATTGGTGTATTTGATCTGAGAGGGTGCACTATAGACCTCGCCCGTCTCCAGATGTTTGTAGACATTAACGAAACTGAGGATACGATTTTCCTCATCGTACTCGGAGATGTTCCAGCTTTCGATTTCACCGAGATCTGGATGCACACGACACTGCAGTGTTTCGTGTTTTTCTCTTGTCTTGCGGCCCCCAAAATCCGGGTTGCGGGTGTCAAAGATAAAGCGCCCATTGGGAGAGAGGTGTTTTGCTATGCAGTTCAAAGCGGACAGTTGGTCTTTTTCATTCAGGAAAAACTGAAAGGAGTGGCCCGTCAAGACTACAAGATCGAAATGCTCATTGAGAGAGAAGTTGCGCGCATCGCCTTCAATCCACGTCACATTTTCTCCCCCCGCTCTAGCTCTCGCAATATCCAACATTGCTGTGGCGGGGTCCAACCCAACGACGTGTCGTCCTTTTGTGAGCTGAACAGTGAGCTCACCCGTTCCGCAGCCTAAGTCCAAAATTGAACGGGCGTTTGCTGCCTGAGCTTTGCAAAAATCATAGTCAGAGCGGACAACTTCACCAAGCTCATAAAACTGTGCAACGGAAGGGTCAGTAAAGATTGTGTGGTGAATCATCTGAATGAATGGCTTTCGATATAGGGGCAAAAAAGAGTTTAGTTCGCTCCCTGTCTCTGAACAAGACTTGGACAAGTCTGGATAACCTTTGGATTCACAAAAAAAATAAATGCGTGCTGCATTGCTGAAATAAATTAAACGCACATGGCTTCAGAGCGAACAGTAAAAATATAATGATGAATATTGTTCACATTTGGTGATGTGCAAAATTGACCTAGAGTAAGAAAATCAAAGGCCTGAATATATTTACGAGATATAGCAATTCATCAATCACTCCAGCTTGATGAATTTGGATCAACTAGAAATTTTATATTTATTTTCCTTTTGCGATTGCAAAATTTGCATGAAGACCATTCAGTGGGCAGGATTTTTGGAGGTAGTGTTGATAAATATACTTAGTGATGATTAATATCATCCCGCATAATTACTAGCTTTGAATTTGCAAATTTGTCATCTCAGGATG
This sequence comes from Pseudovibrio sp. Tun.PSC04-5.I4, assembly GCF_900104145.1. Lineage (NCBI taxonomy): Bacteria > Pseudomonadati > Pseudomonadota > Alphaproteobacteria > Hyphomicrobiales > Stappiaceae > Pseudovibrio > Pseudovibrio sp. Tun.PSC04-5.I4. The sequence continues at coordinate 954 of NZ_FNLB01000001.1, read as the reverse complement.
TTTTGGGAGAGGGAACTTATTATGAAGGCTACTCGTTACGTCGTTCAAGACCTTATTAAGGCAGAGACACCTACAGACAGATACGCGCAGAATTACAAGTTCATCGAGCAACTGATGGTTGAAATTAAAGAGCATCGGCTATTTTCTCACCCGGTGATTTCTGATCTTCAAAACGGCGTTTTATCTAAAGCTGCTGTCACAGATCTACACATGGATTTTCGTCTGCTCACCAAACAGTTCACTGATGTGATTTTGATGGCGCAGTTTTTGACGCGTGAAATTGATAGCAAACGGAACATGGACCATATGTCCGCGCGGTTCCTTATCACGCTGAATCTTCTTGATGAACTCGGCTTTTATGCCGGTCAGGGTGATTATGAAGGAACACCAAACACTCACATTACCTCTTGTTTGAGCAGGTGATTGATCAACTGGGTGTACCTCGCGAAGGCCGTGATGCTTACAAATGCGGCGCCCCAGCTGTAGAACTTCACCGCTATGTTGAGGAAATCATGAATGATTTCCTTGGCGTCCTGATGTACATCGCGGTGACAGAAGAAGAGGCCATGGTGTACAGCCCACCAATGCGCGAGGCTGCTCGTGCAGTCGGTGTCTCCGTCGATGCGGGATACTACAATGCTCACGGAAGTAGCTCAGATGATGAGACCGACGCTGAAGACGATGAGCATCAGAATGATATCCTTGTTATTCTGTCTCAGTTCATGATGCCAGAAGACCATGCCCGTGCGCACGAACTCGCTTTTGCGTTCTGTGATCGCTGGTGTGCTTTCTGGGAAAACCAGTATGCTGTACAAGAAGCTGCGTAGCCGTTGATAACTCAGGGCGGATTTATGTCTGCCCTGAGTTTGGCGAGGCGGTGACCGCAATTGTGGTTCCAGAATCCGGAAAAACCCCTAACCTTGGAGGGATTATGACTTCTGTTCGTCTTGTGAT